>JAATFA010000024.1 GCA_015655445.1 Actinomycetales bacterium | reverse complement strand
GCGCGGGCTGTTAAGGTCGATGTGGAACAGCGTGTCGTGGTACAGCGCTTGGGCGATGCCGCTGGCGAAGTTGAGTCCGGCCATCTGCTCGTGCCCTACCTCGGGGTTCAGGCCGACCAGCTCGGGGTGCTCGAGCGAGTTGATGAAGGCGAGGGCATGGCCAAGGGTCGGCAGCAGGATGTCGCCGCGCGGCTCGTTCGGCTTGGGCTCGATCGCGAACCGGATGCCGTATCCCTTGTCGGTGACGTACTGCGCGAGCAGGTTGACGGCCTCGCGGTAGCGCTCGAGCGCGGCGCGCACGTCCTTGGCGGAGTCGTACTCGGCGCCCTCGCGGCCGCCCCACATGACGAACGTCGTCGCTCCGAGCTCCGCGGCGAGGTCGATGTTGCGCAGCACCTTGCGCAGCGCGAACCGGCGCACGGCTCGGTCGTTGGAGGTGAAGCCGCCATCCTTGAAGACGGGCGCGCTGAAGAGGTTCGTCGTGACCATCGGCACGACGATGCCCGTGTCGGCCATCGCCTGCTTGAGGCGGTCGATCTGGGTCTGCCGTTCGGCGTCCGTCGAGCCGAAGGCGAAGAGGTCGTCGTCGTGGAAGGTGAGCCCCCACGCGCCGAGCTCGCTGAGCCTCTCGACCGCCTCGACGACGTCGAGGGGCGGGCGCGTCGGGCCGCCGAACGGGTCGGTCCCGTTGTAGCCGATGGTCCACAGACCGAAGGAGAACTTGTCGTCGCGCGTGGGCTGCGGTGCCATGGTGTTCCTATCTGTTCGGGCGTCGTCGCCGGAGGAGTCCCGCAATTGTTGGACCTGACAACATATTAGCGGGAGCCGCCCGCCCCGCCCTCCCCTCTTCCGTCATTTGTGACACGCGCGCGGGGACTCCCCGCGCGTGTTGTCACAAACGGCGGGGCGGGCGCACGCGCGGGCACGGCGCTGCCGCTACCGCGCCGCGGCGACGGTCACCGCGCAGTGCAGCTCGCGCGTGTGGTCGACCACGCGCACGGAGCCGACCACACGCGTCGCGATCGCAAAGCGCGTGTCCTCGCTCGAGGCACCGAGGCGCAGCTCGAGGTCGCCCGGCTCGACGATCCGGACGCCGTCGCGGCCCGTGAACGAGACGACGTCCGCGGGCACGCCGAACCCCACGGTCGCGCTCGCGCCCGGCTCGAGCTCGACACGGGCGAACGAGAGCAGGCGCGTGACCGGACGCGTGACGGAGGCGACGGGGTCGTGCACGTAGAGCTGGACGACCTCCGCGCCCGCGCGATCCCCCGCGTTGCGCACCGTGACGCCCACGCGCACGCGCCCGTCGGTCGGGAACTCGACGGCGCTGCCGCCGGGAGCGTGCCCCTCGACGGTGGGCGCCGACCATTCGACGCTCGTGTAGGAAAGGCCTGCGCCGAACGGGTAGGCGGGCGTCGGATCGATCGCGGAGACCTCGCTGCGCCGAGTGAGCTGCTGGCCGAGGTAGGTCCACGGCTCGCCGCCCGGGCGTGCGGGGATGCTCACGGGCAGCCGTCCGGACGGGTCGACGGCTCCGCTGAGGATGCGCGCGATCGCGGGACCCCCCTCCTCGCCGGGGAAGAACGCCTGCACGATCGCGGCGGCGCGCGCGGGCGCCGTGCCGAGCGCGTACGGCCGGCCGGAGACCACGACGACGACCGTGGGCGTGCCCGTGTCGAGCACGGCCTCGAGCAGCTGCCGTTGGCGCCCCGGCAGCTCGAGGGTCGCCGCGTCGCATCCCTCGCCGGATGTGCCGCGCCCGAAGAGACCTGCGCGGTCGCCGACCGCGACGATCGCGACGTCGGCGGAGGCGGCCGTGGCGGCCGCGGCGGGGATGCCCGACGCGTCCTCCCCGTCGACCGTGCAGCCGAGGGCGACGTCGACGCTCGCCTCGGGCAGCTCCGCGCGCAGGCTCGCGAGCACGGTCGGCAGCTCGACGCCGAGCGGGAGCTCGGGGTGGTGCACGCCGACGTGGCTCGGGAACGAGTAGCAGCCGAGCATCGTCATGGGGTCGTCCGCGACCGGGCCGACGACGGCGAGCCGCTCGGAGCCGCGCAGCGGCAGCACGCCCTCGTTGCGCAGGAGCACGACGGCGCGCTCGGCGATCCTGCGCGCGAGGGCGCGGTCCTCGGGCGGATCGAGGTCGATCGTGCCGCTCGCGGAGGCCGCGTCGACGCCGGCGCGATCGCGCAGCGCCGCCGGCACGGGATCCCACTCCTCGTCGAGCAGGCCGAGCTCGAGCTTCTGTCGCAGCACTCGCTCGAGGGCGCGGTCGACGAGCGCCTCCGGCACCGCGCCGCGCTCGACCTCCTCGAGCAGCGGCTCTGCGTACGCCTTGGCACTCGGGAGCTCGACGTCGACGCCCGCCGTGAGCGCGAGCGCGGCGGCCTCGCCCCATGTGCCCGCGACGCCGTGCAGGAGCTTGAGGAAGCCGATGCCGAAGTAGTCGGCGACGACCGTGCCCGTGAAGCCCCACGTGTCGCGCAGGAGCCCCGTGAGCAGGCGCTCGTCGGCGGCCGCGGGCACACCGTCGACCTCGGCGTAGGAGTGCATGACCGATCGCACGCCGCCCTCGCGCACCGCCATCTCGAACGGCGGCAGCACGACGTCGGCGAGCTCGCGCGGCCCCATCGAGACGGGTGCGAGGTTGCGCCCGCCCCTCGAGGCGGAGTATCCCGCGAAGTGCTTGAGCGTCGCGACGACGCCCGCGGACTCGAGTCCTTGCACGTACGCGGTCGCGATCGTGCCGACGAGGTAGGGGTCCTCGCCGATCGTCTCCTCGGTGCGGCCCCACCGCGCGTCGCGTGCGACGTCGAGCACGGGCGCGAGCCCCTGGTGCACGCCGACGGCGCGCATGCTCTCGCCGATGCGCCGCGCCATCTCGCGCACGAGGTCGGGGGAGAAGGTCGCGCCCCACGAGAGCGGCACGGGGTACGCGGTCGCCTTCCACGTCGTGAAGCCCGCGAGGCACTCCTCGTGCACGAGGGCGGGGATGCCGAAGCGGTTGGCGGAGGCGATGCGGCGCTGCACGCCCACGAGCGCCGCGGCGCCCTCGCCCGGGTCGACGGGGCTCGTGCCGAAGGCGCGCGTGAGCTGGCCGAGCCCGTGCCGGAGGAGCTCGTCGAGGTCGACCTCCTCGCCGAGGTCGTTCTGGTGCGGTGCGACGCCCTCGTTGCCGGTCGCGGCCCCGACCCACAGGCCGTATAGCTGGCCGAGCTTCTCGCGCAGCGTCATCCGCCCGATGAGGTCGGCGACGCGCTCGTCGGTGCCTCGTGAGGGGTCCCGCCAAGGGAGGGGCTCCACGGGAGATCCCGGACTCGACGACGCCATCGTCACCACCCTTGGTCCTGAAAGTTTCGTTCTCGGTGACGAAACTGTTGTAACCGCGGCAGTATACGTTTGCGCGGAAACGGGGGTCAAGGGCGCTCAGCGCTGGCGGAGCGCTGGGCGTCGCCGCGTCCCGAGGGGCGGGCTGGGGAGGCGCCGTCGCCGGATGGCGGGGAACGGACGCCGCTACAGTTGTCGTCATGTCGGGTGAAGCGACGACGCGGCCGAGCCGGACGACGCTCTCGCGGGTCGCCGCCGACGCATCCGTGTCGATCTCGACCGTCTCGAAGGTCCTCAACGGCCGCGCGGGCGTCTCCGACGCCACTCGCTCCCGCGTGGAGGAGCTCCTGCGCGACCACGGCTACAACCGACGCACCTCGCCCGAGGCCACCGTGCCCCTCATCGAGCTCGTGTTCAGCGAGATCGACAGTGCGTGGGCGATCGAGATCATCGCCGGCGTCGAGCGCATCGCGCGCGAGAACGGCATGAGCGTCGTGCTCACGGAGAGCGGCGACCGCCACTCGCCGAGCCCGGACTGGATCGACGGCGTCCTGCGCCGGCGTCCGGCGGGCGTGATCCTCATCTTCTCCGACCTCTCCGTGGACCACAAGCACCGGCTGCGTACGCGCAACATCCCCTTCGTCATCGTCGATCCCGCGGGCGACCCCGCGCCCGACGTGCCCGCGATCGGGTCCGCCAACTGGTCCGGCGGCTTCCTCGCGACGCGCCACCTCATCGAGCTCGGCCACACCAGGATCGCGATCATCACAGGCCCGGACGACATGATGTGCTCGACCGCCCGGCTCTCCGGATACCGCGCGGCGCTCGACGCGGCGGGCATCGAGCACCGACCGGAGTACGTCGTGGGCGGGGGATTCCACCACGAGGACGGCGTCGTGCGCGGCGGTGAGCTGCTCGACCTGCCGACGCCGCCGACGGCGATCTTCGCGAGCAGCGACCTGCATGCGCTCGGCGTCTACGAGGCCGCGCGAGCGCGCGGGGTGTCGATCCCCGACGAGCTCTCGGTCGTCGGCTACGACGACCTCAAGATCGCGAAGTGGGCGGGACCCCCGCTCACGACCGTGCGCCAGCCGCTCACCGAGATGGCGGAGGAGGCGACACGGCTCGTGCTGCGACTGCGACACGAGCGCCAGGACGACAACCTGCGCCTCGACCTCGCCACGCGACTCGTCGTGCGGAACAGCACGCGCGCGCTCACGGACGTCCGCCTCGCATCGTGAGGCGCGGGGCCGGCGACTAGGGTCGGGGCCGGCGAGTGGGGTCGACGCCGGCGAGTAGGGTCGGGCAGCATGAGCATCCCCCTCGCGCCGCGTCCCCTCGGCGACACCGGCATCCTCGTCACGCCCGTGTGCATCGGTACGAGCCCGCTCGCAAGCATGGCCCGGCTGTACGGCTACGAGGTCGAGGAGGAGCGCGCGATCGCGGCGGTCGAGGCGGTCTTCGACAGCCCCATCCGCTTCCTCGACACCTCCAACGGCTACGGCGAGCACGGCGAGAGCGAGAAGCGCATCGGCGCGGCCATCCGTCGGCGCGGCGGGCTGCCGGAGGGTTTCGTGCTCGCGACGAAGGTCGACCCCGACCCGGAGACGGGCGACTTCTCGGGGGCGCGCGTGCGCGCGTCCGTCGAGGAGAGCCTCGAGCGGCTCGGGCTCGACCACCTCGAGCTGCTCTACCTGCACGACCCCGAGCGCATCACCTTCGAGGAGGGCATGGCCCCCGACGGCCCCGTGACGGCGCTTGACGCCCTGCGCGAGAGCGGCCTCGTCGACCACATCGGCGTCGCGGGCGGCCCCGTGCACCTCCTGCGCCGCTACCTGGACACGGACGTGTTCGAGGTCGTGCTGTCGCACAACCGCTACACGCTCATGGATCGTTCGGCCGAGGACCTCTTCCAGGACGCGGCCGAGCGCGGCGTCGGGGTCGTCAACGCGGCGCCCTACGGCGGCGGGATCCTCGTGAAGGGTCCGGAGGCGCAGCCCAAGTACGCGTACGGCGAGCGCGACGGCCTCATCGCCGAGCGTGCGCGCGCGATGAGGGAGGCGTGCGAGGCACGAGGCGTGCCGCTCGCGGCCGCGGCGCTCCAGTTCTCGGCGCGAGCGTCGTTCGTCGACTCGACGGTCGTGGGCATCTCGTCGGCCGGGCGCGTGGGGCAGACCCTCGCCCTGCTCGCGGTCGACGTGCCCGACGACCTCTGGGACGAGCTCGCCGCGCTCACGCCGCCGCGCGAGCTCTGGCTCGACTGACGCCGCCGCGCGCCGCCGGGCGCACTCACACTTCGGCCGTTGGCGGGGCGGCGGGCGGCGGACCGGGGACCGGGGGTCAGCGGAGGTCGCGGGATATGCCGGCCGCGGCATAGATCGCGTCGATGACGCGCATGTTCGCGATCGGATCCTCGCCCTCGGTGAGCGCCGGCGCATCCGTCGTGATGGCGTTGACGACCCCGGCGAGCTGGTGGTCGTACGTCTCGCCGCCGGCCACGGTCTCCGATCGGTCGACGCGCCCTGTCTCCTCGCGGATGGTGTGTCCCCGCCACGGGAAGACGAGGCCCTCGACGTGCAGGCGTCCATCGTCCCCCTCGACGTCGAGGGTCTGCACGAGCGGCCCGTCGTCCATGCTCGCGGCGACCGTCGCGACCGCGCCGGACGGGAACGCGAGGGTCGCCTCGATCGACTGGTCCGCGCCGAGCGGGTTCGTCGTCGCGGTCGCGCCGGTGACCTCCGGCTCCTCGCCGAGCAGCGCGCGCAGCCAGTGGACGGGGTAGCAGCCGAGGTCCATGAGGGCGCCGCCGCCGAGCTCGGGCACGTGCCGGATCGAGGAGTCGCTGAACGGGATCGACGCCGCGAAGACCGCGCGCAGCGTGCGCAGCGTGCCGAGACGGCCGGAGCCGACGATCTCGGCGACGCGCGCGCTGAGCGGGTGGTACCGGTCGTGGAACGCCTCGATGAGCCGCAGGCCCGTCTCGCGCGCGACGGCGACCATCGCCTGCGCCTCGCGCGCGTTCATCGCGAACGGCTTCTCGCACAGCACGTGTTTGCCCGCCCGCAACGCGGCGATCGACCAGTCGGCGTGCTCGGAGGGGGGCAGCGCGTTGTAGACGAGGTCGACCTGGGGGTCGGCGAGCAGCGACTCGTAGGAGTCGTGGGCGACGGGTATGCCGTAGCGGTCCGCGTACTCCCGCGCCGCGCCCGCGCGGCGGGAGGCGACCGCGCGCACCTCGACGTCGGTGCGCCGCAGGGCGGGGCGGATGACGGCGGCGGGCGCGATGCCGGCGGCGCCGAGGATGCCGATCCGAAGGGTCATGGGATGTCTCTCTCGCTTCTGCTCCAGGCCTCGTGGCGGCGAGGGGCGCGACGGTGCGCGCGGTCGAGCCTACCGTCGACGCGGGTGTGGTCTCTCCCTCACCGCGACGAAGGGCGAAGCGCTCGTCTCCATCCGCGAGAACCGTGCAGGACGGCCGTTCGGCATCCGCGTGGACCGTATCGTCCCGGGTGGTGGCGAGGCGGCAGCTCGAGCAGCGGGGGACGCCGAAGGCGGGGGCCGATCGGACGCAACCGGTGCCTGCTGCAGAGGCTGTACCCTGACGACGTCGCTCGCCTCCCGCTGTGGCGCGCGGCGGACGACGCGCGGTCGTGTACCGCGCGGAGCCGGATCGTCGACGAAGGGACGGACGTGACGCGAGCGGAGCGTGTGACCGGGAGCGTCGCCGCGCACGCCGAGGGCCCGTTCTGGGATGCGGCCGCGCGCCGTCTCCTGTACGTCGACATGCTCGCGGGCGACGTGCTCGAGTGGACGCCGGGAGCCGGCTCGGGGGCGGGAGCCGGGTCGGGAGCCGGGGCCGGGGCGCCGCAGCGGCATCCCGTCGGGGACCGTGTCGCGGCCGCGATCCGCGCGCGTCGTGCCGGCGGCTTCGTCGTCGCGATCGAGCACGGGTTCGCGATCCTCGACGACGCCCTCGCCCTCGTCGAGACCCTGCCGCCCGTCCTGGACGATCCGCGCGTGCGCATGAACGACGGCTGCTGCGACCCGGCGGGCCGCTTCTATTGCGGCACGATGGCGTACGACGGGTCACCGGGCGCCGGGACGCTCTACCGTCTCGACGCGGATCGCTCGTGCCACGTCGTGCTCGAGGGCGTGACGATCTCGAACGGACTGCAGTGGGACGCCGCGGGCGCGACCGCCTTCTACGTCGACACGCCGACCGACCGCATCGACGCGTTCGAGGTGGCGCCGGACGGCGGCTTCGGCGCGCGCCGCACGTTCGCGCGGATCGTCGAGGCGGGGGACGGGCATCCGGACGGGATGGCGGTCGACGCCGAGGGCGGCCTGTGGGTCGCGCTGTGGGGTGGCGCTCGCGTGCAGCTGTACGCGCCGGATGGATCGCTCGACGCGGTCGTCGAGCTGCCCGTCGCCCACGTCACGGCGTGCGCTTTCGGCGGCGACGACCTGCGCACGCTCTACATCACGACATCGCGGCTGGGGCGCGGCGAGGACGCCGAGCCGGAGGCGGGATCCGTCTTCGCGGTCGAGCCCGGCGTCGCGGGCGCGCCGCTGCCCGCCTGCGCCGCCTGACCCCCTCCCCGCCCCGCCTCCTCCCTCTGCACGCGCCGGCGTGTCTGGCTCGCGCGGCCGGAACTCCGGGCGCGCACGCCAGACACGCCGGCGCGAGCAGGAGGCCCGCGGGGGACGGGGGCGGGGCCCGCGAGGGGCGCGGGCCGGCGGGGCCGGCCGGACGGGTCAGGGCACGAGGATCGTGCGGCCGACGGAGCCGCGCGCGAGCTCCGCGTACGTGTCGTTGACGTCCTCGAGCGGTCGCGTCGCGCCGAGCAGCTCGTCGAGCGGGAGCCGCCCGGCGAGGTAGAGCGCGAAGATGCGCGGGAGGTCGACGAAGGGGTTGCTCGCGCCGTAGAGGGCCCCGACGACGCGCTTCTGGCGCTGCACGAGCTCGTTGACGGGCAGCGCGACGCGCGCGTCGGCGCGCGTGAGGCCCACGACAGCGAGCGTGCCGGTCGGGGCGAGCATCGCGAACGAGCGCTCGATCGTCTCCGGACGGCCGACGGCGTCGATGACTGCGGGCACGCCGGAGGGCGCGAGCGCGAGCACCGCCTCGACGACGGCGGGGTCGCGCGCGTCGAGCGTCACGTCGGCGCCGACGCGGCGCGCGAGCTCGAACTTTCCGGGATCGACGTCCAGCACGATCACGGGCTCGGCTGCGCGCAGGCGCGCGCCCATGACGGCGGCGAGCCCGACGCCGCCCGCGCCGACGACGACGAGCGCCGTGCCCGCGGGATCCGGCACGGCGTTGAGCGCTGCGCCCGCGCCCGTGATGACGGCGCAGCCGGCGATCGCGGCGATCGCGGGTGGGACGCCGTCGGGCACGGGCACGACGGCGTCCTCGGACACGACGACGTGCTCCGCGAAGCACGACACGCCGAGGAAGTGGTGCACGGTCGCGCCGTCCTCGCTCAGCCGGGAGGTGCCGTCCGGCAGGCCGCCGGTCGTCGCCTGCACGCGTCCGAGCTCGCACATCGCGGGGTTGCCGCGCACGCACATCGCGCAGCGCCCGCAGTGGGGCCGCCACAGGAGCGCGACGCGCTCGCCGACGTGCACGCGGCCGGCGGAGCCGGGCCCGACCTCCTCGACGACGCCCGCGCCCTCGTGGCCGAGGACGATCGGCAGCGGGCACGTCATGTCGCCGGTCATGTAGTGGTAGTCGGTGTGGCACACGCCCGCGGCCTCGATGCGCACGCGCAGCTCGCCGCGGCGGGGTGGGTCGAGGTGGACGTCCTCGATCGCGAGCGGCGCTCCGGGCGCGCGGAGGACGGCGGCGCGCATCAGCGCTGGTCCGGGGACGGGTTCATCACTCACCCATCCTGCAGCTGCTCGAGGGGCGCGCGCCCCACGGCACTCCGCTCGTCCGTGGGCGGAGCAGGGGGAGGGGCCGCCGAGGAGGCGGAAGCGGGTGGCGTGCGACGATGCGGATGCCCGAGAAACATTTCGGTCGAGCGCGGCAACTTGTCCCTCTCCCTCCGCGGCGGCTAGCGTGAGGTCACGGCGCGGCGGCCGCGGCTACCCGCCGGCGTCCACCACGTCTCGGATCGAGGATCATGTCCAGCAGCGCGCACGTCCCCCGTCAGGCCCTCGTCGTCCGCGGGGGGTGGGACGGGCACCAGCCGGTCGAGTCCACCGATCTCTTCATCCCGTTCCTCGAGCGGAACGGGTTCGCCGTGCGCGTCGAGGGCTCGCCCGCGGTCTACGCGGACGAGGCCTTCATGGCCGACGTCGACCTCATCGTGCAGACGAACACGATGTCGACGATCGAGAAGGACGAGTTCGAGGGGCTCCGCTCCGCCGTCGAGAACGGCACGGGCCTCGCCGGATGGCACGGGGGCATCGCGGACTCCTACCGCAACACGGCCGACTACCTGCAGCTCATCGGCGGCCAGTTCGCCGCCCATCCCGGCAAGCACCCGGACGAGCGCACGGGCGAGCAGTCGGACAACTACGTGCCGCACCGGATCGAGATCACCGAGCTCGGCCGCACCCATCCGATCACCCAGGGCATCGACGACTTCGAGCTCGTGACCGAGCAGTACTGGGTGCTGCACGACGACTACATCGACGTGCTCGCGACGACGACGCAGGCCGTGCGGCCGTGGGACCCGTGGACGCGGCCCATCACCTCGCCCGCCGTGTGGACGCGACAGTGGGGCAAGGGCCGCATCTTCGTCTCGACGCCCGGGCACCGAGTCGAGGTGCTCGAGGTGCCCCAGGTGCGCACGATCATCGAGAGGGGCCTGCTGTGGGCGGCGCGCTGAGGGTCGGCGTCGTCGGCGTCGGCACGATCAGCGCCCAGTACTTCGCGACGTTCGCGCGCACGCCTGAGCTCGAGCTCGTCGCCGTCGCCGACATCGACGCCGAGCGGGCCGCCGCGGCGGGCGCCGAGCAGGGCGCGGACGCCCTCACGGTCGACGAGCTGCTCGTCGACCCGCGCGTCGACGTCGTGCTCAACCTCACGATCCCTGCGGCGCACGCGGAGATCGACCGGCGCGCGATCGAGGCCGGCAAGCACGTCTTCAGCGAGAAGCCGCTCGCGCTCACGGTCGCGCAGGGCGCCGAGGTGCTGCGCCTCGCCGCCGAGCGCGGCGTGCGCGTCGGCTGCGCGCCCGACACCGTGCTCGGCACGGGCATCCAGACGGCGCGCGCCGTGCTCGACGGCGGCGCGATCGGGGACGCGGTCGGCGCGAGCGTGCACTGGTCCTCGCCCGGGCACGAGCGGTGGCATCCCTCCCCGCAGTTCTACTACCAGCCGGGAGGCGGCCCGCTGCTCGACATGGGCCCGTACTACCTCACGAGCCTCGTCACCTTCCTCGGCCCCGTCGTGCGCGTGGCCGGGTCGACGACGCGCTCGGCGCGGGAGCGCGTCGTCGCGACGGGGCCGCGCGCGGGCACTCCCGTGCCGGTCGAGGTGGACACGCACGTGTCGGCGATCCTCGAGCACGCGAGCGGCGTCTCCTCGACGGTCACGGTGAGCTTCGAGGTGTGGGCGTCGCGTGCGCCCCTCTTCGAGCTCTACGGCACGCAGGGCACGCTCGCGGTGCCGGATCCGAACCGCTTCTCGGAGCCGGTCGAGGTGTTCACGACGGCGGAGCCGGAGTGGCGGCAGGTGCCCCCCGCGGCGGGGTTCCCGGACGGCGGGCGCGGCATCGGCCTCGTCGACCTCGCTGAGGCGATCGCGGCGGGCACGCCCCACCGCGCCTCGGGCGAGCTCGCGCTGCACGTGCTCGACATCATGGAGTCGGTGCTCGTGGCCGGCGCCGAGCACCGCGTCGTCGAGCTCACGACGACCGTCGAGCGTCCCGCGGCGGTGCCCGCCCGCTGAGCGTCCTCGCCCCGCCCCGGCCGCAGCGCCGGGTCGTCGCGCGTCGCCCCGGTGGGAGGCGTCGGGCGCGTTCGCGCGACTGTGTGGGAGGCGCGGGGACGCCACGCGCCGCCGCGTTCGGTGCCTCCCGGCGCACGTGTCGGCGCAACTTTTCCCCAGGTGGGGAGGCAAGTTCCGCTTCTCGGAACGAACGTTGAGCGGATCCCCAACGAAACGTACCGTCGCAGGCGGATGGTGCGCACGCGCTCACAGAGGAGCGGCGCCGACGGGTCCGTCGGCACCGCCGTGCACCGTCGATCCCTTCGCGACCGACAAGAAAGGCGCACAATGTCCGTGCGACGCTTGCGAGCCTCAGCGCTCGCCATCACTGCCCTCGCCGCCCTTGTGGCCCTCACGGGCTGCGGGACGGCCGGACCGAGCGCGGCCGGCCCGGCCGCCTCGGACGGATCCGTCAAGGGCACGAACGCGACCGTGTGGGTGATCAGCGGTGCGACGGAGTTCGTCTTCGACAACTCCTTCGACCGGTGGAACAAGGCACACCCGTCGACGCCGTTCACGGTGCAGTCCTTCGCCAACGACCCGTACAAGCAGAAGATCCGCACGGCCGTCGGCGCCGGCCAGGCGCCCACGCTCATCTACGGCTGGGGCGGCGGCACGCTCAAGTCCTACGTCGACGCGGGCGCGGTGGAGGATCTGAGCGACCTCGCCGCCGACCCGGCCCTCAAGGACCGGTTCCTGCCCTCGATCGCGGCCGTGGGCCAGGTCGACGGCAAGACGTATGCGGTGCCGAACAACGGCCTCAAGCCCGTCATGATCTACTACAACAAGGACCTCTTCGACCAGGTGGGCGTCAAGCCGCCGAGGACGTGGGACGACCTGCTGGCGCTCGTGCCCAAGTTCCGCGCGAAAGGGATCGCCCCCCTCACCGTCGCGGGCGCGTCGAAGTGGCCGCTCCTCATGTGGGAGGAGTACCTCGTCGACCGGCTCGGCGGCCCGCAGGTCATGCAGCGCGTCCTCGCGGGCGAGAAGAACGCATGGAGCGACCCCGCGATCGTCAAGGCCAACACGATGATCCAGCAGCTCGTGAGCGCCGGCGGGTTCGTCGACGGCTTCGGCTCGATCTCCACCGACAGCAGCGCCGACATCGCCCTCCTGTACACGGGCAAGGCCGCCATGACGCTCGCGCTGCCGAGCGCCTACCAGGCGGTCCAGAGCGGCGCGCCCGACTTCCTGGCCGCGCACAAGCTCGGCTACCTGGACTTCCCCACGGTCAAGGGGGGCAAGGGCGATCCGCTCGACGTCGTCGGCAACCCCAGCAACTACTGGTCCGTCTCCTCGAAGGCCACGCCCGGTGAGAAGAAGACCGCGGAGGAGTACATCAAGGAGGATCTGCTCGACAGCAGTTACGTCTCCGACCTGCTCAAGAGCGCGAACGTGCCGCCCGTGCAGGGAATCCAGGACAAGCTCGAGGCGACGAGCGACCCCGAGTACTACGGCAAGATCTACTCGCTCGCGTCGAAGGCGCCGAGCTTCCAGCTCTCGTGGGACCAGGCGCTGAGCCCGGAGCAGGCGGACGTGCTGCTGACGAGCCTGCAGCAGGTGTTCCTCAAGCAGATCACCCCGCAGCAGTTCTCCGACGCGATGAACAAGACGCTCGAGTGACCATGACGACCATTCCGGCATCGAGATCGGGGGCGCCGCTGCGGCGCCCCCGCCCCGCGCTCGCGCCGCTCCTCGCGGTGCCCGCGCTCGTCATGTACGTCGTGTTCGCGATCCTGCCGCTCGGGGGCGCGGTCGTCCTGAGCTTCGCCCAGTGGGACGGGCTGAGCCAGATCACGTGGGCGGGACTGGGGAACTGGACCTCGGTCCTGTCCGACCCGGTCACCTGGAACGCCTTCGTCCTGACGGGCAAGATCATGCTCGTCTCGGTCGTCGTGCAGACCCCGATAAGCCTCTTGCTGGGGGTCTTCACCGCGGGGCGCCAGCGATATCGCGAGGTGCTCGCCGTGCTCTACTTCGTGCCCCTGCTGCTCTCGTCGGCGGCGGTCGCGATCGCGTTCAAGGCGATCCTGGACCCCAACTTCGGTGTTGCGGCGGCGCTCGGACTGCCGTTCCTCAAGCAGGACTGGCTCGGCAATCCCGACCTCGTGCTGTACGTCGTGATCTTCGTGATCGCGTGGCAGTTCGTGCCCTTCCACACCCTCCTGTACCAGGCCGGCGTGCGACAGATCCCCTCCTCCCTGTACGAGGCCGCGACGATCGACGGAGCGGGACGCGTGCAGCAGTTCTTCTACGTCACGCTTCCGCAGCTGCGGAACACGATCGTCACGTCGGGGACGCTCATGGTCACCGGATCCCTCACGTACTTCGACGCCGTCTTCGTCCTCACGGGAGGCGGACCGGGGTACGCGACGCGGCTGCTCCCGCTCGATATGTACCTCACGGGCTTCACCGCCAACCAGATGGGCCCGGCGAGCGTTCTCGCGGTCATCCTCGTCGTCGTCGGGCTCGCCCTCGCGTTCGTCCTCACCAAGTTCACCGGGTTCGCCCGGATGCAGAGCGACCAGGAGGGCGTGTGATGACCGCATCCGCGACGACGGGCTCGCCCGTGCGGGCCCGGGCGACATCCCGCTCGCGTTCGACCGCGCGCACGAGACCGAACTGGCTCGGGGCGATCGGGGGCTTCGTCTGGCTCGCGATCATCATCGTGCCGATCTACTACATCGTGATCACGAGCCTGCGCAGCCAGGCCGGGTTCTTCTCGACCAACCCGCTGTTCCCGCCGCTGTCGCCGACGCTCGCCAACTACGCCCTCGTCGTGCAGAACGACTTCGGCCTGTACCTGGTCAACAGCGTGATCGTGACCGTCGCGTCGGTCGTCGTGACGGTCGCATTCGCGCTCGGTGCCGCATACGCGATCGTGCGCACGCGCGGCCGGTTCGTGCGGTCGAGCTTCTCGCTGTTCCTGCTCGGACTCGCCGTGCCCACGCACGCGACGATCATCCCCCTCTACTGGTTCATCACGCGCGTGCACCTGTACGACAGCCTCGCCGGGCTCGTGCTGCCCTCGATCGGGTTCGCGATCCCGATCACCGTGCTCATCCTCGCCAACTTCCTGCGGGACATCCCCAAGGAGCTGTTCGAGTCCATGCGCGTCGACGGCGCCGGCGACCTGCGGATGCTCGTGAGCCTCGCCCTGCCGCTCGCGCGACCCGCGATCGTGACGGTCGCGATCTACGACGGACTCCACGTGTGGAACGGGTTCCTCTTCCCGCTCATCCTCACGCAGAGCCCCGACAAGCGCGTGCTCCCGATGGCGCTGTGGACGTTCCAGGGCGAGTACAACGTCAACGTGCCCGGCGTGCTCGCGGCCGTCGTGCTCTCGACGCTGCCCATCTTCGTGGCGTACGTGTTCGGCCGCCGCTACCTCGTGAGCGGCCTCACCGCGGGGTTCAGCAAGTGAGCGCGGCATCGGGCGAGACGACCGAGCGGGCCGAGACCCGGGCGCCCCTGCGCGTGGAGGGCGCGAGGATCGTGGACGCGCAGGGCCGCGCCGTGCGCCTCACGGGCTTCGGCCTCGGCGGCTGGATGAACATGGAGAACTTCATCACGGGCTACCCGGCGACCGAGGGGCTCCAGCGGCGGGCGATGCTCGAGGCGATGGGCCGCGAGGCGTACGACGCGTTCTTCGACGCGTTCCTCGACGACTTCTTCGCCGACGAGGATGCGGCGTACATCGCGTCGCTCGGCGTGAACTGCGTGCGGATCGCCTTCCACTACCGGCACTTCGAGAGCGACGACAACCCGGGCGTGCTGCTCGAAGACGGGTTCCGCCGGCTCGACCGGGCGATCGAGGCGTGCGCTGCCCACGGCCTCTATACGGTGCTCGACCTGCACGCGGCGCCCGGCTTCCACAACCAGCGCTGGCACAGCGACAACCCCACCCATGTGGCGCTCTTCTGGACCTACCGCGAGTTTCAGGACCGCGCGATCGCGTTGTGGCAGGCTCTCGCCGCGCGCTACCGCGACAACCCGTGGGTCGCGGGCTACAACGTGCTCAACGAGCCGGGGGATGCGACGAACCGCGTCATCGGTCCGTTCTACGAGCGCGCGCACGAGACGATCCGCGCGATCGACCCCGACCACATCCTCTTCCTCGACGGCAATCGCCACGGCACGCAGTTCGCGGCGTTCGGCGAGCCGCTCCCGAACACCGTCTACACGCTGCACGACTACGCGCTCGCGGGCTTCGCGGACAGCGGCGAGTACCCCGGGTACTCCCGAGGGCAGTACGTGGACCGCGCGTTCCTGCTCTCCCGCTTCCTCGAGCGCTCCGCGTACATGCGGCAGACGGGGACGCCCATCTGGGTGGGCGAGTTCGGGCCCGTCTACAGCGGCGACCCCGAGCGCGACGTGCACCGCTACCGCGTGCTGCTCGACCAGCTCGAGATCTACGCCGAGCACGGGGCCGGGTGGAGCCTGTGGACGTACAAGGACATCGGTCTGCAGGGGGTCGTGACGGCTCGGCGGGACTCGCCCTACCTCCGGCTCATCGCTCCCATCCTCGAGAAGAAGGCGAGGCTCGGGGTCGACGCGTGGGGCACGACCGACGAGGGGGTGCGCGACGTGCTCGGACCGATCGAGGAGCTCGTCGCGCGCGAGTATCCCGGGTTCGACCCGGCGCCCTTCGGCCAACGGCAGTGGATCGCCACGCTCGTGCGCCATATCCTCCTCGCCGAGCCCATGGTCGAGGACTTCGCGCGTCTCTTCGCTGGGGTGTCCCCGCAGCGCGCGCGAGAGCTCGCGGCCGCCTTCCGCTTTGCCGAGTGCGATGAGCGCACGCCGTTGGCCGCGATCGTTCGAGAGTTCTCGACAGGGCCCGCCCCCCGGCAGGGCCCGCCCGCGAAGGAGGCGACCGGATGATCATCGACCGTATCGAGACGCTGCAGCGCGGCGACATCGGGGTCGTGCGCGTGTGCACCGACGACGGGATCGTCGGCATCGGCCAGACGGCGCCCTACCGCACCCAGCTGAGCCTGCACGTGCTGCACGAGATGGTCGCGCCGTTCTTCCTCGGCACCGACCCGTGGGACGTGGAGGCGCTCGTCGACGAGCTCTTGCGCGCCGAGTACAAGTTCCCGGGGAGCTTCGTGCTGCGCGCGGTGGGCGGCGTCGAGACCGCGATCTGGGACGTGCTCGGCAAGGCGGCGGGCGTTCCCGTCGCCAAGCTCCTCGGCGGCGCCCTGCGCACGTCGGTGCCCGTGTACGCCTCGAGCATGCGGCGCGACATCGCTCCCGAGGAGGAGGCGGAGCGCATCCTCGAGCACGTGCGCACGCGCGGCTTCACCGGGGCGAAGATCCGCGTCGGTGCGTCGATGGGACGCGATCACGACGCCGCGCCCGGGCGCACGGAGCGCATCGTGCGCGTCGTGCGCGAGCTCGTCGGCGACGAGGTCGCGCTGAGCGCGGACGCCAACGGCGGCTTCAGTCCCGGACGGGCGGTGCAGGTCGGGCGGATGCTCGAGCACCACGGCTACTTCCACTTCGAGGAGCCGTGCCCGTTCGAGGACGTCGAGGGCACGGCACGTGTCGCGGCCGCGCTCGACATCCCGGTCTCGGGAGGCGAGCAGGACACCGTGCTCCGGCACTTCGCGCGCATGATCGCGATGGACGCGGTCGACATCGTCCAGCCCGACATCGGCTATCTCGGCGGCGTCTCCCGCGCTCGCAAGGTCGCCGTGCTCGCGGAGGCCGCGGGCATCCCATGCACGCCGCACTGCGCGAACGACTCGCTCCTGCAGGTCTTCACGCTGCACCTCGCGGCGGCGATGCCCGCGTGCACGCAGCGACAGGAGTGGAGCATCGAGCAGACGGCGTGGACGCGCGACGTCTACACGCCCCTCCTCGAGGTCGTCGACGGCGCCGTCGCCGTGCCGACGCGGCCGGGGTGGGGCGTCGAGCTGCTCCCGACGTTCGAGCGCGAGGCGGAGATCGTCGTGGCCGGACGATAGCCTGGACGCGAGGGCCGCAGCGGGGCGGCCGTGTCGGAAGGTGATCCAGCAGTGACCCAGGACAACGACGACTATCGCGGCGCCGGGCTCGAGTTCCCGCCCGCGTTCGTGATCGGATCGGCGACCGCGTCGTACCAGATCGAGGGCGCCGTGCGCGAGGACGGCCGCGGCCCGTCGATCTGGGACACCTTCAGCCACACCCCCGGTGCGACGCTCAACGGCGACACGGGCGACGTCGCGGACGACCACTACCATCGCTGGGAGTCGGACCTCGACCTCATGGCCGATCTCGGCCTGCACGCGTACCGGTTCTCGATCGCGTGGCCGCGCATCCAGGCGGAGGGGCGTGGCGCGCCGAACCGCGCGGGCCTCGACTTCTATTCGCGCCTCGTCGACGGGCTGCTCGCGCGCGGCATCTCCCCGACCGCGACCCTCTACCACTGGGACCTGCCCCAGGCCCTCGAGGACGGGGGCGGATGGCGCAATCGCGACACGGCGCTGCGGTTCGCCGAGTACGCGGCGATCGTGGGCGAGGCGCTCGGCGACCGCGTCGCGACCTGGACGACGCTCAACGAGCCCTGGTGCTCCGCCTACCTCGGCTACGGGTCGGGCGTGCACGCCCCGGGCGTGCGGGACGGCGCGGCGGCCCTCACGGCCGTGCACCACCTCAACCTCGCGCACGGGCTCGCCCTCTCCGCCCTGCGGGAGGTCGTCTCGAACACCCCCGCGTACTCCGTGACGCTCAACCTGCAGGTCGTGCGCGGGGAGGGGGACACGGGGCCCGAGGCCGTGCGCAAGATCGACGGGATCGCCAACCGCGTCTTCCTCGGCCCCATGCTCGAGGGCGCGTACCCGCAGGACGTGCTCGACGACACGGCCGCGGTCACGGACTGGTCGTTCGTGCGCCCCGGCGACCTCGACCTCATCCGCCAGCCCATCGACGTGCTCGGCGTCAACTACTACTTCACGAACCTCGTGCTGCTGTGGGACGGGAGCTCGTCGCGCCAGGCGGCGGACGGCCACAACCCGTCGGCGGGCTCGCCGTGGCCCGGGAGCGAGGACGTCGAGTTCCTGCCCCAGCCGGGCCCCTACACCGACATGGGCTGGAACATCGCCCCGGACGGCCTCGAGGAGCTCCTCGTCTCGCTCTCGCAGCGCTACCCGGAGCTGCCGCTCATGGTGACCGAGAACGGCGCCGCGTTCCCCGACCGCGTCGTCGACGGTCGCGTGCACGACGCGAGCCGCATCGACTACCTGCGCCGTCACCTCACGGCCGCGCACCGCGCGATCGCGCGCGGCGTCGACCTGCGCGGCTATTACGTGTGGTCGCTCATGGACAACTTCGAGTGGGCGTACGGATACTCCAAGCGGTTCGGCATCGTGCGCGTCGACTACGAGACGCAGGAGCGGCTCGTGAAGGACAGCGGCCAGTGGGTGCACGAGCTCGCGACGACGCGACGCATCCCGGAATGAGCCTGGTCGCCGCGGGCGGCTCGGCCGACTCCCTCCGTCGGCGGAACCTCGCGGCCCTGCTCACGATCGTGCACCGCGAGGGGGCGGCCTCGCGCTCGAGCCTCACGCGCCGCACGGGACTCAACCGCTCGACGGTCGGCGGTCTCGTCGCCGAGCTCGTCGAGCGCGGCCTCGTCGTCGAGGGGGAGCCGGAGGCGCCCGCGGGCGTCGGGCGGCCGAGCCCCGTCGTGCGCGCCGCGAGCGACGTCTACGCCTACGCGGTCAACCCGGAGATCGACGCCGTCACGGTCGGCGCGATCGACTTCGCGGGGCGCGTCGTCGAGCGCGTGCGGCGTCCGACCGCCGGGGTGCCGACAGCGGGGGAGGCGATCGCGATGTGCGCCGAGGAGCTCGCGACGCTGCGGGCGCGGCACGGGGGACGCGTCCTCGGCGTGGGGGCTGCGATCCCCGGCCTCGTGCGCAAGGCGGACGGCGTCGTCGTCCATGCGCCGCACCTCGGGTGGTCGGGGGAGCGCTTCGGCGAGCGACTCGCCGAGGCGACGGGACTCGAGGTGCGCTCCGCGAACGACGCGCACCTCGCGAGCCGCGCGGAGGCGGTCTTCGGCGCCGCGCGGGGGCGTGGCACGGTCGTCTACGTCAACGGAGGCTCGAGCGGCATCGGTGGGGGCGTCATCCTCGACGGCGTGCCGCTCGCGGGCGCGTCCGGCTTCGCGGGCGAGATCGGGCACACGCTCGTGGACCCGGCGGGGGAGGCGTGCCACTGCGGGTCGCGCGGATGCCTCGAGACGGTCGTGCGGCGCGAGCGGCTCCTGCACGCGCTCGGCCTCGCCGACGCGGACGAGGACGAGCTCGACCGCGCCCTCGCCGCCTCGAGCGACCCGGACGTGCGCGCGGAGGCGGCGTTCCAGGTGGACGTGCTCGCCTCCGCCCTGCGCAACGTCGTCAACGTCGTGAACCCCGACGTCATCGTGCTCGGGGGCTTCCTCGCCTCGCTCGCGACCTCCTCGGGCACGCGACTCGAGGACCTCGTGCGGGCGCGCGCACTGCGCGGCCCGCGCGACGACGTGCGGCTCGTGCGCGCCGAGCTCGGCGCTCACCGCCTGCTCGTCGGCGCGGCCGAGCTCGCGTTCGACCCCGTGCTCGCGGATCCCGCCGCCGCGCCCCCCGCCGGGGACCGAAAACGAAGGAGAACGGCATCCCACGCGCCGTGAAACGGGTTTCGCGGCTCGAGTCGCGGCCGCTCTCCTTCGTTTTCGGTCCCCGACGCGGGGGTGGGCGGCGAGTGGCGCGGGAGGCGCGAACGGGGCACGATGACAGAGGCCGCGAGAACGCGTGGCCGGCCCGCCGGCCCGCCGGCCCGGGCGGGTCGACGGCACGGACGACGAAGGAGACAGTGCGATGACGGATCGGCTCCGCGTGGCGATGGTGGGCGTGGGATTCATGGGTGCGGCGCACTCGCAGGGGTGGCGCGTGGCACCGCGCTTCTTCGACCTGCCCGCTTTCCCCGAGATGACGCTCCTCGTCGGACGGCGCCCCGAGCCCACCGCGGCCGCCGCCGAGAAGTGGGGATGGCTCGAGCACGGCACGGACTGGCGCGCCGCGATCGAGCGCGACGACATCGACATCGTCGACATCGTCACGCCCGGGGACACCCACCACGAGATCGCGATCGCCGCGCTCGAGGCGGGCAAGCACGTGCTGTGCGAGAAGCCGCTCGCGAACACCGTCGAGCAGGCGCAGGCGATGGCGGAGGCCGCCGCGCGTGCGGCGGAGAGGGGCGTCTACGCGATGGTGGGCTTCACCTACCGCCGCGTGCCGGCGGCGACCTTCGCGCGCGACCTCGTCGCGCAGGGCGTGCTCGGCGAGATCCGCCAGGTGCGCGCGATGTACCTGCAGGACTGGCTCGTCGACCCGGAGGCGCCGCTCACGTGGCGCATGAAGAAGGAGCTCGCGGGCTCGGGCGCGCTCGGCGACATCGGCGCGCACGCGATCGACCTCTCCCAGTTCATCACGGGGCAGCGTCTCACGGCGGTCTCGGGGATGCTCGAGACGTTCGTGAAGGAGCGCCCGCTGCTCGCCGAGAGCTCGGGTCTGTCCGGCACGGCGTCGAGCGAGCGCGGCGAGGTCACGGTCGACGACCTCGCGCTCTTCACCGGCCGCTTCGACGGCGGCGCGGTCGGCTCGTTCGAGGCGACGCGCTTCAGCACGGGCCGCAAGAACGCCCTGCGCGTCGAGATCGCGGGCGTCGACGGCGCGCTCTCGTTCGACCTCGAGTACATGAACGAGCTGCAGTACTACGACCGGACGGCGCCCGCCGACCGCCAGGGCTTCCGACGCATCCTCGTGACCGAGCCGCAGCACCCGTACGCGGGAGCGTGGTGGCCGACGGGGCACATGCTCGGCTACGAGCACGGGTTCTCGCACCAGGCGAAGGACTTCGTCGAGGGCGTCGTGGCGGGCACGCAGCCGACGCCCACGTTCGCCGACGGCCTGCAGGTGCAGCTCGTGCTCGACGCGGTCGAGCGCAGCGCGGGCAACGGCTCGGCCTGGACCCCGACGACGCGCTGACCGGCCGTCACCGACGACTCCCAACCGACAAGCGAGAGGACACTGCGATGGCGCGACCCATCACTCTCTTCACCGGCCAGTGGGCCGACCTGCCCTTCGAGGAGGTGGCGCGACTTGCGGGCGAGTGGGGCTACGACGGCCTCGAGATCGCCTCGTGGGGCGACCACCTCGACCCGAACCGTGCCGCGACCGACGACGACTACGTCGCCGATCGCCTCGCGATCCTCGAACGGAACGGGTTGAAGGTCTACGCGATCTCCAACCACCTCAAGGGCCAGGCGGTGTGCGACGACCCGATCGACCAGCGGCACCGCGACATCCTGCCCGACGCGATCTGGGGGGACGGGGACCCGGAGGGCGTGCGGCAGCGCGCGGCCGAGGAGCTCAAGAACACCGCTCGTGCGGCGGCCCGGCTCGGCGCGACGATCGTGACGGGCTTCACGGGCTCCTCGATCTGGAAGTACGTCGCGATGTTCCCTCCCGTGTCGCAGGAGCTCGTCGACGCCGGCTACCAGGACTTCGCCGACCGCTGGAACCCCATCCTCGACGTCTTCGAGGAGGTGGGCGTGAGATTCGCGCTCGAGCCGCATCCGAGCGAGATCGCGTACGACTACTGGACGACGAAGCGCACGCTCGAGGCGATCGGGCATCGCGCGTCGTTCGGCCTCAACTGGGACCCGAGCCACATGGTGTGGCAGGACCTCGACGCGGTCGGCTTCCTGTGGGACTTCCAGGACAAGATCTTCCACGTCCACTGCAAGGACACGAAGAGGCGCCTCAACGGCCGCAACGGCCGCCTCTCGTCCCACCTCGCGTGGGCTGATCCGCGCCGTGGATGGGACTTCATCAACACGGGCCACGGCGACGTGCCGTGGGAGGACGCCTTCCGGATGCTCAACGCGATCGGCTACGAGGGCCCGCTCTCGGTCGAGTGGGAGGACGCCGGCATGGACCGTCTCGTCGGCGCGCCGGAGGCCCTCGCGTTCGTGCGCCGGTTCGCGTTCGAGGCGCCCACGGCGGCGTTCGACGCGGCCTTCAGCACGCGCTGACGGCGTCCGGGCGCACGGGACGGGCGTGCCACCGAGTGCGGGAGCGGGGGTGACATCCGCCCCCGCTCCGGCCTCGCCCCGGCGTGCGCCGAATGGCAGGCTCGACTGCGGAATCGAGGAGGAACACGTGGAGTATCGGCAGCTGGGAGCGTCCGGGCTCAAGGTCTCGGCGCTCGCGATGGGCACGATGACGTTCGGGGGCCGGGGCGGCTTCGCCCAGGTCGGGTCGACGGATGTGACGGAGGCGCGCCGGCAGATCGACATGGCGCTCGACGCGGGCGTCAACCTCATCGACACGGCGGACGTCTACTCGGAGGGGGAGTCGGAGCGCATCGTCGGCCAGGTGCTCGAGGGGCGCAGGGACGACGTGCTCGTCGCGACGAAGGCGCGGTTCCCGATGGGGCCCGGCCCGAACGACGAGGGGCTCTCCCGCCACCACCTCATCCGGGCGTGCGAGGCGAGCCTCCGCCGCCTCGGCACGGACTACATCGACCTCTACCAGGTGCACGAGTGGGACGGTCAGACGCCCCTCGAGGAGACCTTCGCGGCGCTCGACCACCTCGTGTCCTCGGGCAAGGTGCGCTACGTGGGCGTCTCGAACTACTCCGCCTGGCACCTCATGAAGGCGATCGGCGTGACCGAGCGTGCGGGCTTCGCGCCCATCGTGAGCCAGCAGATCCACTATTCGCTCCAGGCGCGCGAGGCCGAGTACGAGCTCGTGCCGCTCGCGATCGACCAGGGGGTGGGCATCCTCGTGTGGTCGCCGCTCGCAGGCGGGCTGCTCTCCGGCAAATTCCGTCGCGGGGTCGAGCCGCCCGCGGGCTCGCGTCAGCTCACCGACTGGAACGAGCCCCCCGTCGCCGACCAGGAGAAGCTCTACGACATCGTCGAGGCGCTCGTGGAGATCGGCGAGGAGCACGGCGTCTCGGCGGCGCGCATCGCGCTCGCGTGGGTGCTGCGGCGTCCGGGCATCTCGACGGTCATCGTCGGGGCCCGGACGTCGGAGCAGCTCGCCGACAACCTCGCGGCCGCGGAGATCGTGCTGAGCGACGACGAGGTCGACCGCCTCGAGCGCGTGAGCCGTCCCGTGCTCCTCTACCCCTACTGGCACCAGGTGCGCACCGCGGGGGCGCGGCTGAGCGCGGCGGACCTCACGCTGCTCGCCCGCCACCGCTGCTGACCGCCGCGCGCTGGCGCGTCCGTGGGAGCGCCCGTCGAGGCGTCAGAGCCAGACGGTCGCGAGCCAGACCGCGACCGCGGCGACGACGAGCAGCACGATGTTGAGCCCGATGACCTTCGTCTCGCCCCGCCTCACGTGCAGGATGAGCGCGCCGATCTGCACGAGGGCGAGCCCGATCGCCGCCGCGAGCGCGAGCGCCGGCGCGATGCCGGTGAGCGGGGGCAGGATGAGGCCGATCGCGCCGAGCACCTCGAGCACGCCGATCGTGCGCACGAACGACAGGGGCGTCGACCCGACCCACGCCATCATGGGCAGCAGGCTCTCCCGCGACCGCACGACCTTCATCCCGCCCGAGTACAGGTAGAACAGGGCGAGCAGCCCGGCGACGACCCAGTACGCGACGATCATGCGGCACCTCCCATGGTTGTGGCGCGCGGCACCGCGGGCCGGCTGTCAGCGCGCGAGCACGTGCGGCGTCGTGACGCTCGTGATCCAGGCCACGGTCGCGAGCGCGCACAGCACGGTCAGGGCGACGCCGGCGACCCGCACGCTCCACCGGTCCTCGAACCAGAACGCGCTGCCAGGGTAGCGCGCGAAGAGCTCGCGCGCGCTGTGCAGGTCGGGGTCGCGCTCGACGTGCACGCCGAGCGAGTCGGCGAGGCGCTCGAGGTCGTGATCGTGGTAGAACTGCCCGCGCAGTCGGAATCGGCAGCGTCCGTGCGCGTCGAGGGCGAGGAACTGCGTCGAGCTGTCCGTGCCGTCGTGCCCGTAGACGTCGGCGAGCACGACGTGGCGGATCTCGGCGAGCGGCACGCTCACGAGCGGGCTGAAGATCCCGCGCCCCACGAGATGGGTCCCCGTCGACGCGCTGAAGACCGTCGTCTGGCGCCACAGCACGAGCGCGCACGCCATCGTGAGCAGCACCTGGGTGAGGAGCAGGTGCGGCCACTCGTCGAGCCCCGCGGTGAACCAGTACAGCGCCCCGAAGACGGGGAGCGTCGTGACCGCGAAGCTCACGAGGGCGGTCCACAGAATCGACCGCCGTGGGCGGACGACCGCCCGGAACGCGGCGTTGTCCTCGTCGTGCACTCGTCCCCCCGCGAATGTCGATTCCGAGGGGACGACGGACGACGTGCTCTCCGCTCCGCCCCCGCGGCGGCCCAGATGACCCGGGCTCAGCATAGCCCCAATGGGGGCTCACCCCCAACAGCCGGGCGGGCGGGCTTCGGCGGCGTCACGAGCGCCTGCGCGCGGCTCGGCGCAGCACGCCGATGAGGAGCGTCGCGATGAACAGCACGAGGCCGATGATCGCGAGCCACAGGAGCCCCTTGATGGCGAAGCCCACGATCGCGAGCAGCGCCCAGATCACGAGCAGGATGATGACGAAGATCACCATGTCGGCGTCCCCTTTCTGAGGCTGCCGCCCTCGTCCTCCCACTCCCCCACGTCGGGGCGAGCGGCGGGGCCGGGATCGTGCGGCGAATGGTCGATGACGGTCGGCGGGGCGAACGAGATGGCGGCGGCCGCCTCGGCGACGGCGCGAGCGCGCTCGCGCTCCTGCTCGGCGAGCCGTGCTGCGTCGGCGATCGTCTGCGCATCGCGCGCGGCGGCGGCGGCGGCCACCTCGGCGAGCGTCTCGGCGACCGTGCGGGCGAGCCCGTCCGCGAGCTCGTCGAGGCTCGCGTCGTGGATCTCCAGCCGGCGGTCTCGGCTGGCGATCCCGGCCTCCGTGTAGCCGCGCTCGTCGAGGCGCTGACGGGGCAGCGGGCCCGCGAGGAGGGTGAGCTCGGTGCGCGTGGGCGGACGGGTGAGCTCGGCGACGACCGTGTACCGGTCGGGGGCCTCGTCCGTGCCGAGGCTCGAGGGAAGCAGCTCGGTGACGATGCGCGCGACGCCGAGCGCCGTGTCGGCGTCCGGCGGCTCCGGGCCGTCGAAGCGCACGCGCTCGACGAGGGCGCGCACGGACTCCCAGCGCCGTTCCTCGGCCCGCTCGTGGTCGACGAGCCCGTCGGCGATCGCGTGGGCGCGGTCCGCGTCGACGCTGCTGACGTCCGCGAGCAGGGCCGCGATCGCGGGGGCGAGGCCGTCCGCAAGCTCCTCGAGGCTCGTGTCGTGGATCTCCAGCCGGCGATCGCTCACGCGCGTCGTGACGTGCGGGAAGCCCGCCCGGTCGAGCCACGCGCGCGCGACGGCGCCGTCGATCGCGTCGACCTCGCCCGCCGACGGACGGCGCGTGAAGACGGCGCTCACGGTGTAGCGCGCGGGTCCGCCCGGCGTGTGCACGGTCGGGGGGAGCAGGTCGGTGAGGATGTGGCTGAGCCCGAGGACGGCGGGGTCGGCGGCGCGCGCGGCCCCCGGCGCGGTGTGCTCCGCATCCGGCGCGCCGTGCGCGCCCGGCGTGCCGGCGCTCACAGCTCCGCCTCGATCGAGCTCGTCGCGCGCGCGACGAGGAGCGGGCATTCGAACGGGTCGCGCTCGCCGAGCCCGACGCGCTGGATGTAGCGGTAGACGATCGCGTAGGACTGCCACAGGGTCGTCTCCGTGTAGGGCACGTCGTGCTCGCGGCAGTAGGCGGCGATCATGGGGGCCGCCTTGTGGAGGTGGGGTCGCGGCATCGACGGGAACAGGTGGTGCTCGACCTGGTAGTTGAGCCCGCCCATCGCGACGTCGACCATCCAGCCTCCGCGGATGTTGCGGCTCATCATCACCTGTCGGCGCAGGAAGTCGAGCTTCACGCCGGCGGGCACGAGCGGCATGCCCTTGTGGTTGGGTGCGAACGAGAGGCTCATGTACAGGCCGAAGAGCCCGAGCTCGACGCCGAAGAACGCGAGCGCGATCCCGGGCGGGAGCACGAAGAAGACGAGGGCGGGGAAGCCGACGAGGCGCACGCCCATGAAGAGCGTCTCCGCCCAACGCCGCTCGAGGTGGTCGCGCGACATGACACGCTGGATGCTCGAGACGTGCAGAGCGATCCCCTCGAGCGTCAGGATCGGGAAGAAGAAGCTGCCCTGGTGGGCGGCGGCCCAGCGTCCGAGCGGCGTCGAGCGCCGCGTGACCTGGTCGGGCGTGAAGGCGATCGCCGGCAGGTCGATGTCCGGATCGGTGCCGATCTTGTTCGGGTTGCCGTGGTGGCGCGTGTGCTTGTGCTTCCACCAGCCGTAGCTCATGCCGACGAACAGGTTGCCGATGATGAGGCTCATCCAGTCGTTCCACTTGCCGGAGCGGAAGATCTGCCGGTGGGCGGCGTCGTGGCCGAGGAAGGCGATCTGCGTGAACACGATCGCGAACGCCGCGGCGACTGCGAGCTGCCACCACGAGTCGCCGACGAGCACGAGCACGACGATGCACGCGGCGAGCACGACGGGCACGGCGATGAGCTTGGCCCAGTAGTAGCCGTAGCGGCGCCGCATGAGCCCGGCCGCCTGCACCGTGCGCGCGAGCTCGGTGTACTCGTTCTCGCGTCGTGCGGCGCTGGGGGGCGCCGCCTCTCGCGTGCGGGCGCGTTCGCCCGCGTTCGTGATCCCCACGAGGGTCTCCAGACTGTCGTCGTTCGTCGGTGGGAGCGACCGAGATCTGGAGCAGCCCCTAGTGGTCTCGAGCCTACGCGCATCGCGTGCGTCGCGGTGGCGCTCGCGGGGACTGGGAGGCGGCGCGCAGCATTCGCGCGTCGGGTGCCGCCAGATCGAGGCCCGCGGCCGCGGACGCCCGCCGCGCGCGCCGGGGCTCGTCGCATGGGCGGAGGATGGGGGATTCGAACCCCCGAGGGCTCTCACCCAACACGCTTTCCAAGCGTGCGCCATAGGCCACTAGGCGAATCCTCCGGAAGGCCGGCGCATGCAGAGGCGGCGACGGCCTCCCGGAATCATACCGGGTCGACGCGGGACGCACGGCGTGCGGGGGTGTCGTCGGCTAGCCTGGCGGTGGCCCGGTCCGCCTCGCCCCAGGATCCCCAGGAGCCCCATGCCCACGATCATGCCCGTCTACGGCACGCGTCCCGAGGCGATCAAGATGGCGCCGGTCGTGCGTGCGCTCGCCGACGATCCCGTCCTCGACCTCGACGTCGTCGTGACCGCCCAGCACCGCGCGATGCTCGACCAGGTCAACGAGCTGTTCGGGATCGTCCCCGACGCAGACCTCGACGTCATGACGGACCGACAGAGCCTCGTCGGCCTCTCCGCGCGCATCCTCGACGGGCTCGCGACGGTGCTCGCCGAGCGGCGGCCGCACGCCGTGCTCGTGCAAGGCGACACGACGACCTCGACGCTCGCGGCGCTCGCCGCCTTCTACGAGCGCATCCCCGTCTTCCACCTCGAGGCCGGGCTGCGCTCCGGGGACCTCGCCGCGCCGTTCCCGGAGGAGGGCAACCGGCGGCTCACGGCGCAGCTCGCCGTGCTGCACTTCGCACCCACGCCGCTCGCGCGGGACAACCTCGTGCGCGAGGGCGTGCCCGCCGAGCACGTCGTCGTGACCGGCAACACGGTCATCGACGCTCTCGTGCACGCGGTCGCCGCCGACCCGTTGCCGTTCGAGGACGGGCGCGTCTCCGCCGCCGTCGAGTCGGGCGACCCGCTCGTGCTCGTGACGGCGCACCGCCGCGAGTCGTGGGAGCACGGGATCGCCGCGACCGCGCGCGCCCTCGTGCGCGTGCTCGCGGCGCACCCGCGCGTGCGGGTCGTGCTGCCGCAGCACCGCAACCCGATCGTGCGCGGCGCGCTCGGCGACGACCTGCGCGCCCACCCGCGCGTCGTGCTCACCGAGCCGCTCGACTACCGGCGGTTCACGCGCCTGCTCGACGCGTGCACTCTCGTGCTCACCGACTCGGGCGGCGTGCAGGAGGAGGCGCCGAGCCTCGGCAAGCCCGTGCTCGTGACGCGCGACACGACCGAGCGGCCGGAGGCGGTCGCCGCGGGCACGGCGCGTCTCGTCGGCACGGACGAGGACCGCATCGTCGCGGAGGTGTCACGGCTGCTCGACGACCCGCACGCGTACGCGGCCATGAGCCGCGCGGTCAACCCGTACGGGGACGGTCACGCGAGCGAGCGCGTCGTCGCGGCCGTGCGCGCGTTCTTCGGGCTCGGCGAGCGGATCGCCGACTTCTCGGCCTGAGCCCTGGGCGACCGCGCCGTCGCGGGCGCGCCCTCGTCGGGCGCGGCGTCGGCGATCCTGGGGTCGGCGGGCGTCGGCGCGGCGGGCGTGGTCGTGGCGGGGGCGGGCGTGGCGGGAGCGGGCGCGGCGAGCAGGAGGGCGCATCCGACGCCGAGCGGGATCGCGAGCGCGGTGAGCAGGCCGACCGGCAGGAGCGTGCGGGAGAGCTCGACGGGGTCGCCGAGCACGGCCGCCCAGAACAGGAGCCCGCAGCTTGCGACGAGGAGCACGGCGAGTCGCCCGACGGCGCGAGCGGGCGCGGCCCGCGTGCGTCGCGCCGCGAGCGCGAGGCCGAGCAGCAGCACGAGCAGCTGCACGCCGGGGATGAGCAGGGGCAGCGCGCGGAGGCCCGTGAGGATGCCGAGCGCGACGGGATCGCGGTGCTCCTTCGCCCACGGCGTCGCGCCCGAGTCGGCCGGGAACGAGCCGAGGTAGTCGAGCTCGGGGGAGCCGACGGCGGCCAGCCCGCGGTCGCTCATCGAGACGAGCCGCTCGGGGTGGGTCGCGAAGAACAGCAGCACCCGGCCGGGCGTCACGGAGTCGAACGCGTCCCCCGCGAACACGGTCTCGGCGGCGAGGGAGTCGATGGGCGCTCCCGAGGCGCGCACCATGCGCGCGGGAAGCCCGAACCACGCGAGGTCGGCCTGCGGGCTCGCGCTCGCCGGCAGGATGCCGCGGAAGACCGTGTCGTAGACGGCCGCGGAGTCCGCGCGCGCCTCCATGTCGACGACGTAGACGCCTGTTCCGGCGACGAGGCCGAGCGAGACGAGGATCGCCGGGACGCGCGCGGCGACCGCCTGCGGCAGACCGCGGCGCGTGCGTCGCGGTCGGTCCCGCGCGCTGCGCCTCCCGCTCGGGCCAAGGGTGTCCGACCGGGCGGAGCGCCAGAGGAGGGCGACGACGGCGGCCGGCGCGAGCGGGACGAGCCGCACGTCGATCGCGACGACGACGGCGCACACGACCCCCGCGAGCAGCACGGCGTGCACGGGCGGACGCGGGCTGCGCCAGAGATAGAGGAACGCGATGCCGAGGGCGAGCAGGCCGAGGAGCATCGTGCCCTCCGAGTACGGGGAGAGCAGGAAGTCGGCGAACACGCCGTCGCC
The DNA here is from genome assembly GCA_015655445.1 of Actinomycetales bacterium. Classification (GTDB taxonomy): domain Bacteria; phylum Actinomycetota; class Actinomycetes; order Actinomycetales; family Microbacteriaceae; genus Diaminobutyricimonas. The sequence continues at coordinate 6,338 of JAATFA010000024.1, read as the reverse complement.
CACGAGCACCGCGACGATCGCGGCGGCGACGAGTCGGAACGGCAGCCGACCGGGCAGGAGCGCGACGAGCAGGCCGACGAGCACGCCGAAGACGCCCGCGCCCACGAGCGCGAAGGCGCGCGTGTCGAACGCCGCCGAGGGGTCGACGAGGGGGGTGAGGATGCGTGCGAGCGCGACGAGCGCGTAGTGCGGCGAGTACGGGGCAACGGTCGGGGAGGGGGAGCACGCCTCGCCGTACCAGGTCTGGGCCGTCCACTGCGGAACGATGAACTGGGTCGCACGCTGCGCGTCGAAGGGCCGCTCGGCCGCGAGCCCGAGACCGCACAGGATGTCGTGGCCGGCGTCCGCGTCCGCGACGCCGACGGGCGTCGGCACGAGCAGGCGCAGGGCCATCGCGACGGCCGCGAGCACGCCCGCGGCGAGCGAGGCGAGCGGGACGCCCCGCACGCGCTCGGGTGAGCCGGGCAGCAGCACGCCGAGCGCACGGCGCAGTGCCCGCAGCGCGCGCCGGCGCCCGCCGCTGCCGGTCGCCTCCTCGCCGGGAACCGGTCGTGAGCCGACGGTCGGCGGCGCCTCGGTCGCCGTGTCGAGGGGCGTGTCCTCGCGCGCCGTCATCGGCCCTCCACGACGGCGCAGCGCACCGACCACGGGCCGGACGCCGCGCTCCCCTCGATGACCACCGTCACGGCGTCCGGCGCGGGCGGCGCGCCGAGGTAGGCGGTGACCGCGGGCACGCAAGCGGAGATCGCGGTCTGCGTCTGCGGTCGGATGCTCGTCGTCGTCCACGCGTTGACGTCCCGCGAGGTGTGCGGGGACGCGCAGCTCACGTCCGTGCCCGTCGTCGAGAGGGCACCGTCATCCGTCCGCCGCTGGCGGTAGCAGCGCGTGAGGGCGGAGGCGCGCGAGGACTCGAGCGCCCGCTCGAGCGAGCCCGTGCCGCGCACGGGCTCGAGCGCGTCGTCGCGCGCGGTGTGCACGACGTCGCAGCGCACCCAGCGCGCGCCCGCGTCCCACGCGCGCTGCGTCGGCAGGAACGCGACGATCCACAGGCCGAAGAGGGAGTCGGAAGGCCTCGCGCCCACGTAGGAGCGCAGGGACTCGGCAGGGCACACCTGCTCCTGGATGGAGGCGCGCACCTCGCCCGCCGGGCGCCGAGCGTCGCCCGAGAAGACGGCCGGCACGGTGCCCGTGCGGAAGGTCTCGGTCGTGTGGGCGAGGGCGCAGCGCACCGAGGGCGCGGAGTCGCTCGGCGTCTCGAACTGCTCGGGCCGGGTGAGCGCGTGGCACGCTCCGACCCGGCCCGCGACCGGGTCGCCCATCCCGACGGAGACGCAGCCGGCGAGCAGCGTCACGGCGGCGAGCGCGAGGACGACGGCCGCCCTCGCGCGCCGCCCCGGGGATCGGGACCTCACCGACCGTGCCTGCCCCCGCCCGGGCGGATGCGCACGCGACCGCGCGTCGCGACGACGAGCAGGAGCACGACCGCCCCCGCGGTGACGAGGATGACGAGCAGCGAGCCGACCCAGTGGTGCATGATGTCGAAGCCCGTGCGGCCCCACACCTGCAGGGCGAACGCGATGAGCGCGTACCGGGCGAGATTGGCCGCGATCGCGATCGGGAGAGCCATCGCGAGGCCCTTGAGCACGAAGAGGACGCGGTAGCGCGGGAACAGCTCGAGGGCGCCGGCGAGCAGGAGCATGGGGGCCACGAGCAGCACCGTCGAGCACATGGGCGTGATCATGAGCCCGTGCACCTCGCCCGAGCCGATCCCGATGAACATGATGGGGCCCGCCGCGCTCGTGCGGCCGATCGTGAACAGCTGCAGCGCGGCCGCCGTGAGGTGCGCCTCGACGCGTGCGAGCGGCTCCTGCAGCACGAGCATCGCCGTGCCCGCGGCGAGCAGCACGAGGGCGAGCAGGAGCGAGTTCGAGCGACGGCTCGTCGCGCGTCGGGCGTCCGCGCGCCGAGTGCGCCCCGCCTGGGGGCGGGGTGCAGGGACCGCATCCGAGAGGGCCATGCTCGATCCTCAGCTTTCCTTCGCGAGAAGCCTGACGTCGTTCTCCGCGTTGCGCCGCGTCTTCGCCCAGCCCTCGCGGCCGGAGACGAAGCGGGCGAACGCGCGGACGACGCACACGTAGTTCTGGTACATGTACAGCCAGTAGCCGAGGCCCCACACGACGACCTCCCGGAGACCCGCGCGCGGGGCCGCCTGCCGTCGGTAGATGGGCACCCAGATCGCGAACGGCACGATGCCCGTGAGCACGACGAGGGGCAGCAGCCACCACGACTGGGCGAGGAACGTCGCGAGGCTCCCCGCGTTGATCGCGCCCTGCGCGGCCATCGCGACGAACGCCGTCGGCCACAGCACGAGGCCGAGCAGCTGCACGAACGGGACGAGCATGAAGTACGTCGCCTCGAGCGCGCCCGCGTTCGTGAAGTAGGGCGACTCGAAGATGCGCGGCAGGTAGCGTGTGCACTGCATGCCGCCCTGGCACCAGCGCACGCGCTGCGTGAGCAGCCGCCGCGTCGAGGGGAGCGCCTCCTGCTCGACGTAGGTGTCGTGCATGTACGCCGTGCGGTAGCCGGCGAGCATGACGTGGATGCCGAGCTCGTAGTCCTCGAGCAGCGAGCCGTGCCACGGCTCGCCGGACGTGTGCGCGATCGCGTCGAGCGCGGAGAGCCGGCTGAACTGGCCGTTGCCGCCCAGGCCCACTGAGAACGTGTGGCGGCGCAGCGACTGCATCGCGGCGATCGTCGTGCGGAACTCGATGTCCTGCATCCGCACGAGGTAGCGGCCCCACGCCTGGCGGAGGCGCGAGGCGTCACCCGGCACGGGCGCGGGGTCGTCGCGGTTCGACATCCACACGGCGCTCTGCACGGCGCCGACGATCCGGTCGCCGAAGGCGTGAGCCCCCGCGGCCTGCCGGAAGGCGTTGGGCGCGAGGCGGCCGTCGGCGTCGACGACCGCGATGACGATGTGGTCGCGGTCCGCGCGCTCGGGGAGCCACGCGTCGAGCGCGCGATAGGCGGCGTTGAGCGCGGCGCCCTTGCCGGTGCGCGCGTCCGGACGGCGGCGCTGCACGAGGTGCACGTGCGGATCGTCGTCGGCGCGCTCCTGCACGATCGGGCCCGTTCGGTCGTCGCTGTCGTCGTCGATGACCCAGACGTGCGCCTCGGGGAAGTCGAAGCGCATGCGATCGAGGGTCTGGCCGATGACGGCCTCCTCGTCCCGGCAGGGCACGAAGATGTGCCACGCGAAGAGCGAGGGGTCGCCTTCGGGATCGCGCGGGCGGCGCAGGAACGGCACGAGGATGAGCAGGACGTAGGCGAGGAAGATGACGAGCAGCACGAAGGCGAACGCCTGGCTCGACTCGCTCGCGCTCATCCTCGCCCCCCTCTCTCGCTCTCGCGCGCCGTTCGCGCGGGCCGTCCCGCAGAACGGCCGTGAGGGGACGTGCCCGGGCCGGAGCCCGGGCACGTCCCCGCAGGACAGGACCTCGTCAGTCGACCGCCTCGGTCTCGGGACGACGCTGACGGCGCCGCACCGCGATCCGGGTGAGCACGAACCCGACGGTCAGCATGGCCACCGAGGCGGTGAAGTACCACCCGAGCGGCATGCCGAGCCCCGTCGCGGCGAGCGCTCCGCCGCCGGCGATGATCCCACCGTTGCCACCGTACATATGCGCGTCCCGCCCGATCAGGCCTGCGCCGCGGCGGCGTGCCGACGACGCACGAGGGCGTACCAGACCGCGCCGCCCGCGACCGCGAGCAGGATGCCACCGCCGATGAGGGCCGTGTCCTGGTTCACGACGGGCACGCCGTCGATGCCCGCGTTGGGGCCGACGGTCGCGCTGGCGATGTCGAGCGCCGCGATCGAGCCATTCTGACCGATGCCGACGCGGAGCGCCGTCTCGGTGAAGGCGCCGCTCGCGTCCGTCGACTGGTTGTTGACGTCGAGCTGCAGGAGTGCGTCGACCGCCGTGCCGATCGGGCCGGCGAGCGCGCTGCCGAGTCCGCCGAGGATCACGGTGACCGCGGGCCGGACGGTGGAGTTGAGCGTCCCGTTGAGCAGCGCTCCGGGAGGTCCGAGCCGGTCGATCGCCGTCTGCAGCGTGTCGAGCAGCGAGTTCACGGTGTTCGTCACCTGCGTCACGAGCGCTTCTGGCAGGTAGGTGAGCAGGTTGGTCCCCGGCGGCAGGTCATTGATGTTGCTCACGCCCGCGGCCGCGAGGAGGTCGGTGAGCGAGACCGTGATCGTCCCGCCGGCGAGAGGGTCGGGGATGTCTGTCGAGATGAGCGCGTTGACGCCGCTGATGAGAGGCCCGATGACCGTGTCGAGGCTGTTGAGCGTGCCGCCCAGCAGCGTGCCGCCGAGCGTGATGTCGAGGTCGCCGATCGTGTACTGCGGGTTGTGCTCGTCGGAGCCGGCCGTCGCGCTCGCGCTCGCCGCGAGCGCGGACGCTGCGACGCTCAGGTGCACGAGGTCCGGGCCGCCGAGCAGCTGCGCCGTGCCGATGTTGATCGTCGCGGCGTCGTCCGCGCCGGGCGTGCCGAGGTTGCTCCCCGTGATCGTCGGGTTGATCCCGAGCAGGCTCGGGGCGCTGGTCACGGTGCCGGAGAACGCGACGGACGTCCCGTCGGGCCGTGCCTCGGCGTACTGGCCGACGGCGCCGAGCTGGATGATGCCGTCGGTGCCGACGAGGTGGAGGTTGAGGCCGCTCGGCACGGTGACGCTGAGGCTGTCGTTGACGGCCCCCAGCGAGAGGGGCGTGTCGTTGGTCACCGTCGCGCGGCCGTCGGGGTTGATCGCGGTCGCGCCCTGGAGCGCGATGACGGGATCGAGCGAGTTCCCGAGGAGGGAGCCGTTGATGAGGCGGCCGGTTCCCTGCGAGACGACGGGAGCAGCGTTCGCGGCGAGAGGCGCGACGAGGGCGAGTGAGGCGCCGAGGGCGATCGCCGTGATGGCTCCGCCTCCCGCGCCCCGCAGAAATGCGGAACGTGTTGTCAAGTTATCCCCCTGGATGTGTGAGCATGGCACTCCCCTGCGGCCACATCATCGAGGCAGCGCCCCCGCGAACGAAGGGGAATGCAAGGGCACGGTAACACCGGGGAGTGGGGAAGGGGAAGTCCGCTCGTGAATCCGGCGTCACAATCACCCCGACTCGCCGGGGTCGGCCTGCGGCCCGCCGGGGCGACCCCCGGCCGCTCGAGGGGCTCGAGCACCCCGGACGACGGCGGAGGGCGGCGCCGCCGGGGTCGGCTAGACTCGCTTGCGGCTCCTCGCGTGGCGCCATCCAGGCCAACTCCCCCAGGGCGGAGACGCAGCAAGGGTAACCGGGCTCTGGCGGGTGCGCGAGGGGTCTTTTTCGTCCGCATCCGCTCCTCCCCAGGGCGCGGGCGCGGACGCGGACGGAACGGGCTTCTCCGGACGGCCGCTCTGTCGGTGGCGGCGATTACGCTTGTCGGGTGGTCACCGCCCTCTACCGCCGCTATCGGCCGGAGACGTTCGCCGAGCTCATCGGCCAGTCGCAGGTGACCGAGCCCCTGCGCACGGCGTTGCGCACCGATCGCGTCAACCACGCGTACCTCTTCAGCGGGCCGCGCGGATGCGGCAAGACGACCTCGGCCCGCATCCTCGCGCGCTGCCTCAATTGCGCCGAGGGGCCCACGGACACTCCGTGCGGAGTGTGCCCCAGCTGTCGCGAGCTCGCGCGCGACGGAGGCGGCTCCCTCGACGTCGTCGAGATCGACGCCGCGAGCCACAACGGGGTCGACGACGCCCGCGACCTGCGCGAGCGCGCGATCTTCGCGCCGGCGCGCGACCGGTTCAAGATCTTCATCCTCGACGAGGCGCACATGGTGACGCCGCAGGGCTTCAACGCGCTGCTCAAGCTGGTCGAGGAGCCGCCGGACCACGTCAAGTTCATCTTCGCCACCACCGAGCCCGAGAAGGTCATCGGCACCATCCGCAGCCGCACCCACCCCTACCCGTTCCGGCTCGTCCCCCCGGCGCAGATGCTCGACTACGTTCAGCAGCTCGCCGAGGCCGAGAAGGTGTCGGTCCAGCCCGGGGTGCTTCCCCTTGTCGTGCGCGCGGGCTGCGGCTCGGTGCGCGACACGCTGTCGCTGCTCGACCAGCTCATCGCTGGTTCAGATGCGCGAGCCGGCTCAGAGGGCCAGGCCGTCACGGTGCTCTACGAGCGGGCGGTCGCCCTGCTCGGCTACACCCACAGCGCCCTGCTCGACGAGGTCGTGGACGCGCTCGGCGCGCGGGATGCCGCGGCGGCCTTCGCCTCGGTCGACCGGGTGATCCAGACCGGGCAGGACCCGAGGCGCTT
>JAATFA010000119.1 GCA_015655445.1 Actinomycetales bacterium | reverse complement strand
CGTCGTGCTCGGCCTCGAGAACGACATCGACGAGATCGAGGACCAGCTCTTCGGCGGAGAGCCATCCGTCTCGCGGCGCATCTACGAGCTGCTCGGCGAGGTGATCGAGTTCCAGCGCGCCACGAGCCCGCTCGTCGGGATGCTCCGCGCGCTCGAGCGGGGATTCGACGCGTACCACGTCGACGTCGAGCTGCAGCGCCACTTGCGGGACGTGCTCGACCACGTCATGAGGATCGTCGAGCGCGCCGACGGGTACCGCGTGCTCCTGCAGAACGCCCTCACCGTCCACACGACGCTCGTGAGCCAGCTGCAGAACGAGGAGATGCGGCGGCTGACCGAGACGAGCGTGAGCCAGAACAACGAGGTGCGCAAGATCTCCGGCTGGGCCGCCGTGCTCTTCGCTCCCACCCTCGTGGGCACGATCTACGGCATGAACTTCGACGTCATGCCGGAGCTGCACTGGCGGTACGGCTATCCGTTCGCGCTCGCGCTCATGCTTGCGACGGGCATCGTGCTCTACATGGTCTTCAAGCGCCGCGGCTGGCTCTGAGCCCGCGGCCGCCAGGCCGCGGTACGCTGCCGATGACGCCACGTGCGCGTCATCCCCCCACCACCTCGAGGAGGAGTCCTCCGTGCCTCAGCCTGCCCTCTTCACGCCGCTCGAGCTCCGCTCGCGCACCGCGCGCAATCGCGTGTGGGTCGCTCCCATGTGCCAGTACTCGGTCGAGGAGTGGGACGGCGTGCCGACGCAGTGGCACCTCGTACACCTCGTCTCCTTCGCGCGCGGCGGCGCAGGGCTCGTCATGACGGAGGCGACGGCCGTCGAGCCGCGCGGGCGCATCTCCAACTGGGACCTCGGGCTCTGGAACGACGAGCAGCGGGACGCGTTCGCGCCCATCGTCGCCGCGATCCACGAGGCTGGCGCGCTCGCGGGCGTGCAGCTCGCGCACGCCGGCCGGAAGGGATCCCTCTACCGGGACTGGAGCGGATCCGGCACCCAGCCCGTCGAGGACGGCGGGTGGCAGACGGTCGCGCCCTCCGCGATCGCGTTCGGCGGCTACGCGCCGCCGCGGGCGCTCACATCGGCGGAGCTGCCCGGGATCGTCGAGGCCTTCGCCTCGTCCGCCCGTCGCGCCGTCGAGGCCGGGTTCGACGTCGTCGAGCTCCACGCCGCCCACGGCTACCTGCTGCACCAGTTCCTCTCCCCGCTCAGCAACCTGCGCAGCGACGCGTACGGCGGGAGCCTCGAGAACCGCGCTCGGCTGCTGCTCGAGGTCGTGCGCGCCGTGCGCGCGGCCATCGGGCCCGAGCGGGCGCTGTTCGTGCGCTTCTCGGCGACGGACTGGGCGGGCGGGCGCGGCTGGACCGTCGACGACACGGCGGTCGTCGCCGGATGGGCGCGGGACGCGGGCGCGGACCTGTTCGACATCTCGAGCGGCGGCCTCGTGCCCGACGTCGTCGTGCCCACCGCCCCCGGCTATCAGGTCGGCTTCGCGACGACCGTGCGGGAGCGGACGGGAGCGCCGGTCGTCGCCGTGGGGCTCATCACCGAGCCCGAGCAGGCGGAGCAGATCGTGGCCTCCGGCCGCGCCGACGCGGTCATGATCGCGCGCGAGCTCCTGCGCAACCCGCACTTCGCCCTGCGCGCCGCCGACGAGCTCGGGGCAGACGCGGACGTGTGGCCTCCGCAGTACGTGCGCGGCTCGCGCGCGCGCGTGAGCCGCTGAGCGCGCGCGAGCGCACCGCACGTCAGGCGACGGGCTCCAGGCGCTCGAGGATGCGGTCGGAGATGTGCCGCAGGGCATCCTTCGTGTACGAGGACGTGCCGTAGCAGAGGCGCCGCGCGATGCGGCGCAGCGCGAGCAGCCGTGGCGTCTCGAAGTCCTCGAGCCCGACGGTGCCCGGGCGGATGTCGGCGACGACGTGCGCGGAGATGAGACCGGGCCACGTGACGGCGTGGGCGTCCGAGCGCCGCGGGTCTGTGCGCACGCGACGCGTGTTGCCGAGGTCGAGGTCGCCGTCGATGAGCACGACGGCGTCCTCCTCGTAGCGGCCGAACGTGCCGCCGCGCAAGCGCGTCTTGACCTGCACGCCGACGATCTGCTTGCGTCGCGTGTCGAGCACGAGCAGGTCGACGTTCGCGCCGCGCGTGGACTGCTCGAACTGCGGCGGAGCCGGCAGCACCGCGAGACCCGGATGCTCGCGCACGATCTCCATGAGCAGCACGGCCGTGTCGAACTCGCTCAGCATGCCGCTGTGCACGCTGCACAGGCTCTCGAACTCGGGGCTGAAGTAGCCGAGCTCCGACACCTGGCCGTCGCGCACGCGCCCGAGGCTCAGCGCCGCGAGCGCGAGGAGCATGCGCATGCGGCGTGCGTCGAGCCGGTTGACCTGCGGCGAGCCGACGACGACATACGGCCACATGTCGAGCAGCGGCTGATTGAGGTGATGGAACAGGAACGGCAGGGAGGACGACTGGTCGCCCGTGACGACGCCTCGATACTCGACGGTGCGGATGAGGCTCGCGAAGCGGGAGCGGAGCCAGCCGACGTACGCCGACAGGAGGTCGCGCAATCGCGCCTGGAGGACCTCGGTGCGCGCGCCACTCAAGTGGTCGTGCAGGAGCTCTCCGAACCGGATGGCAAACGATCGCGGCAGGGCGAGCCAGCCGTCCCGGTCGTCGCCGAAGTCGACGGCCGGCCGCGGGGTGCGGGGATAGCGGGAGACGAAGGTTGCATAGTCCATGACGGGCTCCGGCGGCGGCGGTGATGACGAGAATGCTTCGAGCGGCCGCAGCATAGCGTGGGGAGGTGTCCCGCACGTTCAGCGTCGGAGCCGGCGCACGACGGGGGACGTGCGCGTCGAGCGTCAGGCGAGCGAGACGAGGGCCACGATCGCGACGACCGCGGACACGGCCGCGAGCACGAGGGCCGCGGCGATGAGGATCGTGTGGACGCGCAGGAACGGCGTCGCGCGGCCGCTCTCGTCGCGCGCCCGCGGGTCCGCGGCGACTCGCCGGTAGAAGGGCGGCCAGACGAACGCGGCGAAGACGGCGTTGACGAGCAGCACGACGGCGAGAAGGACGATCACCCGCCCGAGTCTAGGAGGTAGGCGTCGACGAGCAGGCCGCGCAGCACGCGCAGCTCGTCGATCACGCGATCCGCGAGTCGCGCGGAGACGCCCGTCGACTCTATGTCGTGCGGACCGGTCGCGCGCAGCGGGGCGCATCGGATGCGCACGACCTCCCAGCCGACCCCGCGCAGGAGCCGGTCCTTCGTGCGATCGCTCGCGGCGCGGCGCCCCACGTGCTCGTCGCCCGCGCGGCCGATCGTGTCGTACTCGAGCGCGACGCGCAGGTCGGCGAGCACGACGTCCGGCCACACCTCGAGGCGTCCGTGGAAGGGCTGCGCCACGCGGACCGCGGTGAGACCCTCGTCGAAGACGAGACGCTCGCGCAGGAGCATGCGCAGCCGCGACTCGGCGACCGACGCCGTCGGCGGCGCGATCGCGCTCGCGAACGCCTCCCCGGGCCGCACCTGCGGCTCCCGGAGCGGGCGGCGCGATCGCGCGCGAGCCGCGCGCGCCGGGCGCGGAGGCGTGAACGCGTCGACCATCCGCGCCGGCGGCGCCGAGCACACGGGGCACCACGAGCGGCGGCCCCGCGCGGGGTCCGGACGCAGGCGCTGCTCGAGCGGCGTCGCGACGAACTCGTGGCCGACGTCGCACACCCACACGAGGTAGACGTCCGCTGCGGGGGGCACCTGGCTGAGCACGATGCCGCGGTTGAGATCCGGACGGTATTGCCGCGCGAGCGCCGGGAACGCCAGCCAGTGCTCCCGGTACGTCCCGACCGCGTAGGGCACCTCGCGCCCCGTGGAGCGCCTCCGCCGCGCCCACCACGCGTCCACGCTCTCGGCCACGCCTCGCACCTCCCGCCTCGCAGCGTAGGGGCGGCCGCCGACACCGCTCAGACGCGCAGCCCGTCCGGCACGGGCAGCCCGCGGTACAGGTTCTCGTAGATGTCGAGCGTGCGGTTCATGTCGTGCGCCCTCACGATCTGCAGGGACGCCTCCTTCATGCGCCGCAGGTCGGCCGGGCTCGCCGTGAGCACGTCCGCGAGCCGCGCGGCGAAGAGCTCGATGTCGCCGGGGGGGAACAGGTAGCCGTTCTCCCCGTCGTGCACGAGGTGCGGCAGCGCCATCGCGTCGGCGGCGACGACGGGCAGCGCGGAGGCCATCGCCTCCATCGTGGCGATGCTCTGCAGCTCGGCGCGCGAGGGCATCGCGAAGACGGTCGCGCGCGTGAGGGCGGCGCGCAGGTCCTCGTCGCTCACCTTGCCCGTGAAGTGCACGCGGTCGGTGAGGCCGAGCTGCTCGGTGATGTGCTCGAGGCGCTGGCGGTCGTCGCCGAGCCCCACGATCTCGACGACGGCGTCGAGCGCGGGGTCGAGCCGCGCGACCGCGTGCAGCAGGTCGTGGATGTGCTTCTCCTCGTCCAGCCGGCCGACGAAGACGATGCGGTTGCGGTCGCGGGGCGAGAAGTCGGGCGTGTAGTTGCTCGTGTCGATGCCGTTCGAGACCGCGTAGACGCCCGTGAGGCCCGTGTGCTCCTCGAAGTAGCGCGCCGAGCGCTCCGTGGGGCTCGTGATGACGTCGGCGAGGCCGAACCACTTGCGCGCGGATGACCACTGTGCGCGCACGACGCCGTCCACGACGACCTTCGGGAACGCGGAGATGTGCTGCACGAAGTTCTCGGGCATGACGTGGTTGGTGCCGACCAGCCGGATGCCGTGGCGCACCGCGGCGCCGGCGAGCCCGCGCCCGACGACGATGTGGGACTGGAAGTGGATGACGTCGGGCCGCACGGCGCGCACCACGGACTCGGCGTGGTGGTTGATGCGCCACGGGAGCGCGAAGCGGAACCAGGGATGCGTCGGCCACGACCAGCTGTGGATGCGGTGCACGACGAACTCGACCCCGTCATGCACCTCCACGCGCGGCCCGTGGCCGCGGTCGGGCGCGGGGGCCACGATCTGCACGTCGTGGCCGCGCGCCTTGAGCCCCACGGCGAGCCGCTTGCTGAACGACGCGGACCCGTTGATGTCGGGGGCGAAGGTGTCGCATCCCATCAGGATGCGAAGGGGCCGTCCATCCAGTGCGGCCGGTTCGTCTGTCACGACGGTGGCATTCCTCGGTCGGTCGATACGGACCCGGCCCACGCTACCTCAGCGAGCGCGGAACGCGCGCGACCGCGCGCGGTGTGGTGCGCGATCTGCTCCTGCTCGCCTCACGACCTGCGCAGGCTCCACTGCCGGCGCAGCTCGCGGGCCGCCTCGAGCGCCTCCTCGCGCGTGTCGAACGGACCGCCCGCCGGGCCATGCTGGTCCGGGTCGAACTCGTACGAGTGGAACAGGTACCACCGCAGCTTGCCCTGCACCTCGGCTGACTCCACGCGCGACCACGGCATGCGCTTCTCCCTCCTCCGGACCCCGTCGTCTCGAACCTAACAACAGACCGCGAGGGAGGAGGAGGGCTTGACAGCCTTCGGCTCCGCTGGTAGCGCCAGGACTTCGCCCAGAAGCCCGACGCCGACATCGGCACTGCGATGTCGGACGCGTGCGGCAAGCGCTACGACGGCATCAGGCCGCAGTAGCGCTTGCACGGACGCGGAACGCACGGAGGTCCCGGTCGGACGACCGGGACCTCCGTGCGAGACGAGCCGAGGATCAGGCCTCGCTCATCGCCACCTTCTCCGCCTGGCCGCGCGCCGCGAGAGCGGCAGCACGAGCGGCGATGCGACGGGACTGCTCGGCCTGGCCGGCGTCCAGGATCTCCTGCGGCACGTCCACGCTCTCCACGCGGCTGCGGCCGTGGTACTTCTCGATGTAGGCGTCGAGCTCGGGGCCGGACTCCCACGACGTGATGAGGCAGTAGCGGGGCTCTGTGCCGTAGTGGGCCGCCGCATGCCAGAGGCGCTGCGTGTCGATGATGAGCTGGGCGCCCGCGGGAAGAGCGATGCGCGTCTCTCCGCTCGGGTCGGTGCGGTTCTCCCGCAGCACGAAGTAGCTGTCCTTGTCGTCCGTGAGGTTGAAGAAGCCGCGCACGACCCATCCGGTGCCGTCCGGGTTCAGCCGGTTGTTGTCGTCCTGGTGCAGGTTGTAGAGGCAGTCGGCGTACGTGTTCGGCTGCAGCTCGATGACGCGGCAGCGGCCCACGTTCGCTCCCGGCTCCTTCGCGCGCGCGGTGAGGTGCGGCGCCTTCGCGACCTGCGACTCGATCCACACGCCGTCCTTGTCGGTGCGCGGGTTCTTGCCGTGCCAGAAGCCGTTGCACTCGATCTCGCCGTCCTTCGACGCGAGCGGCGCGAAGCGCGTGTCTCCCGAGGACTTCCAGTCGACGTACTCGATGTCGAGCCACTCCTGGGGATCGAGCTCCTGGTTGTAGCGGTCGAGCACGACGTAGCCGGTCTCCTCGAGAGCGGCGCACTTGATGTAACCCATGATGTGAATCATGCCTTTCGGTCGGGGCCAGCACGTTTTTACAGGCCCAGGTAAGGCAAGCCTACGTTGCCATCCTCGACGGCCGCCCGGAGGCTCGCGGCGGCGCGGCGTGTCCGGCGACGCTCCTGCCCCGTTCCCGGTGCATCCACTAGAGTCGAGCGCGGCGCGCGGGCGCCGGTCCGGAGGAGCGAAGCACGAGGATGACCACTTCGACGAGCACGGGGACGACGAGCACGGCCACGAACGTCGACGCGACCGCCGTCAACACGATCGCGTGGCTCTCCGCCCCGCAGACCTCGATCGTCGTTCCGGTGTATCAGCGTCAGTACCGCTGGGACATCGGCGGCTGCGAGCAGCTGCTCGCCGACATCCGCGCCGTCGCGGACTCGGACGAGCGGCAGACGCACTTCCTCGGCTCGATCCTCTCGACGGCCGACGCCGACGAGCACGCGGGCGAGCTCGTGCTCATCGACGGCCAGCAGCGCATCACGACCCTCATGCTCCTCGTCGCCGCCCTGCGCCACACGATCGAGGCGGACGACCCGGACCTCGCGACGCAGCTCGAGCGCGTGCTCGTGCGTCCCGCCGACCCGCGGCGCACGAAGCTGCGCCCGCACCGCGCGTGGGCGGACGTGTTCGAGAGCGTCGTGCTCGGCCGGCGCGCGAGGGAGGACGAGCTGCGCGACTCGCGGTTCGACGACAACTACGCGTTCTTCCGCAGCCGCATCCGCCCCGAGGAGGTCCCGCGCATCTGGCGCGGCCTGCAGCGGCTCGAGCACGTCGCCATCACCCTCGGCGCCGACGCGAACGCGCAGCAGATCTTCGAGAGCCTCAACTCGACGGGCGAGCCGCTGCGCGACCACGAGCTCATCCACAACTACGTGCTCATGGGCCTCTCGCACGCCGAGCAGAGCGAGATCGAGGACTCCTACTGGCTCCCCATCGAGCAGAACACGGGCGAGTCGATCGGGAGCTTCTGGCGCCACTACCTCATCATGACGACCGGGCGCGAGGTGACGGTCGCGGGCGAGCGGGGCGTGTACGACGCCTTCCGCCAGCAGTTCCCCCGCCTCGACCTCGAGTCGTTGCGCGAGAACGCGGCCGAGTGGCGCGAGTACTCCGCGATCTACCGCGTGCTCCTGGAGCCGGAGCGCGCGGAGGACCCCGAGATCGGCCGCCAGCTCGAATACGTCAACACGTTCGGGCGCGGGATGTATCCGCTCGTCCTGCGCTCCTACCGCGACCTCGTACGCGGCGCGATCGACAGGGCGACGCTCGTGGAGACGCTCGAGCACGTGCAGTCGCTGCTCCTGCGGCGCACGGTCGCGGGCATCGCGACGGACCGTCTCGTCGCACGCCTGTGCCGAGCACGCGAGGAGGGGCAGGAGAGCCTCGTGCGCGCGATCGCGCGCATCACCCCCTCCGACGAGCGCGTGCGCGTCGCCCTCAAGTACGGCGAGCTCCCCCACGCCGCCTACGTGCTCGGCCGCCTCGCCGAGGTCGACGGCATCGAGGGGCTCGAGGTCGAGCACGTCGTCCCGCTCGCGCCCGGCGACGGCTGGACCGGCGACGGCGTGCGCGTGTGGGCCGACTACAGCGAGGACGAGCAGAACAGCCACCGCGCCCTCGCCGGCACGCTCGGCAACCTCGCGCTGCTCGAGGAGCCGCTCGCCGAGCGTGCCGCGGACCTCTCGTTCCCGGACAAGCGCCCGCTCTACGCTCGCAGCGCCGTCGCCGCGACGCGCGAGCTCGCCGAGACGCCCGCGTGGGGCACCGCGGCGATCGCCGAGCGCACGCAGCGCCTCACGGACGCGTTCGTGCGCGTCTGGGCTCGCCCTGCCGTCGCCGGGATCGACGACGACGACCTCACGCCCATCCTCGACGCGAAGCGCCGGCGCGGCTGGCCACGCGGATGGGAGCGCGAGTTCGACTACGTCGAGTACCGCGGGGAGCACTGGGAGGTCCACGACGTCAAGGCCCTCTTCAACCGCGTGTTCAAGCGTCTGTGGGCCGACGCGCGGTCGAGCGTGGTGGCCTTCAGCGCGCGCCGCGGTGGTCCCGTCTTCGACGAGCAGTCCTGGAAAGGCCACTGGGACGCCCTCGACGAGAGCCACTTCCTCTACATGGGCTGGGACTCCAAGTACATGCTCACCGCCGTCCAGGGCGTGCTCGACGAGGCCGGCCTCGCGTCCGAGGTCTTCGTCAAGTACTCCTACCTCGGCGCGGTCATGTGACCCCGGCGGGCGCGAGCGGGCTCAGCCGAGCGCAGCGAGATAGGCGGCGACGGCCTGCCCGTCGCCGGCGTCGGAGATGACGCCGATGTAGCCGTCGGGACGGACGAGCACGAGGGTCCGGTCCGAGGGATCGTAGGCCGCCACGAGGGTGCCGGCGGTGTCCGCGATCTCGCCCGCGGCTGTCGCCTCCGCGACCACGTGGAGCAGGCGCGGCGCGATCCCGGGGAAGGCCGGCACGGGCTGTGATCCGAAGTGGAGAAGCGTGAATCGGCCTCCGCCGAGGAGGTCGAACAGCCGGCGCCCGCCCGCGATCGTGGACAGCCCGGTGGCGTCGGGCGCGCGGTCCCCGGCGCGCAGGGACGCCCGGTCGGATCGGTCGTCCCGTGCGAGCCGGGATCCGCGGTACCCCACGTCCAGCTGGATCGTGCTCGCGTCCCGGTCGATGGGCACGGCGTTGCTCGCGACGCTCTTCGCCAGGCGCGCATCCGAGAGGGCGAGGACGTGCACGGCCACGGGCCGGCGCTCTGCCTCGTACGTGTCCAGCAGGGTCGACGAGACGCCGTCGTTCACGACGGCGGCGAGCTTCCATGCGAGGTTGTGAGCGTCCTGGATCCCCGTGTTCATGCCCTGCCCTCCCGCGGGCGAGTGGACGTGCGCCGCGTCGCCGGCCAGGAACACATCGCCGGCGCGGTAGTGCTCGGCGAGTCGCACGTTGGCCCGCCACACGGAGGTCCACTCGGGCTCGTGCAGGCGGATGTCGGTGCGGCCGGTCCGCTCGTCCACGGTGCACTGAAGGTCTGCGAGACCGAGCCGCGGCTCCGCCCCGGGTGGGAGGGCGGCGGCGTACTGGAACAGGTCGGTGGACGGGAGCGGGCACAGGCTCAGGATGCCGTCGGGATGACGCCAGGTCTCCCATGCGTCGCGTGCGAGGCCGGAGACGTGGAGGTCCGCGATGACCATCCGGATGTCCTCGCGCGTGTCCCCGACGAAGGCGATGCCGGCGCGCTTGCGCACGGCGCTGTGGCCGCCGTCAGCGCCGACGAGCCACCGCGCGACGATCGTCGACGTCGTCCCGCCGACGGCGATCTCGGCCGTCACGCCGTCGTCGGTCTGCTGGAGCTCCACGAGCGCGGTGCCGAACTCGACGTCTCCGCCGAGCTCGCCGAGTCGCAGGCGGAGCGCCTCCTCCACGCGCCACTGCGGGGTGATGAGGCTTGCCGCGTAAGGGATGTCGGGACGGTTGGCGAGCGACTCCGGCACCGCGCCGCCCCGGCGGACCTCGCCGTCGGGCCCGGTCGAGTTCATGGGCATGGCCAGCCGGCCGTTGGCGAGGACGCGCTCCGCGACGCCGAGGTCCTCGAAGATCTCGAGGGTGCGCGGCTGCACCCCTTTGCCGCGCGAGCCGGGACGAGGTCCCGGCTCCGCCTCGATCAGGCGGAACGGCACACCGGCACGCGCGAGCTCGACGGCGAGGGTCAGACCGGTAGGTCCCGCTCCGACGATGAGCACCGTCGTGCGATCGGCGCGCGCAGGGGGCTCGTTGTGCGACTCCGTCATGATGTCTCCAATTAAGACAGGGTTTACTATCTCTAAGCTACGCGGCCTCGACAAGAAAGACAACCCTTTCTATGCTGGGGGCATGGCCACCTCCTCGCCGCAGCCCGAGCCGGCTCCCAGCCGCCGCCGGGGACCAGCGCTCGAGGCGGCGATCCTGGACGCCGGATGGGACGAGCTCCTCGAGGTCGGCTACGCCCGCCTGACGATGGGGTCCGTCGCGTCCCGCGCCCACACGAGCGAGCCCGTGCTGTACCGTCGCTGGGCCAACAAGGACGAGCTCGTGCTCGCCGTGTTCGACCGCTACCGCGCCACCCACCCCGTGCCGGTGCCGGACACGGGCGCCCTCCGCGACGACCTGATCCAGTACCTCACCGCCCTCAGCGACGCCTTCGCGAGCTTCTTCGCGATCGCCGTGGCCACCGCGTTCTCAGGTCTGCTTGCCGCGACCGGCCTCTCGCTCGCCCAGTTCCGTGCGCAGGTCATGGGCGAGGAGGCGCGTCCCGAGGCCCGTGCCGTGTACCGCCAGGCCGCCGCCCGTGGCGAGATCGACCCCGAGGACGTCCCCGCGGCGGTGCTCGCGCTGCCCTTCGACCTCGTGCGGCACGACCTGCTCATGGACGTGAAGCCCCTCGCGCCCGAGCGCATCCGCTCGATCGTCGACGAGATCGCGCTCCCCCTCCTGCGGGCGGCGCGAGGCGGTGCATCGGTGTCGGGGAGGCAAGAGCGGCTCCGCGCGGGCGCGGCTCATACCGCGGTCGAAGCGCGTGCCGTGCAGATGTAGACCGCGGGACGATGTCGCGGCTTCCTCGGCCCGAACGGTGCGGGCAAGTCCACGACGATGCGGATGATCGCCGGCCTCTACCGGCCGACGACCGCCGGCGCGAGGTCGGTAAACGCCGGCAACGACGCTCGCTGATCGACTTTCTCGATGCCGATGCGCGGCAGGTGTCCACAGTGACGTTCCACCGAGCATCTCGAGCCCGGGAATCCGAGCTGGCTGCCGAGCGCCCGCCGGTCCTGAGTCATCCCGCGCCCTCTCGCCCCAGCTGACCGGAAACGACTTACCGCCTGCGCGGCGACTCGGATCCCTGACCGGTCAGTCGCCGCGCGGATCGTTAGGTCGCCAGGACACGGGTGGGTCACAGCGACCTCTGAACGGCGCGTGCGCTCGCCTCGAGCCGTAGGGCGGACGGGACTTGAACCCGTGACCGATGGATTATGAGTCCACTGCTCTGACCAGCTGAGCTACCGCCCCGAGACGCTCTTCACCCTACCGCCGGCCGGCGCGGCATCCGCGCACGGCGCTGAGCCGTCGGCCACCACAGCCCGAGCCCGTCGAACGACCCGGTCGACCGACTTCCTGTAGGCGACGAGCTCGCCCTCGTGCTCCGCGCCCGCTACAGCGGAAGCTCGATCTGAGCGGTCTGCTCGTCGAGCTTGGCGTGCTAGCCGCCGTCGTCACGAGCAGGCGACGCCTGGCGTCCCGCGAGGACCGCCATGAGAGCGAGCGCCCCGAGGGTCAGTCCGAAGCGCGACGCGCTCATGGCGTCACCCCGCCTCCGCATGACGATCACGCGAACCCGAGTGTAGATCGTCGCTCACTATCCGGCGAACCCCCTCGAGCGGCGACTATCTCGCCGCGATGAAGATCTCGTCGGCGAGGAACCCGGGCCGCACGCGGATGAGACCGTTGTCACCGGCAGGCACCTGGATGACGACGTTGCCCGTGACGCTCGCGCCCGAGTAGAGCTCCTGAACCTCCAACGCGGGATCCGGGACTACGACGAACGCGTCGGAGCTGTCGATGACGTTGCCCGAGGACGTGACGTAGGCGAAGCCCACGTCGCCGACGTTGCCGGAGTCCTTCCCCGTGTACGTCACGGTCGCGTTGATGAGGGCGCCTGCACGCCGTTGCTCGTGAGCGTGCCGCCCGTCGCGAAAGCGTTCGTGACGCCCTTCGCGCTGAACTTCACGAAGTCGGAGCCGGATCCGACGCCCACAGCCGCCGCGGTGAGGTCGCCGATCGCGCTGTGGTCCGCGT
>JAATFA010000082.1 GCA_015655445.1 Actinomycetales bacterium | reverse complement strand
TAGATCGCGGTGAGGATGCCGATCGGGATCGAGATGACGGCGGCGATCCCCGTGATCTCGAGAGTGCCGACGATCGCCTGGAGCGCGCCAGGCGTGTTAGTGACCTTGAGGGTCTCGGGGTCGAACTTCGCGCCGCCGGTCTGGGTGATGAACGACCAGTTGAGCTCGCCGATCCCCTGTGCGATGACGGTCACGAGTGTCGAGACGAGCGGCGCCATCGCGAGGAGGAATGCGATCGTGACGAGCGCACGGATCACGCGGTCGGTCGCCTTGCGCCGGTTCTCGACGAGCATCGAGGCGACCGTGAGGGCGACGAGGTACACGACGGCGGTGAGGATGACCCAGCCGGTGAGGTTGAAGCCCATGAGCGCGAGCACGACCCCCACGACGACGGCCGTCGCCGCGAGCAGGTAGAGCTCGATGAAGCGCGGCAGCTGGCCCGTCGTGAGCGTGTTCGCGGACGGGCCGCGCGGGCGGCGGCCGCGGTCGATCGTCGTCGTCACCATGCGCTGTGCCCCTTCCGAGGTCGGATCCCCGGTCGGCGCGTGCTCCGCCTGCCGGGGAGAGCGGTCGTCACGAGGTCCTCCGGGAGCGCGAGCGGCCCGGCCCCGTCGCGGTCACGATGTAGCGCGCGAGCATGTTCACGCCGAGCGAGACGACGAAGAGCATGAGCCCCGTGCCGATGAGCGCGTCGCGCTGGAGGTTCGTCGCGATCGGGAAGTTGAGGGCGATGTTGGCCGCGATCGTCTGCGAGTTGCGGCCCTCGGTGAGGATGTTGACCGAGAAGAGGATCGAGGGGGAGATGATGAGCGCGATCGCCATCGTCTCGCCGAGCGCGCGGCCGAGGCCGAGGAGCGTCGCGCTCACCATGCCGGAGCGCGCGTACGGAAAGACGGCCATGCGCACCATCTCCCAGCGCGTCGCGCCTAGCGCGAGCGCGGCCTCCTCGTGCAGGCGCGGCGTCTGCAGGAACACCTCGCGGGAGATCGAGGTGATGATCGGCAGGATCATGACGGCGAGCACGATGCCGCCCGCGAGCATCGTCGAGCCCGTGCTCGAGGGCTCGCCCGCGAAGAGGGGGATCCAGCCGAGGTACTGGTTGAGGAAGTGCTCGAACGGCAGCAGGAAGGGGCGGATGACGATGATGCCCCACAGGCCGAAGACGATCGAGGGCACGGCCGCGAGCAGGTCCACGAGGTATCCGAGCACGCCGGCGAGGCGGCGCGGGGCGTAGTGCGAGATGAAGAGCGCGATGCCGATCGCGACGGGCGTGCCGAGCACGATCGCGATCGCCGACGACCAGAGCGTTCCCCACAGGAGGGGCAGCACATAGGCCCAGAAGCTCGCCCAGCCGGCCGTGACGCCGGAGCTGAGCTCCGGGTTGGAGCGCCAGTTCTCCCCGATCGCGGGCGCTGCCTTCACGATGAGGAAGATCGCGACGCCCGCGAGGATGACCATGATGAGCCATGCCGAGCCCGCGGTCAGACCGCGGAAGAGGACGTCGGCGGGGCGCGGCCGGCCGAAGAGGGTCCGGCCCCCCTCGCGGGGGGCCGGACCTCCGGCGCGTCGATCCGACGGTGGCGTGGCCTCGTCCGAGCCCGTGCTCACGGCGATCCGGTCGCTCACTGTGCTCCTAGTCGGTTGTCGAGTCGGATGTCTCAGCGGTTGTCGACGAGCTGGGAGCCGCTCGTCACTTGACCATAGCCAAGCTGTCGTTGATCTGGGACAGGATCTTGTCCGGGAGCGGCGCCGAGCCGGCGTTCTTCGCGGCCACCTGCTGGCCGGTCGCGCTTGCGACGAAGCCGATGTAGGCCTTCGTGAGCTTCGCCTGGTCCGACTTCTGGAACGTCTTGCACATGATCGCGTACGAGAGCAGCGGGATCGGGTAGACGTCCGTCGAGGTCAGCTTGCTGTAGTCGAACTTCTGCGAGAGGTCGCCCTGCACGCCGTTGCTCGTGAGCGTGCCGCCCGTCGCGAAAGCGTTCGTGACGCCCTTCGCGCTGAACTTCACGAAGTCGGAGCCGGATCCGACGCCCACAGCCGCCGCGGTGAGGTCGCCGATCGCGCTGTGGTCCGCGT
>JAATFA010000176.1 GCA_015655445.1 Actinomycetales bacterium | reverse complement strand
TGCTCGACGCCGAACACGAGATGCTCGTACACCTCGTCCGTCACGATGATCGCGTCATGCTCGTGCGCGAGCTCGACGACGAGCTCGAGAAGCTCCCGGTCGAGCACCGTGCCCGTGGGATTGTGCGGCGTGTTGACGAGGATGAGGCGCGTACGGTCGGTGACGGCGGCGCGTATCTCGTCCGGATCGGGCCGGAAGTCCGGCGCGCGCAACGGCACCGTCACGAGACGACCGCCGGCGAGCTCGACGAGGGCGCCGTACGCGTCGTAGAACGGCTCGAACGCGACGACCTCGTCGCCGGCCTCCATGAGGGCGAGGATCGTCGCGGCGAGCGCCTCGGTCGCGCCGGCCGTCACGAGCACCTCCCGGTCCGGGTCGACGACGAGCCCGTAGAAGCGCTCCTGATGCTCGGCGATCGCCTCGCGCAGCACGGGCATGCCCATCCCGGGCGGGTACTGGTTGAGTCCCTCGGAGATCGCGGCACGAGCGGCCTCGAGCACCGCCTCCGGGCCGTCCTCGTCGGGGAACCCCTGCCCGAGGTTGATCGCGCCGGTCGTGACGGCGAGCGCGCTCATCTCCGCAAAGATCGTGGGCCGCACCGATCCGTCAGCCCCCGCGAGCATGGCACCGTGCGCCGCTCGCACCCATCCTCCGGGCACGTCCATGCATCCACGCTACCAACCCGCTCGCCCCCTCCCCTCCCCTCCCCTCCCCTCCCCGAAAACGAAGGAGGATGCGCGCCCTGGTCGCGTCGAAACGGCGTTCACCACACGGGGTGACACCGTCCTCCTTCGTTTTCGGAGCCGGCCGCTCGGGATCTCCTTCGTTTTCGGCACTCCCAGGGGGCCCGCGGGGCCGCGGGGGCGCCCGTAGTCTGTCATCGTGCGCACGCGCGACGAGGTGGTTGCATGGCTGCTCGACTCCGATCCCGCCCTGCGCTGGCAGGTCGAGCGGGACCTCGTCGGCGCCCCCGAGGCCGTGTGGTGCGCCACCCGCGAGCGCGTCGCCGTCGAGGGGCACGGAGCGCGGCTCCTCGCGCTGCAGGATGCCGACGGCCAGTGGGCGGGCGGCGCCTTCTTCCCGCGGGGGTTCGACTTCGCGGGGCCGGAGGCAGCCGAAGGTGCCGGCCAGCCGTGGACGGCAACGACGTGGACGCTCAACACCCTCCGCGGTTGGGGCCTGCCGGCTCGCGTCCTCGACGGCACAGCCGACCTGCTCGCCGCGAACAGCCGCTGGGAGTACGGCGACCTGCCGTACTGGGGCGGCGAGGTCGACTGCTGCATCAACGCGTATACGCTCGCGAACGGCACGTGGCTCGGCGCCGACGTCTCCGGCCTCGTCCCCTGGCTCCTCGAGCACCGCATGGCCGACGGCGGATGGAACTGCGAGTGGGTCGACGGGTCGACGCGCTCGTCCTTCCACTCCACGCTCAACGTGCTCACGGGGATCCTCTTCTTCGAGGAGGCGACGGGAGGCGACGACGCGCTCCGGGAGGCGCGGGCCGCGGCCGAGGAGTACCTCCTGTCGCGACGCCTGCTCTACACCCTCTCCACGGGCGAGCTCGTCGGCCCGTGGGCCACCGTCTTCGCCTATCCGTTCCGCTGGCAGTACACCGCGCTCAGGGCTGCGGACTACTTCCGCGCCGCCGCCCGCCGGGACGGCGTCCCGCCCGACCCGCGCCTCCGGGATGCCATCGAGATCATCCGGGCTCGGCGGCAGCCGGACGGCACGTGGATCCAGGAGCGGCGATACCCCGGACGCGTGTGGTTCGACGTCGACGTGCCGCCCGGTGAGCCGTCGAAGTGGCTCACATTCCACGCCACGAGAGTGCTTGCATGGTGGGACGGCGCGGACGCGCGCAGCGCCCAGCATTGACGACGCGAAGCCGCACGGCGCCCGGTCGCGCGGACGCCCTCCCCCGGCCGCCCGGGACAACGCACCGGGCGCTCCCGCTCGCCGCGACCCGCGCATCGCCTCCGGGTGCCCGAGAGCCGCAGGTCGACCGTGCTCTCCCGCTCCGCCTCACGCCGCGGGCGCGAGGTACTCCTCCCACGCCGGCTGCGCGCGCTCGACGCCCCGCACGAGCCAGTGGCTGCCGTGCGGCGGCCGCGGCTTGCTGCGCAGCGTCCAGCCCATCTCCTGCGGCGTGCGATCGCCCTTGACGTTGTTGCACCGCAGGCAGCACGCGATGAGGTTCTCCCACGTGTCCTTGCCGCCGCGGGACTTCGGCAGCACGTGGTCGATCGTCGTCGCGGACGCGCCGCAGTAGCCGCAGCGGTTGCCGTCGCGCCGCAGCACGCCGCGACGCGAGACGGGCACCGCGCGACCCGTGGGCACGCGCACGTACCGACGCAGCACGATGACGGAGGGGCGATCCCATGCGCCGGAGGAGCCGAAGACCGGATGCTCGCTGTCACGGGCGAGGATCGTGGCCTTCTCGTTCATCACGAGCACGAGTGCCCGCTTGAAGGACACGACCGCGAGCGGCTCATATCCCGCATTGAGGACCAGTGTGCGCATGTGTCTCGCCTCTCGAGAGGGCCTGGACGGCTTCCAGGCATCCGACTCCGGGTGCGGACCCACATCCGGGAGGCAAACAAAAAGGCGCAGTCGCGAACGACGTGCGCCTCAGCGGGGACGAGCGATACTGCGCAGGCTCGGCCGGATGCTTCGCCGTATGCGGAAGTGCGCGCGCGCGTCCACGGTTTGGACGGTTCGTGCACTCGACATTCGGCTCTCCTAGGGCGGGACTCCGTGAGAACCAGGGTAATGCAGAACCGCCGCGGCCGACGCACACGGCCGCGGCGGTTCACGCGCTGTTCACACGTGCGCGGGCGATCGTTCAGATCCCGTAGCGCACGAAGTAGTGGTTCGGCGTGTAGATGGGCCGCACGTTGACGACACGTCCGGGCATGGGCGCGTCGATCATGTTGCCGTTGCCGAGGTAGATGCCGACGTGGTTGCCGCCGTCCATGATGACGAGGTCGCCCGGCATCGCGTCCGCGGGCGCGATCTTCGCGCCGTTCGCGCCCTGGCGGGACGCGGAGTGCGGGAGCGAGATGCCGAACTGCGCGAAGACGAACATCGTGAAGCCCGAGCAGTCGAAGCCGGCGGGCGTCGCACCGCCGAAGACGTAGGGGACGCCCTGGTACTGCAGCGCGACCTGGACGAGCTTGCTCGGGTCGTAGCTCGGGTACGGCGGGTTCGCGAGGAAGTCCGCTGCCGTCGGCCCCTGGTAGGCCGTCATCGCCTTACGCGCGGCGACGCGCGCGACCTGCACGGGCGGCGGGGGTGCGGTCGCCGTGAAGGCGTCGTGCGTGACCGTCTGGCCGGAGGCGTTCGCCGCGACGACGACGTTCTGCGCCTTGCCCGCGACCTGCGCGATGCCCACGGCAGACTGGTCCGCGGAGCTCGACATCGCATATGCCGGGAGGGCGATGGTCGCGACGATGCCGGCGGCGAGGGTCAGCACCGCGACGTTCTTGACGACGCCCCCGCGCTTGCGCGGCGGCCTCGAGTCGGCCGTGGTCATCGCGGGCGCCGCGACCGCGGGCGCGGCCTCGGAGGCATGGGCGGGGGCGGCGGCGGTGCGCTTGATCCGACCGAGCGATCCGCGCGCGGACCGTGAGGCACGCAGTTCTCTGCGGGAGAGTCGGGTGGAGCGGTTCGGGTCGCCCCACTCGGGAGCAATGCCTACCTGGGTCAAGAGGAAACCTCCTGCGCCTCGACAGCCGCTAGGTCGCTGTCCCGCCCTGTTCGCATCGTGCGTACCCGGGCAAGAGACGGGTGCACGAGGCGTCTTGCCCGAGGGTCCATTTGGCCGTGTGGCCAGGTGGACTTTGCCACTGTACGGGAAGGTAACGGGAATGTCACGCCGGGCGCGCGTTTCTCCCCTGAACGGGCGCGCCGGACAGCCCCTGTCGACGCTGGGGAGGAGGAGCGCGGACCTCCGCGGCACGACGGCACGACGGCACGACGGCACGGTTGCACCGCGCCGACACCGGTCGGACGGCGCGGCTCGGACGACGCACGAGGGCGGCGCGGCTCGGCTCCGATGCCTCGGCACGGCTCGGACGCCGCGGCGCGCGATCAGGCGGCGAGGTAGATGTGGGCCGCGAGCTCGATCGGCAGCTCGAGCCCGTCCTCGCGCCCCTCGATCTCCACGAGCACGTACGAGCCCGTCCTGCGGACGGACACACGCGCGCCGGGCACGACACCCGCGTCGCGCAGCTGATCGAGCAGCTCCGGGTCGAACTGCACCGGCTCGGCGAGGCGGCGGACGACGCCCGTGGCGCCCTCGGGGGCACGCGCGACGACGTCGACGACGCTCACGACGCCGTCCATGAAGCGTCCGGCGGGATCGTCGCCGAGCTCGTCGAGCCCCGGGATGGGGTTGCCATACGGCGACTCGGTGGGATGCCCGAGCATGTCGAGCAGGCGACGCTCGACCTGCTCGCTCATGACGTGCTCCCACCGGCACGCCTCGTCGTGCACATATGCCCAGTCGAGCCCGATGACGTCGGCGAGCAGGCGCTCGGCGAGCCTGTGCTTGCGCATGACCTGGGTCGCGCGCCGGCGCCCCTCGGGGGTGAGCGCGAGGTGACGGTCGCCCTCGACGACGACGAGGCCGTCGCGCTCCATGCGGCTCACGGTCTGCGAGACGGTCGGGCCGGAGTGCCCGAGGCGCTCGGAGATGCGCGCCCGGAGGGGCACGATGTTCTCCTCCTCGAGGTCGAGGATCGTGCGGAGGTACATCTCCGTCGTGTCGACCAGATCGGTCATGGATGCCTCCTCCGCTCCCGCGAGAAGCCTACCTACTCCGACGCCCCGGTTGTTGATAATCGTTCTCGACTCGGCCGCCGCGGCCGGGCTCAATAGACTCGACGCCATGCCCACGCCGACGATCCCGAGCGACCTGCTGCCCGCCGACGGACGATTCGGGTGCGGACCGTCCAAGGTGCGCCCCGAGCAGGTCGCGTGGCTCGCCGAGCACGGCCGGCGCCTTCTCGGCACCTCGCACCGCCAGGCGCCCGTGCGCGACCTCGTCGGGCGCGTGCGGTCCGCTCTCGCCGAGCTGTACGCGCTCCCGGACGGCTACGAGGTCATCCTCGGCGATGGCGGATCGACCGCGTTCTGGGACGCCGCCGCGTTCGGGCTCATCGAGCGGCGCAGCGAGAACCTGAGCTTCGGGGAGTTCGGCGCCAAGTTCGCCGCCGTCGCGAACGCGCCATGGTTGCAGGCGCCGCGCGTCCGCGAGGCGCCCGCCGGATCGCTCAGCGAGATCGATGTGCTGCGCGACGTCGACGTGTACGCATGGCCGCACAACGAGACCTCCACGGGCGTCATGGCTCCCGTGGCACGCGTCGTGGGCGACGATGGCGCGCTCACGGTCGTCGACGCGACGAGCGCCGCGGGAGGCGCCGCGATCGACGCGAGCGAGGTCGACGTCTACTACTTCGCGCCGCAGAAGAACTTCGCGAGCGACGGCGGCCTGTGGTTCGCGCTCGTCTCCCCCGCCGCGATCGAGCGGATCGAGCGGATCGCGGCGAGCGACCGCTACATCCCCGAGTTCCTGAGCCTCAAGAACGCGCTCGACAACTCGCGCCTCAACCAGACCCTCAACACCCCCGCGCTCGCGACCCTGCTGCTCATGGAGAGCCAGCTCGACTGGATCCGCGGCAACGGCGGCCTCGCGTGGGCGGACGCGCGCACGCACGAGTCGTCCGCCCTGCTCTACGACTGGACGGAGAGCGTCGACTATGCGACGCCGTTCGTCGCGGATCCCGCCCACCGCTCGCACGTCGTCGTCACGATCGACTTCGACGAGGGCATCGACGCGAAGGCGATCGCGGCGGCCCTGCGGGCGAACGGGATCGTCGACACCGAGCCCTACCGCAAGCTCGGCCGCAACCAGCTGCGTATCGCGACGTTCGTCGCGATCGAGCCGGACGACGTGCGCCAGCTCATCCGCTGCATCGAGTTCGTCGTCGACGCGCTGTGACCGCGGCAGGCTGCCGGTAGCCTGGAGGCGTGCGCCTCTGGGTCAAGGAATCCGAGCGCCGGCCCGACCCGCCGCCGCTCGTGACGGACGATCGCATCGCGATCGTCGTGGGCTCGGCGGGCTGGCTAGTCGGCCTGCTCGCCCTCCTGCCGTTCGCGGCCTCGTCGCCCGCGCCCGCGACGACGTCGTGGGTGTGGACGTGCATCGTCGGCCTCCTCCTCGGAGGCGCCT
Source organism: Actinomycetales bacterium (assembly GCA_015655445.1). GTDB lineage: Bacteria > Actinomycetota > Actinomycetes > Actinomycetales > Microbacteriaceae > Diaminobutyricimonas. The sequence continues at coordinate 2,497 of JAATFA010000176.1, read as the reverse complement.
TCTTCGTCTACACCCAGCTCCGTCGCCGCTGAGGCGGCGACGACGAGCTCGGCCTCGGGCGACACGTCCGCGTCGTCCTCGTCCGCGCTCTCCGGGTCCTCGAGGTCGACGCCGTCGAACGCGTCGTCGCCGAGGTCCGCCTCGTCGATCGCATCATCGTCGACCGCGTCGTCGTCGGCCTCGTCCTCGTCCTCGCCAGCCTCCGCCGCCCCCGGCTCGGCCGCCTTGGCCGCTCGGTACTCCTCGAGCCGCTCCGACCACGGCACCCATTCGGGCGCCAGGAGCGCCCCCTCGCCCGGCAGAAGCTCGGACTCGAGCACGGTCGGCTCCGCCTCCCCGACGCGCGCGACCGACACGGCCCACTTCCAGCCCGGGTATCCGGAGAGCTCGCACTCGAACAGGAGCGTCACGACGCCCTCGCCCTCGTCGACCTCGCTCACGAGCGGCCCGACGTCGCGCGCGGGCACGGCCTCCAGGAGCGCAGCGCGGGCGAGCTCCTCGTACCCGCTAGACATCCAGCTCGTCGGCGACTCGGCGCAGCATGGCGGCGATCTTGCGGCTGTGCGCGCTGTCCGGGTAGCGGCCGCGCTTGAGGTTGGCGCCGATCCCGTCGAGGAGCTTGACGAGGTCCTCGACGATGACGGCCATGTCGTCGGCGGGCTTGCGGTGCATCTTCGCGACGCTCGGGGGGGACTCGATGACGCGCGCGCCGAGCGCCTGCACGCCGCGCTTGCCGTCGATGATGCCGAACTCCAGCTTCGTGCCCGGCTTGACCTTCACTCCCGCGGGGAGCGCAGACGCGTGCAGGAACACCTCCTGACCGTCGTCGGAGCTGATGAAGCCGAAGCCCTTCTCCTCGTCGTAGAACTTGACTCTGCCGGTGGGCATGACGGAAGACCTCTCGGAGGGACGGAAGAAAAGATCGGAAAAAGGAACGCTGCGCTCCAGTGTAGAGGCGCGGCCGGGCCCGTATCCTTGTTCCATGCCCGAACCCACTCCGCTCGAAGCGAACCGCGCCGAGCGGACGCTCGCGTTCATGATCGCGGGCATCATCGGCCTCTCCATCCTGTGCATCGTCATCACCATCGTCGCGACGCTCGTCATCGGCGCGAGCGACCTCCACACGGGCATCTGGCCGGCCATCGCATTCCTGCCCGAGATCGGGCTCCCGGTCGGGCTCCTGCTGCTCATCGCCCTGCTCGTGCTGAGCCTCCGCCGCCGCTCCCGCGCCGCGAGGGACGCGCGCGCGGCCGGCGGATCCGCGCGGGATGCCCGCAGGTAGCACGTCGGCACTCGCGCTCGCCGGGCGTCTACGGGCCCTCGACGACGACGCGCTCCTCGCGCTCCTCGCCGCGCGCGAGGTGCGCGACAGCGGCATCCGCGACTTCTTCGACCTCGCCGAAGCCCTCCTCGACCGCACGGCTGTGCAGCGTGCGCTCTCCCGCCTGGACCGGCCCACGCTCGCGGTGCTCGCGGCGACGGCCGACGGGTCCGCCCGCACGCTCGCCGAGATCGCCGCGCGCGTCGGCGGAGCGGACGGCGTCGCCGAGCGTCTCGAGCGCTTGCGCGCGCTCGCTCTGCTCGAGAGCGACTCGGGCCGCTTCGCCGCCTACGAGCCCGTCGCCGAGCAGCTGACCGCCTGGCCCTCGTTCGGCCTGCCCACGCGCGACGAGCTCATCGACGCCCCGCCGCCGGCCGCTCTCGAGAGCGTGCCCGACACCGACGAGCGCTTCGTCGACCGCATCGCCGTCGAACGTGCGTACGGCACGACCGTCGGGGTCGGCGAGCTCGTCGCCGAGCTGCAGCGCGAGCCGGCGCGCGAGCTCAACCGCGGCGGCCTCGCCCTCCCCGACGTGCGCCGCCTCGCGACCGCCGCCACGGGCGGCGACCTCGAGCGCGTCGAGCCCGTGCGCGACCTCGCCGTGCGCGCGGGCCTCGTCCGCCGCGAGTCCGGGCGGTGGCTCGCCGTCGACGACGCGGACGCGTGGGCCCTGCGTCCGGCCGCCGAGCGCTGGGGACGGCTCGCCTCGGGGTGGCTCGCCGGCATCCCGGAGGACGTGCGCGGCCTGCTCGGAGCGCGGGCGCGCGCCCGCTGGGCCGAGGGGCTCGAGGAGTATCTCGCGTGGTACTTCCCCGCCGGTCGCGAGTGGGTGCGCGAGCACGTCGAGATCGCGCTCCGCGACGCCGGGCAGCTCGGCATCCTCGCCGCGGGCGTCACGAGCTCGGCGGGCACGGCTCTTCTCGTCGGCGGGGTCGACGCGGCCGTCGCCGCCATCGCGACGGCGTTCCCCGCCGAGGTCGAGAAGGTGTACGTGCAGCACGACCTCACGGTCGTCGCCCCGGGCCCGCTCGCTCCCGCCGCGGATCGGCGACTGCGCGCCCTCGCCGACGTCGAGTCGCGCTCCCTCGCCTCGAGCTACCGCATCAGCCGCGACAGCATCATGCGAGCGCTCGGCGGCGGCGAGACCGAGCAGAGCCTGCGCGGCTTCCTCTCCGG
>JAATFA010000156.1 GCA_015655445.1 Actinomycetales bacterium | reverse complement strand
GGACGGGAGGTTCGGCGTCTACACGCGCTGGATCGAGACCGAGTTCGACAACGACATCGAGCCCTGGAGCGGCATGCTCCCCGAGCCGACCGAGACCGAGGCACGCCACGAGGTCGTGGTCGAGGTCGACGGGAAGCGCATCGGCGTGTCGCTGCCCGCCCGGCTCCTGCCATCCGGCAGCGGCACGGGCGCGGGACGCGCCGCCGGCCCGATCCCGAAGCGCCGCGGCGGCGGAGCGGTCGCCACGGCCGCGACCGGCGACGCCGTGAAGGCGCCCATGCAGGCCACGGTCGTCAAGCTCGCGGTCGTCGACGGCGACAAGGTCGTCAAGGGCGACCTCGTGCTCGTGCTCGAGGCGATGAAGATGGAGCAGCCGATCACGGCCCACAAGGACGGCGTCGTGCGCGCCGTCAACGCGCCCCTCGGCGAGACCGTGCCTTCGGGCCACGTGCTCCTCACGATCGACTGACCTCCTTCCGCACGCGCCGGCGTGTCTGGCTCGCGCGCCCGTCATTCCGGGCGCGCACGCCAAACACGCCGGCGCATCCGGTCGGGGAGCGGGAGTCAGGTGAGGAAGGCGGGGATGGGACGGCGCGGGGCCCGCACGCCCGCACCGGCCAGGGCGGCCTCCAGGAGCGGGAGCGACGTCGCGGTGCGCCAGTCCCAGCGCACGACGCGGAGGCCGAGCGCGCGCAGCCGGTCCTCGCGGCGCTTCTCCGCGACCACCACCTCCCCGGGAGTGCGTCCGCCGCGGAGGTCCTCCCGCTCGTACTTCACCCGCCCGTCGAACTCGCCCACGACCCCCGCCTCGGGCCACCAGAAATCGACGACGCCGATGAGGCCGTGGCGATCGTGGAACTCGCGCTGCAGCTCGGGCACGGGCATCCCGAGGGCGTGCATGCCGGCGCGACTGATCGACTCGCCCGGGGATCCGGCGCGTCCGTCGGCGAAGCGCACGACGTCCGCGGCTCGCGCGCGGCCGCGGGACCCGCACTGCGCCGCGAGCTCGCGGTCGAGGTCCGCACGGTCCACGCGAGCGCAGGCCGGATCGCTCGCCACGCCCGTCTTCGAAGCGAGCGCCCGGTCAGCCACCGCGACCGCCGCGGGAAAGGGGACGACGCGCGCGACGTCGACGACGGTCCGCGCGAGGGTCGCGACAGGCAGCCCGTCGATGCTCTCGCATCGCTCCGGCATGCCGTAGGCGCGCACGGCGACGTGCCGACGTGACCGTCCGCCGGTCGCGTGCGGGGCGGCGACCTCGGCCCGCTCCGGCCACTCCCCGACGAACGGGAGCGCCCACAATGCCGCCGCCGAGCGGTGCGAGAACACGATCCCGGGCCCTGTGACGAGCGCGACGGCATGGAGTCGCGCGACGTGCCGCTCCTCGGGTCCAAGCGTCTCCCATCGCGGCGCGGAGAGGAACACGCCGGGAGCGAGCCGGACGAGGCCGCCCCGCCGGTAGGCGCGATAGAGGTGCGCCGCCGCGCCCGTTCGCGCGGCCTCGCTCGCGAGGACGAACTCTTCCCGCCAGTGCTGTTCGGTGGTGAGCTACATGCCCGTGATGCTCCCGCCGCCGCGCGCCGCCGCTCGGCGCGATGCGCGCACCCGTGGACGTGCGCGAGCGTCCGCCTCCTGTGGAGGAGCGCCCGCCCCTCCCCGCCCCCTCTCCGCTCGCGCCGGCGTGTCTGGCTCGCGCGGCCGGAATTCCGGGCGCGCGAGCCAGACACGCCGGCGCAACCGGTTCGGGGAGGCGGGGCGCGGCGGGAGGGGGAGGGGTCAGCGGACGATGTGCATGGCGCGCGCGGCGTCGGTGACGGCGCCGGAGAGCGAGGGGTAGACGCTGAACGCGCGCGCGAGCTGGTCGACCGTGAGCCGGTGCTCGACCGCGAGCGCGATCGGCAGGATGAGCTCCGACGCCTTGGGCGCGACGACGACGCCGCCGATCACGGTCCCGGACCCCGTGCGCGCGAAGAGCTTCACGAAGCCGTCCCGGATGCCCATCATCTTCGCGCGCGGATTGGACGCGAGCGGGAGCTTGTAGATGTCACCCTGGGCGATGCCGTCCTCGATCTGCTTCTGCGACCATCCGACGGTCGCGATCTCGGGCTGGGTGAAGATGTTCGAGGTCACGTTGCGCAGCTCGGTCGGGTTCACCGCGTCGCCCATCGCGTGGAAGACAGCCGTGCGCCCCTGCATCGAGGCGACCGAGGCGAGCGGCAGGAAGTCCGAGCAGTCGCCGGCCGCGTAGATCGAGGGCATCGACGTGCGCGCGACGCGGTTGACGCGGATGTGGCCGGACTCGGTGAGCTGCACGCCCGCCTCCTCGAG
>JAATFA010000004.1 GCA_015655445.1 Actinomycetales bacterium | reverse complement strand
GTGCTGCTCGGCGACCCGCCGCTCTTCCCGCGCCACCAGGAGGTGGAGCTCAGCTGGAAGATCCTCGACCCGATCGAGGAGTTCTGGGCGAAGCAGGGCGGCAAGCCCGAACAGTACCGACCGGGCACCTGGGGCCCGGCATCCGCAGACGAACTCTTGGCCCGCGACGGCAGAACTTGGAGACGACCGTGATCGTCGACCTTCCCGACACCACGACGAGCAACATCTCGAAGTCGCTCGTCAAGATCCGCGAGGAGGGCGGCGCCGTCGCCCTCGGCCGCGTGCTGACGCTGGTGATCGCCACCCGCCTCGGGCACGAGGAGGAGGCCATCGAGGCCGCGAACGACGCCTCGCGCGAGCACCCCATGCGCGTCATCGTCCTCTCCACCGAGGACGAGGAGCACCGCCGCAGCAGCGATCCGCGGCTCGACGCGCAGATCCGCGTGGGGGGCGACGCGGGTGCGAGCGAGGTCGTGCTCCTGCGCGCCTACGGCGAGACGGCCTCCGACGAGGAGAGCCTCGTGACCGGCCTGCTGCTCTCCGACGCTCCCGTCGTCGCGTGGTGGCCCCGGCACGCGCCCGACGTGGTCGCGCAGAGCCCGCTCGGCCGGATAGCGCAGCGCCGCATCACGGACGCCGCCGAGAGCTCGAATCCGCAAGCGGCGCTGCAGCACTTGAGTCGGACCTACACCCCCGGCGACAGCGACTTCGCGTGGACGCGTCTGACCCTCTGGCGAGCGCAGCTCGCGGCCGTCCTCGACCAGCCGCCCTACGAGCCGGTGCTCGGCGCGCGCGTGCACGGCTCCGCGGACTCCCCCTCGACCTCGCTCCTGGCCGCATGGCTCCTGCTCGAGCTCGACGTGCCCGTCGAGCTCGAGTTCACCAACCCCGGCACGGCCGCGACGGGCATCCACGGCGTCGTCTTGCACCGGCAGTCCGGCGACGTGCGGCTCGAGCGCGAGCTGCCGAACGTGGCGACGCTCGAGCAGCCGGGCCAGCCGACGCACGACATCTCGCTGCCGCGCCGCAGCCTGCGCGACTGCCTCGCCGAGGAATTGCGTAGGCTCGATCCTGACGATCTGTTCGGCGAGGTGATCCAGAAGGGGCTGCCTCGTCTGGGGGCGCCGTCGCATACGAGGCCCATCGCGACGGTGCAGAGCGGGAAGGACGAGGCGACAGTCAGGTGACGAACGAACGACGGGTGCTCATCCATCGCGACAAGGCGACCCTCGCGGGCGCCGTCGCGGCTCGATTCCTCACGAAGACGATCGACGTCATCGAGTCGGAGGGTGACGCGCACGTCGTGCTCACGGGAGGGACGATGGGGATCGCGGTGCTCGCGGCGATCAACGCCTCCCCCGCGCGCGACAGCCTCGACTGGTCGCGCGTGACCTTTTGGTGGGGCGACGAGCGGTGGCTGCCGCGCGACGACCCGGAGCGCAACGAGCGCCAGGCGCGCGAGGCCCTGCTCGACCACCTCTCGATCGACGAGTCGCAGGTCCACGCGTTCCCCGCCGTCGGCGACTACCCCGACGTGGACGCCGCCGCAGCGGCCTACGCGCGCGAGCTCGAGGCCGCGGCGCCCGAGGGGGCTCGCTACCCGCGCTTCGACATCACCTTCCTCGGCGTCGGGCCGGACGGCCACATCGCCTCGCTGTTCCCGGGCAGCGACGGCATCCGCGAGCGGGAGGCGACCGTCATCGGCGTGCGCAACGCGCCCAAGCCGCCGCCGGAGCGGCTGAGCCTCACACTCCCGGTCATCAACTCCTCGCAGCGCCTGTTCATGGTGCTCGCGGGCGCGGACAAGGCGTCCGTGCTCGGACTCGCCCTCGCCGACGCGAGCGTCGAGGAGGTGCCCGTCGCGGGCGTGCAGGGCATCCGGCGCACGGTCTTCTTCGTCGACCAGGAGGCCGCGGCGGAGGTCCCGGAGAACCTCATCGCCCCCCAGAACTACTGGACGGCGGCCGACGCGCAATAAGCGCTTCGGGCCGGAAGCCATGGCATCTGGGGCGCCGCGGCCGGGAGCGACGCTCCCGTCACGTCTTGCGGTGGGCGCTCCCGTTCACGTCACGCGGTGGGCGCGGTCCCCCGTCGAGCGCGGAGCTGCTGCAGCGCCTCCTCGAGGATCTGTGCCGCCTCCTCCTCGGTGCGGCGCTCCTTCACGTAGGCGAGATGTGTCTTGTACGGCTCCATCTTCGACACGTGCGGCGGGTGCTCCTTGTCGCGTCCCGCCGGCAGGCCCGTGGAGGGCGAGTCGATGACGTCGGGGATCTCCTCCGGCGGGAGGTTCGCCGCGAAGTAGCGCACCGTCTCGTTGCCGAGCTCGTCCCAGTACGAGACCGCGATGCGCTCCGCGTGATATCCGCGATCCTGCTCCCCCATGGGACCCGCACCGACACGGGACCCCCGGATGGCGCTGCCACCTGAAGCCACGACTACCCCCGATCCTTGCGAGTGTGACGCGTCACGCGCCGGTGTCGAAGCGCGTGATGAGACCGAGCGCGATGATGCACGCGACCCACACGAGCCCGAGAACGACCGTGATGCGATTGAGGTTCCGCTCCGCGACGCCCGACGAGCCGAGGCTGGAGGTGACGCCGCCGCCGAACATGTCGGACAGACCGCCGCCGCGACCCTTGTGCAGAAGGATCAGGAGCGTCAGCAGGAGGCTCGTGATGCCGAGCAGCACCTGGAGCACGACCTGGAGGATTTGCACGATCGTCCTTTCGGATGGGCGGGAACCGTTTCCAGTATAGGCGGACGCCGCGCGGCGGCCCGCGATCGCCGGGCCACGGCGCTCCCGCCGGCGGCGGGACGATGCGGTCAGACCCCGACGTGCTTCTGGTAGCGCACGATGCTCGCGAACTCGTCGACGACGATGCTCGCGCCGCCGACGAGCGCGCCGTCGACGTCGGGCTCGCGCATGAAGCCGGCGATGTTGGCGGCCTTGACGCTTCCCCCGTAGAGGATGCGCGTCGCGGCCGCCCACGCGCCGTCCCGCTCGGCGAGCACAGCGCGCAGCGCCGCCGCGACCTGCTGCGCCTGATCGGGCGTCGCGGCCTGCCCGGAGCCGATCGCCCACACGGGCTCGTACGCGACGACGAGCGCCGAGCCGGGCGCGACGTCCTCGAGGGCCGCGCGCAGCTGGGCGACGGGGACGGCGCTCGGCCCGTGCGTCTCGAGGTCGTCGGCCGTCTCCCCCACGCACACGATCGGCACGAGGCCGAAGCGCAGGGCGGCCGCGACCTTGCTCGCGACGACCTCGTCCGTCTCGCCGTGCAGCGTGCGGCGCTCCGAGTGCCCCACGATCACGTAGCGGCAGTCGAGCGCGGCGAGGAAGGCGCCCGACACCTCCCCCGTGTATGCGCCGCTGTCGTGCGCGGAGAGGTCCTGCGCTCCGTGCCGCAGCTCGAGCTTGTCGGCCGCGATGAGCGTCTGGACCGAGCGGAGGTCGGTGAAGGGCGGGAAGACGGCGACCTCGACGGTCGAGAAGTCGTGCCGCGCGTCCTTGAGCGTCCACGCGAGCTTCTGCACGAACGCGATCGACTGGAGGTGGTCGAGGTTCATCTTCCAGTTGCCCGCGATGAGCGGGAGGCGATCGCTCACCGCTCCCACCCCAGCACGACGAGACCGGGCAGGTCCTTGCCTTCGAGGAACTCGAGGCTCGCACCGCCGCCGGTCGAGATGTGGCCGAACCGGTCGTCGGAGAACCCGAGCGTGCGCACGGCCGCGGCGGAGTCCCGCCGCCGACGACGGAGAGCCCGCGCACGTGCGTGAGAGCCTCCGCGACGGTGCGCGTGCCCGCGGCGAACGCCTCGAACTCGAACACGCCCATGGGGCCGTTCCAGAACACCGTCGTCGCGCTCGTGATCGCGTCCGCGAAGGCCCGAGCCGTCTGCGGCCCGATGTCGAGCCCCACGCCGGAGGACCCGAAGCGCGTCGACTCGATCGCGTCGGCAGGCGCGACCTCGTGCGCGGCGTCGGCGGCGAAGCGCTCGGCCACGACGACGTCGGTCGGCAGGACGAGCCGCACGCCGCGCTCGCGCGCCGCGTCGATGTAGCCCCGCACCGTCTCGATCTGGTCCTGCTCGAGCAGGCTCGCGCCGACGGCGTGCCCCTGCGCGGCGAGGAAGGTGAAGAGCATGCCGCCGCCGATGAGGAGCGTGTCCACGCGCGGCAGGAGGTGCTCGATGACGCCGAGCTTGTCGCTCACCTT
>JAATFA010000142.1 GCA_015655445.1 Actinomycetales bacterium | reverse complement strand
ATCTCGACGAGGGTCATGTTGGGGCTGTCGTCGATGAAGAGGGGCGCGTCGGCGATGCGCCCGCGCGTGCTCGCGAGCGTCGTCCAGTCGCGGTTGTCGACCGTGCCCTTGCGCATGTTCTGCAGCGGCACGCTCGCCTCGGCGGAGAGCAGGCGCATCGCGATCTCGCTCTTGCCCATCTCGAGCGAGAAGATGATCGTGGGCTGCTTGTGCTTGATCGCGGCCGCCCGCGCGAAGTCGAGCGCGAGCGTCGACTTGCCGATCGCCGGACGCGCGGCGACGATGATGAGCTGACCGGGGTGCAGCCCGTTCGTGAGACGGTCGATCTCGGCGAAGCCCGTCGGCACGCCCACCATCTGCCCCTCGCGGCCCTTCGCGGCCTCGATCTCGTCGATCGCGCTCGTGACCGCATCGGTGAGCGGCACGTAGTCCTCGCTCTCGACGCCGCCCGTCACGCCGTAGATCTCCGCTTGCGCGTTGTTGACGAGGTCGGTGACCTCGCCCTCGCTCGCGTAGCCCATCTGCACGATGCGCGTGCCCGCCTCCACGAGACGGCGGAGCACGGCCTTCTCCGCGACGATCGACGCGTAGTACCCCGCGTTCGCGGCCGTGGGGACGATCTGGGTGAGCGTGTGGAGGTAGTCGGCCCCGCCCGCGCGCGCGAGGCCGCCGCTCTTGGTGAGCTCGTCGGTGACGGCGATGACGTCGGTGGGCTCGCCGTGCGAGTACAGGTTGAGGATCGCGTCGAAGATGACCTCGTGCTTGGGCAGGTAGAAGTCGCTCCCGCGCACGAGCTCGAGCACGTCCGCGACGGCGTCGCCGCTCAGGAGCATGCCCCCGATCGTGCTCTGCTCCGCGAGCAGATCGTGCGGCGGCGTGCGCTCCGCCGCCCGCGGCTCCCCCGCGACGCCCAAGTGCGCTATCGACATCCCTCTCCCTCCGTCGCATCGCCCGACCGTTCGCAGCCAGGACTACCGGAGACCGCCGACATCGCGCTCGCCCAGTCCCGCACGCGCGCAGCCCCCCTGTGGTCGTCCACGATAGGAAGGCGCCTCGGCGGCCCTCAACCGAGCCTGTGGACAAAGGTGTGACATCTGTGCGCGAAACGCCGGAGTCGGTGTGAGAAATATGGGGAGAGTTCTGGGGACAACGGGCGGGAACCGAGCCGTTCTTTCCCTCTGACCAGGCATTTCTCTCTGCACAGGAGGTGTGGGCAAATCCGTCTGGACCAGGGGTTGAGACTTCGGGTCTTGACAAACCCACCTGTGCATAAAACGGAGGACAACTCCCCCCTTGCGCTCCCGCCGAGGGGGCAGGGACGCACGCGAGCGGGCACGACGACGAGGGCGACGGGAGTCTCCCGCCGCCCTCGTGCCGATCCGCAGCTACTTGGCCGCGACCACCTGCAGGGTGATCGTCGCGACGATGTCGTCGCGCAGGCGCACCGACGCCTCGTGCTCGCCCACGGACTTGACCGGCGCGGCGAACTCGATCGTGCGCTTGTCGATCGAGCCGATGCCGGCCGCCGCGACCGCGTCGGCGACGTCCTGGGTCTTGACGGAGCCGAACAGGCGTCCCTCCGAGCCCGCGCGCACCGCGAGGGTGACCTTCGTCGCCTCGAGCCGTGCCTTGAGGTCGCGGGCCTCCTCGATCGTCGCGAGCTCGCGCGCCGCGCGCGCGGCCTTGATCGACTCGACCTGCTTCTGGCCGCCGCGGCTCCAGGCGACCGCGTATCCCTGCGGGATGAGGTAGTTGCGGGCGTACCCGTTCCTCACCTCGACGACGTCGCCCGCCGAGCCGAGACCGGACACCTCATGCGTGAGGATGAGCTTCGACATGGTCCGCTCACCTGCCCGATCCGGAGTAGGGCAGAAGGGCCATCTCACGCGCGTTCTTGACCGCGCGCGCGATGAGGCGCTGCTCCTGCACCGATACGCCGGTGATGCGGCGGGCGCGGATCTTGCCGCGCTCGGAGATGAACTTGCGGAGGGTCGCGACGTCCTTGTAGTCGATGACGCCGACGCGCACCGACTTCGCGGGAGCCGCGCTCTTGCCGCCCTTGGCCGCGCTGCGCGGCTTGCGGCGATCGCCGCTGGACTTTCCTGCCATGGTTTCGGATTACCTCGTTCTCAGAAGGGAGTGTCGTCGTTGTAGGCGCCGGGCGTGTTCCACACGTCGGTGCCGGATGCCGGACCCGACGCCGCCCACGGCTCCTCGGCCGCCGCGCTCTGGGCCGCGCCGCGGCCACCGCCACCGCCCCCGCTCGTGCGCGTGACCTGAGCGGTCGCGTAGCGCAGCGAAGGGCCGATCTCGTCGACCTCGAGCTCGATGCTCGTGCGGTTGTTGCCGTCCCGGTCCTGGTAGCTGCGCTGACGCAGGCGCCCCTGCGCGATGACGCGGCTGCCCTTGGTGAGCGAGCCGGCCACGTGCTCGGCGAAGTCGCGCCAACACGACGCCCGCAGGAAGAGCGCCTCGCCGTCCTTCCAGTCGTTCGTCGCGCGGTCGAACGTGCGCGGCGTCGAAGCGATCGTGAAGTTCGCGACCGCGAGGCCGTTCTGCGTGTAGCGCAGCTCGGGGTCGGCCGTGAGGTTGCCGACGACGGTGATGATGGTCTCGCCGGCCATCGCTACTCCGCGCTCGCCCGCACCGCGGCCTTGCGGGCCGCGCGCGTCTCGGACGCCTGCGCCGCCGCGGCGACGCGTGCGATGGCCTCCTCCGCGCGCAGGACCTTCGTGCGCATGACGGCCTCGCTGAGCTTGAGCTGCCGGTCGAGCTCCGCCGTCGCGGCCGGGTTGGCGGTGAAGTTCACGACGGCGTAGATGCCCTCGCTCTTCTTGTTGATCTCGTAGGCGAGGCGACGACGGCCCCACACGTCGACGTTGTCGATCGTGCCGCCGTCGTTGCGGATGACGCCCAGGAACTTGTCTAGGCTGGGTGCGACGGTGCGCTCATCGACCTCCGGGTCGAGAATCACCATCAGCTCGTACTGATGCATGGGTCACCCACCTCCTCTGGACTCGAACGGCTACAGACGGTCTGTAGCAGGAGGGTTTCGGCATCATGGCTGCCGGCAGAAGCCGGGCAACCTGCCCATGATAGGGCGAGCGCTTCCCATTCTCAAGGAGAGACATGACGCTGCGCGTGGCCCTGGCCGGCATCGGCAACTGTGCGAACTCGCTCGTGCAGGGGGTGACCCACTACCGCGACGCCCCGCTCGACGAGCGCATCCCGGGCCTCATGCACCCGGTGCTCGGCGGCATCGCGATCGCCGACATCGAGTTCGTCGCCGCGTTCGACGTCGACGCGACGAAGGTCGGCCGCGACCTCGCCGACGCGATCTGGGCCGGCCGCAACGACACCTTCCGCTTCGCCGACGTGCCGCCCACGGGCGTGACGGTCGAGCGCGCCCCCACCCTCGACGGCCTCGGAGAGTACTACCGCGACCTCGTCGACGAGTCGCCCGCCGAGCCGGTCGACGTCGCCGAGGTGCTGCGCCGCACGGGGGCGGACGTGCTCGTGACCTACCTGCCGGTCGGCTCGCAGCGGGCGGTCGAGCACTACGCGCAGGCGGCGCTCGACGCGCACGTCGCCCTCGTCAACGCGCTCCCCGTGTTCATCGCGAGCGACCCCGCGTGGGCCGCGCGCTTCGCGGCCGCGGGCGTGCCCGTCGTGGGCGACGACGTCAAGAGCCAGCTCGGCGCGACGATCACGCACCGGGTGCTCGCGCGGCTCTTCGAGGAGCGCGGGCTCGTGCTCGACCGCACCTACCAGCTCAACGTCGGCGGCAACATGGACTTCCGCAACATGCTCGAGCGGAGCCGCCTGGCCTCCAAGAAGATCTCCAAGACGCGCTCGGTCACGAGCAACATCGAGGTCGACCTGCCCGAGGACGACGTGCACATCGGGCCGAGCGACCACGTGCCGTGGCTCACCGACCGCAAGCTCGCGTATGTGCGGCTCGAGGGACACGGCTTCGGCGGCGCGCCGACCGCGCTCGAGTACCGGCTCGAGGTGTGGGACTCGCCGAACTCGGCGGGCGTCGTCATCGACGCCGTGCGCGTCGCGAAGCTCGCCCTCGACGCGGGCCTCGCGGGGCCGGTCGAGGCCGCGTCGGCCTACTTCATGAAGTCGCCGCCCGTGCAGCATCCGGACCACGTCGCCCGCGAGCTGCTCGAGGAGTTCATCGCGCGGCACGCGCTCGCCTCGTCCTCGACGCGCTGATCCGCCGGACGGTGGCACGCGCGCCGCGCGGGCGTCAGGAACGCGATCCCCGCTGGGCCCACCACGCGCGCAGCCGCCGCTGCGCCTCCTCCGCCCCGAGCGGGCCCTCGTCGAGGCGCGTGTCGAGCAGGAACCGGTACGCGCGCCCGACATCCGGGCCGGGTCCGATGCCGAGCACGCGCATGATCTGCTCGCCGTCGAGGTCGGGCCGGATCGCCGCGAGCTCTTCCTCCTCGGCGAGCCGCGCGATGCGCTCCTCGAGGTCGTCGTAGGCGGAGGCGAGCCGCTCGGCCTTGCGCCGGTTGCGCGTCGTGACGTCCGCGCGCGTGAGGATGTGCAGCCGCTCGAGCAGCGGGCCCGCGTCGCGCACGTAGCGACGCACGGCCGAGTCGGTCCACGCGCCCTCCGCGTAGCCGAAGAATCGCAAGTGCAGCTCGATGAGCCGCGCGACCGCGTCGACCACGTCGTTGCCGTAGCGCAGCGCCTTGAGCCGGCGAGCGGCGAGCTTCGCGCCGACGACGTCGTGGTGGTGGAAGGTCACCGCGCCTCCCGGCTCGACCCGCTTCGTGCTCGGCTTGCCGATGTCGTGCAGGATCGCTGCCCAGCGCAGCACGAGATCGGGCGCCTCGCCCGGGTGACGCGCACGCTCGAGGTCGATCGCCTGGTCGAGCACGGTGAGGGAGTGCTCGTAGACGTCCTTGTGGTGCGCGTGCTCGTCGACCTCGAGGCGCAGGGCGGGGATCTCCGGCACCACGAGCGCCGCGAGCCCCGTGTCGACGAGCACCTCGATGCCGCGGCGCGGGCGGTCGGCGCGCAGGAGCTTCGCGAGCTCGTCGCCGATGCGCTCGGCGGAGACGATCTCGATGCGGCCCGCGAGCTCGCGCATCGCCGCGAGGGTCGCCGGGTCGATCTCGAAGCCGAGCTGCGCGGTGAAGCGCGCCGCGCGCAGCATGCGCAGGGGGTCGTCGCCGAAGGAGGCCTCCGGGCGGCCCGGCGTCGTCAGCCGCCGCGCGATGAGGTCCTCGACGCCCGAGGAGACGTCCACGAGCTGCCGCTGCGGCAGCCGGAGCGCGAGGGCGTTGACGGTGAAGTCCCGACGCGCGAGGTCGCCCTCGAGCGTGTCGCCGAACTCGACAGCGGGCTTGCGCGTCGCACCGTCGTAGCTGTCGGCGCGGTAGGTCGTGATCTCGACGCTCTCGCCGGCGACGCGCGCCCCGATCGTGCCGTAGGCGCGCCCGACGTCCCACTGCGCCGTCGAGATGGGCCGGACGATCTCGAGGATGCGGTCCGGCCGCGCGTCGGTCGCGAAGTCGAGGTCGGCGACGGGCCGCCCGAGGAAGGCGTCGCGCACGGGGCCGCCGACGAGCGAGAGCTCGTGCCCGGCCGTGGCGAACGCGTCGGCGAGGGCCACGACCGGAGGGGTCGCGGCGAGCTCGGTGAGCCGGCGGACGGCATCGGCGACGCTCTCCATGTCCTCTCGAGTCTAGGCGGAGCGATCCGCGCGCTGCGCCGGACGTGTCCGGCCTGCCCGGGGCCACCGCCCCGGGCGCTCCGGAAGCGCCGAAGCGGCGTGTCCTAGACTCGGTGCCATGTCGGCCGGAGGGCGTGCGGAGGCCTGCGCGTGCAGTTGAGCCCCTTCGCCGTCGCCGCCGTCCTCGCGGCGACGGTGACCGCGGGGCTCGCTGCCGCCCCGACGCCGACCCCCACTCCGTCGCCGACCGCGGGGTCCGCCGCCGGCTCCGTCTCCGTCTCCATCGCGCCCGCGGGACTCGGACAGATCGGGCCGAACGAGGACCTCGCGGTCGACTTCACCGTCTCCAACGACGGCGACGACTACCTCACGGGACTGAGCGCGACGCTCGTGCTCGACCGCACCCCCGTCACGCGCAGCGACGACCTCTCCTCGTGGCTCGCCGCGTCCCTCGGCGACGCCGTGCCGGGCGCACAGCTCGGCGCGCCCGTCGTGCTCGGCGACCTCTCCGCGGGCGCGAGCGAGGACGGCCCGCGCATCACCGTGCCCGCCGCGGAGGTCGGGATGAGCGACGCGTCCCCCTTCGGCGCGCGCCGACTCTCGATCGTCCTGTCGGCGCACGGCTCCACGGTCGCGGTCGGGCGCAGCACGATCGTGTGGGACGCGGGCCAGCGGCCGTCCTCGGTCCCGCTCGTCGCCGCGGCGCCCATCACCGTTCCCGTGCAGCGGACGGGCCTCATCCCGAGCCAGGACCTCGCGAACTACACCTCGCCGACGGGCGTGCTCACGCGCGAGCTCGCCGCGCTCGCCGACCGTCCGGTCGCCCTCGGCATCGACCCCATGATCATCGCCTCGATCCGCGTGCTCGGCACATCGGCGCCCGCGAGCGCGCTCGAGTGGCTCGATCGGCTGCGCGAGGTGAGCAACGAGACGTTCCCGCTCGCATATTCCGATGCCGACATGGCCGCCGTCGCGCAGGCCGGGGCGCAGCAGTTCCCCGGCCTCACGTCGTTCGCGTACGCGATCGACCCGAGCACGATCCCGACGCCCACGAGCACGCCGACCGAGAGCCCGACGCCCGCGCAGCCGACCCCCGCGCCGACGGCGAGCACCGCCGCGGGACCCGCGATCCCCTCCGTGCAGGATCTGCTCGCGTGGGACTGGACGCGCACCGACCTCGCATGGCCCGCCGACGACACCGTCACGGGATCCGAGCTCGGCGCGTTCGCGGGCTACGGCTGGAAGACGACGATCCTGAGCGACGGGAACGTGCAGCGCGACACGAACGGCATGACGCTCGGCGCGGCGTCGTCCGTCGGCGACTCGTCCGTGCTCGTGTCGAGCTCGCTGTTGTCGCGACTCTTCCGGGAGGGGGCGAACGCCCGCAGCACGGGCGCCTTCGACGGGGCGATGGCGCAGCTCGCCGCGGCCCTCGCGGTCGTCGGCGCCGAGCGGCCGGCCGCGCCGCGCATGCCGCTCATGACGCTCGACCGCGTGCTGCCCGCCGCGCCCTTCCGCGCGGGCGACGTCCTCTCCACCCTCGCGGGCCTCGGCTGGGTGCAACTGCAGGACGTGGGATCCGCGCTCGCGTCGGCCTCGACGCCCGCGACCGTCGTCGACAAGCCCGAGCCCACCGACCGCATCGCCCAGGTCGCGCGCATGCTCACCACGACAGGGGCGGAGGACCAGTTCGCGACCGTCGCGCCCGACCCCTCGACGATCACGGGGTCGCGGCACGCGCGGCTGCTCTCGTTGCTCTCGCAGTCCTGGGTCACCGACTCCGCGGGCTGGCCGACGGAGGTGACCGCCTACCTCAAGGAGTCGACGACCCTGCTCGCATCCGTGCGCGTCGAGCCGTCGAGCCAGATCAACCTCGGGTCGCGGCCCGAGCTGCCCGTCGACATCCGCAACGACCTGCGCGTGCCGGTCACGGTCTCGCTCACCGTGCGCTCGAACCGCGGGCACCTCATCGTCACGACGCCCACGATGGCCGTGGATCTCCCGGCACAGTCGGTCACGCGCAAGCTCGTGCCCGTGCAGACGGTCGGCAACGGCGACGTCATGGTCACCGAGAGCATCACGACGACGGGCTCACCGCCCGTGCAGCTCGGCGGCATCGAGTCGGTCACCGTCAACGTCGCGGCCGGCTGGGAGGCGGTGGGCACGGGCGTGCTCATCGGCCTCGTCGTGCTCCTCTTCGCCGCGGGCGTCGTGCGCAGCGTCTTCCGCGGACGCCGGCTGCGCGAGCAGGAGCGTGCCGCCGATGAGTGAGGCGGCCGCCTCCCGCTCGCCCGGTCTCGGTCGCGCGAGCGCGCTGCTCGCGGCCGGCACGCTCGTGAGCCGCGTGCTCGGCTTCCTCAAGGTCATCGTGCTCGCGAACACGATCGGGCAGATCGCGAGCGACTCCGCGAACGCGTTCGCGCTCGCCAACCAGCTCCCCAACAACGTCTACGCGCTCATCGCGGGCGGCATCCTGAGCGCCGTGCTCGTGCCGCAGATCGTGCGCGCGAGCGTCGACGCGGGTGCGGGCGAGCGGTTCATCAACCGGCTCTTGACCCTCGGCATCGTCGCGTTCGCCGCGCTCGCGGCCATCGCGACGCTCGCGGCGCCCGCGCTCGTCGCGCTCTACGCCCAGTCCTCCTCGGGTGGTGCGCGCGGCTTCGACCCCGCGACGATGCACCTCGCGCTGCTCTTCGCGTGGTGGTGCCTTCCGCAGATCTTCTTCTACGCGCTCTACAGCCTGCTCGGCGAGGTGCTCAACGCACGCCAGGTCTTCGGCCCGTTCACCTGGGCGCCCGTGCTCAACAACGTCGTCGCGATCGCAGGCCTCGTCGTGCTCTCCGCGCTCTTCGCGGGAGCCGACCCGCGCCCCGCCTCCGCCTGGAGCCCCGGCCTCGTCGCCGTGCTCGGCGGCTCGGCGACGCTCGGCGTCGCATGCCAGGCGCTCGTGCTCGCCCTGTTCTGGCGCCGGGCGGGCCTGCGCTACCGCCCCGACTTCCGCTGGCGCGGCGTCGGGCTCGGTCGCACCGGTCGCGCCGCAGGCTGGGTGTTCGGGATGGTCCTCGTCACCCAGCTCGCGGGCATCCTGCAGAGCCGCGTCTCCTCCCTCGCCGACTCGGGCGCCTCGATCGCGGCGCTGCAGAACTCCTGGCTCGTCTTCATGCTCCCGCACTCGGTCGTCGCCGTCTCGATCGCGACCGCCTACTACACGCGCATGAGCGGGCACGCGACCGCGGGGCGCCTCGACGCCGTGCGCGAGGACCTCTCCGCCTCCATCCGGTCGATCGCGCTCGTCGTCGTCTTCGGCGCGGCCGCGCTCATGGCCGTCGCGTTCCCGCTCGCGCGCGTGTTCGAGTCGTCCTTCGACAACATCGCCGCGATGGCGCTCGTGCTCGTCGCCTACCTCATCGGCCTCGCGCCGTTCTCCGTGCAGTTCGTGCTCCAGCGCGCCTTCTACGCGCTCGACGACACGCGCACGCCGTTCTTCGTCCAGATCGTGCAGGCCGCGCTCTTCTCCGCCGGCGCGCTCGCGTGCATGGCGCTGCCGAGCGGCCTCATCGGCCCGGGCATCGCGCTCGTCACGACCGTCGCGGGCACCGTGCAGATGGTCGTGACCGCCGCGTTGCTGCGTCGCCGCCTCGGACGCCTCGACGGATCGCGCATCCTCCGCGGCATCGTGCAGCACGTCCTCGCCGCGATCGTCGCGGGCGCGGCGGGCGCGGCGCTCGTCGCGGCGCTCGGCGGGTTCTCGCGCGGAGGGTTCGCCGTCGCCGGCATCCCGCAGGCGCTCGTCGCGATCGTCGTCGCGGGCATCGTCATGGCCGCGATCTACGGCGGCGTGCTCGCGGCCATGCGCAACCCGGAGCTGCGCGGCGCGGTCGGCCCGCTCGTGCGCCGCGTGCGCCGCTGACGCGTGCCGCCCGCGGCGCCGTGCGCACGGACTCCCGAGCAGGAATAGGCCGTGCCTAGGATGTGTTGTACTGCGCGGGAGATAGGACCAGCATGCCAGTACGACAGCTCATCATCGTGGGGTCGGGCCCTGCCGGGTACACGGCCGCGATCTATGCGGCCCGCGCCGACCTGCGGCCCCTCGTGATCGCCAGCTCGGTCGAGTTCGGCGGCGAGCTCATGAAGACGACCGAGGTCGAGAACTTCCCGGGGTTCCCCGAGGGGATCATGGGCCCCGACCTCATGACGCGCATGCAGCAGCAGGCGGAGAGGTTTGGCGCCGAGATCGTCTACGACGACGTCACGCGGCTCGAGCTCACGGGCCCCGTCAAGCGCGTGACGCTCGGCAGCGGCGCGGTGCACGAGGCCAACGCCCTCGTCTTCGCGACGGGCTCCGCGTACCGCAAGCTCGGCCTCGAGGACGAGGCGCGCCTGAGCGGCTACGGGATCTCGTGGTGCGCGACGTGCGACGGCGCGTTCTTCCGCCAGAAGCACATCGCGGTCGTCGGCGGCGGCGACTCCGCGATGGAGGAGGCGACCTTCCTCACGCGGTTCGCCGACAAGGTCACGGTCATCCACCGCCGCGACAGCCTCCGGGCCTCGAAGACGATGCAGGAACGCGCGTTCGCCGACCCGAAGATCGAGTTCCTCTGGAACAAGGAGGTCACGCGCATCTACGGCGACACGCACGTCACGGGCGTGGGCCTCGTCGACACGGTCGACGGATCCGAGAGCGCGCTCGACGTGGCGGGGCTCTTCATCGCGATCGGCTCCGACCCGCGCACACACCTCGTCCACGGCCAGCTCGAGCTGACGCCGGAGGGCACGATCGCCGTCGAGGGACGCAGCTCGCGCACCAATCTGCCGGGTGTGTTCGCGGCGGGCGACGTCATCGATCCGACCTACCGGCAGGCGGTGACGGCGGCGGGGTCCGGCACGGTCGCGGCGATTGACGCCGAGCACTACCTCGCGTCCCTCCCGGCCGACGCCATCCCGCAGGTCGCGGACGCGCCGCGCGCGGCCGAGCCCGTCGCCGCGAGCGCCTGAGCCCGTGACCCCCAGCACCGGACGCTGACCCGTACCCCGCGAGACCGGACCTCGACCCGAGCGCCGGCGCGCACGCTCCTGAAGGAAGGAACACCATGTCCACGAGAGAAGTGACCGACGCGACGTTCGAGGACCAGGTCCTCAAGTCGGACAAGACGATCATGGTCGACTTCTGGGCCGAGTGGTGCGGCCCGTGCCGTGCTGTCTCGCCCATCCTCGACGCGATCGCGGCCGAGAACGCCGACAAGATCGACATCGTCAAGCTCAACGTCGACGACAACCCACAGACCGCGATGAAGTACCAGATCACCTCGATCCCCGCGATGAAGGTGTACCGCGGCGGCGAGGTCGTCAAGACCGTCATCGGTGCCAAGCCGAAGCCCGCTCTCGAGGCGGACCTCGCCGAGTTCCTCGCCTGATCCGCGCCGCGAGAGCGCTCGCGGACCCTCGCACGGCCCCGTCGGCTCGTCCGGCGGGGCCGTCGTCGTCTCGCCGAGGGGCCGCGCGGCACGCGTCCTCGTCGCGCTCGACGGGCGCGCGACGTGCCGGGATGCCCGTTCCGCGGCACGACGCGCATATCCTGGACGGAACCGACGCGAAACGGACACGACGATGACGAATGAGGGAACCAACCTCGACCCGTGGTACGACCACTACGCGCAGCGCACCGCTGGGCTGGCCGCCTCGGAGGTCCGAGCCCTCTTCGCCGTCGCCTCGCGCCCCGAGGTCGTCTCCCTCGCCGGGGGCATGCCGTTCGTCTCCGCCCTGCCGCGCGAGCTCGTCGCGGCGGCCATGGAGCGCGCGCTCGCCCTCCACGGGCCGGTCGCGCTGCAGTACGGATCGGGCCAGGGCTCGCCCCGCATCCGTGAGCAGATCCTCGAGGTCATGGCGCTCGAGGGCATCTCGGCGAGCGCGGACGACGTGGTCGTGACGACCGGCTCCCAGCACGCCCTCGAGCTGCTCGCGAAGCTCTTCCTCGATCCCGGGGACGTCGTGCTCGCCGAGGGCCCGAGCTACGTGACGGCGCTCGTCGTCTTCCGCTCCTTCCAGGCGGAGGTCGTGCACATCGCTATGGACGACCACGGCATGGTGCCCGAGTCGCTGCGGGACGCGATCGTCCGCGTGCGCGCGGCGGGCGGACGCATCAAGCTGCTCTACACGGTGCCGACGTTCCACAACCCGGCGGGCGTGACCCTCAGCTGGCAGCGGCGCATGGAGATCCTGGAGATCGCACGCGCGCACGACATCCTCGTCATCGAGGACAACCCGTATGGCCTGCTCTACTTCGACGCGCCTCCGCCGCACGCCATGCGCTCGGTCGAGCGCGAGGGGGTCGTCTACCTCGGCACGTTCTCGAAGACGCTCGCGCCCGGCATGCGCGTCGGGTGGGCGCTCGCACCCCACGCTGTACGAGAGAAGCTCGTGTTGGCGAACGAGGCGGCGGTGCTCTCGCCGAGCTCGTTCAGCCAGACCGTCGTCTCCGAGTACCTCGCCTCCGCCGACTGGCGCGGCCAGATCGCGACCTTCCGCGACGTGTACCGCGAGCGCCGCGACGCGATGCTCGCGGCCCTCGCCGAGCACCTGCCGGGCCTGCGCTGGACCGTGCCGAACGGCTGGTTCTACGTCTGGCTCAGCCTGCCGCCGAACCTCGACTCGAAGGCCATGCTCCCCCGCGCCGTCAAGGAGCTCGTCGCCTACACGCCCGGCACGGCCTTCTACGCGGACGGCGACGGCCGCACCGCCATGCGGCTCTCGTTCTGCTACCCGACCCCGGACTACATCCGGGAGGGGATCCGCAGGCTCGCGACCGTCATCAACGGGGAGCTGGAGCTGCTCAACGAGTTCTCGCAGACCGCGCCCCTGCGCAGCGTCCGCGCCGAGCGGGGCGTCGTGAGCCCGCCGCCGAACCTCGGATGAACGGGGCCGTGCGTTCGGTCGTCGTGCTCGCGGGGGGCATCTCGCACGAGCGCGACGTCTCGCTGCGGTCGGGACGACGCGTCGCCGACAGTCTCGCGGGCCACGGCATCCAAGTGGAGCTGCGCGACCCGGACGCCTCGCTCTTCGCCTATCTGCGCGAGCGCAGGCCCGATGTCGTGTGGCCGGCCCTCCACGGGGCGAGCGGCGAGGACGGCGCGCTGCGCGGGCTCCTCGAGTTCGCTGGGATCCCGTTCGTCGGGTCGCGCTCGGAGGCCGCGCGCCTCGCATGGGACAAGCCGACGGGCAAGACGCTCGCGCGCCGCGCGGGCGTCTCCACGCCGCCTTCGATCGCGCTGCCCCGCGACGCCTTTCGCGAGCTGAGCGCCACGAGCGTGCTCGAGGCGATCGCGGACGAGCTCCCTGTGCCCGTCGTCGTCAAGCCCGCGCGCGGCGGATCGGCCCAGGGCGTCACGATCGTCTCGGACGCCGCCGACCTCCCGCGGGCCATGGTCGACGCCTACACCTACGGAGACGTCGCGCTTCTCGAGCAGAAGATCGTCGGCACCGAGATCGCGATCGGCATCATCGACAGCGGAGACGGACCGGTCGCCCTGCCCGCCATCGAGATCGTGCCGCGCTCGGGCGTCTACAGCTTCGAGGCGCGCTACAACGCCGGCGAGACGCGGTTCTTCGTGCCCGCGCGTCTGACGGAGGACGTCGCCGCTCGCGCGAGCGCCGAGGCCGTCGCCGTCCATCGCGCGCTCGGCATGCGCCACCTCTCCCGCGTCGACATGATCGTCGACGCGGCCGGCACGCCGTGGTTCCTCGAGGCGAACGTGCTGCCGGGCCTCACCGAGACCTCGCTGCTGCCGCAAGCGCTCGAGGCCGCGGGACACGACCTCGGCTGGGTGTATTCCGCTCTCGCCGAGGCGGCGCTGCGCGAGTCGCTCGCGTCCTGACCGCTGTCGATCGACCGGTGGGCAGGTGACCGGACGCTCTGCCCGCTCACGCGGACCGCGCGCCCTCACCCTGTGGCCCGGCGCGGCTGCGCCCGCCCCGCGCCCTGCGCGGTTGCGGCCGCCCTGTCGCCCTGCGTGGCCCGGCGCGCGCGCGGCCCGCACCACTCGTTCCCCGCCGCACGGCGCTGCGCACGCGCTGGCCGCGCCACCCTCGCATGTCCGCGCCACCCTGGCGTGTCCACCGCCCGCCCGTGCGACCCCACCGCCTGCAGGCCCCGAAGGTTCACGCGACGCTGCGCGCTCACGCGCCCCGCACTGCTCGCACCACCAGCGCCACTCGCACCACCCCGCGTGGGGCCTGTGCGCTCGCACCACGGCGCCGCTCGCGCGGCCGGCACCACCCTCGATGGGCACTGTGCGCTCGCGCCGCATCCCCCGGTGCCGCCCGCATCCCTTCAGTGCCGCCCGCACCGCCTCGCGCGACCGGCGCAGCCTGCGCCGCGCCCCACGGCGACGACGTGCGGGCCCGATCACTGGTAGCCGGGGTCTCCGATCTCGCCGAGGATCCGGTTGAGGTCCGCGATCGTCGCGAAGTCGATGACGATCGACCCCTTGCTCGCCCCGAGCGTCACGCGCACGCGCGTGTTCAAGCGGTCGCCGAGCCGTTCCGCGATCTCGTCGAGCTGTCCCTGCCGCTTGCCGGCGACGGGCCGAGGCCGCGGCCGCCGTGTCGTGACCTGCCCGGCGGCGGCCTCCGCCGCGCGTACCGAGAGCTCCTCGTTGACGATCTTGTCTGCGAGGCGCTCCATGCCCTCCGGATCCCCGACCGCGAGGATCGCGCGGGCGTGCCCCGCACTGATGACGCCCGCCGCGACGCGCGCCTGCACGCTCTCCGGCAGACGGAGGAGCCGCAGGGTGTTGCTGATCTGCGGGCGCGAGCGCCCGATCCGCTCCGCGAGCTGCTCCTGCGTGATGCCGAAGTCGGTCAGCAGCTGCTGATACGCCGACGCCTCCTCGAGGGGGTTGAGCTGCGCGCGATGAAGGTTCTCCAGGAGCGCGTCCCGCAGCATCGCGTCGTCGGCGGTGTTCTTGATGACCGCGGGGATGGCGTCGAGGCCGAGCTCCTTCGTCGCCCGCAGTCGGCGCTCGCCCATGACGAGCTCGAAGTGGGGACCCGGCTCCCCCGGCTTGGCGATCGGACGGACGACGACGGGCTGCAGCACGCCGAACTCCCGGATCGAGACCATGAGCTCCTCGAGCTCCTCACGCCCGAACTCCTTGCGCGGCTGCTGCCGGTTCGGAACGATGTCGTCGGGGCTCAGGTTCGCGAGTCGCGCCCCGGGGACGGAGACGAGCTCGGCCTCGCTCTCGACGGCGCGCTCGGGGAAGAACACGTCGACGGGCCGAGCACCCGATTCGCTCGTGGGGATGAGCGCGCTGATGCCGCGGCCCAGTCCAGTCCTCTTCGTCGCCATTACTCCGGTGCTCCTCGTCGTGCGATCTCCGCGGCCGCCTCGAGGTAGGAGAGCGAGCCGGAGGAGTTCAGATCATAGGTGATGACGCTCTGGCCGTATCCCGGAGCCTCCGAGATCCGCACCGAACGCGGGATGACCGAGTCGAGCACGATGCCTGGGAAGTGCTCGCGCACGTCCCGAGCCACCTGGTTCGACAGGTTCGTCCTTCCGTCATACATCGTGAGCAGGATCGTCGACACCTTGAGCTCGGGATTGAGGTGCCTCTCGATGAGAGCGATGCTGTTGAGGAGTTGACTGAGTCCCTCGAGCGCGTAGTACTCGCACTGGATCGGGATGAGCACCTCGCGCGCGGCCACGAACGCGTTGAT
>JAATFA010000019.1 GCA_015655445.1 Actinomycetales bacterium | reverse complement strand
GAGGTGAGGACCTCCTCGCGGATGCTGTCCAGCGGTGGGTTGGTGACCTGAGCGAACTGCTGGGTGAAGTAGTCGAACAGCAGTCGCGGACGCTGGATGAGGACCGCGATGGGCGTGTCGGATCCCATGGCGCCGAGCGGCTCCGCGCCGTTCTGCGCCATCGGGGTCACCAGGATACGCACCTCCTCCTCCGTGTATCCGAAGGTGCGCAGGCGGCGGGTGACAGAGGCCGGAGTGTGCACGATGTGCTCGCGGTCCGGCAGGTCCTTGAGGTTGATGCGGCCCTTGTCGAGCCACTCCCCCCACGGCTCGGATGCTGCCAGCTCGGTCTTGATCTCATCATCCTCGACGATGCGACCCGCCTCGGTGTCGACGAGGAACATCTTGCCCGGCCGGAGCCTCCCCTTGCGCACGACCCTGCTCGGCTCGATCTGGAGCACGCCGATCTCGCTGGCCAGCACGACGAGGCCGTCGTCGGTCACGAGGTAGCGGCCCGGCCGGAGTCCGTTGCGGTCGAGGGTGGCGCCGACGAGCGAGCCGTCGGTGAAGACCAGGGCGGCCGGGCCGTCCCACGGCTCCATGAGCATCGAATGGTACTCGTAGAAGTCCCGGCGGGCCGGGTCGATGTCGACCTGGTTCTCGTAGGCCTCCGGCACCATCATCATCATCGCGTGCGGCAGCGAACGGCCGCCGAGGTTGAGCAGCTCGACCACCTCGTCGAACGAGGCGGAGTCGCTCGCACCCTCCGTGACGATCGGGAAAAGCGGTCGCAGATCGCCGAGCACCTCGGACTCGAGCTGGGATTGACGCGCGCGCATCCAGTTGCGGTTGCCCTGCACGGTGTTGATCTCGCCGTTGTGGGCGATCATCCGGAACGGCTGCGCGAGCGGCCACGAGGGGAACGTGTTGGTCGAATAGCGCGAGTGCACGAGCGCGAGCCTCGACGCGAAGCGCTCGTCGCTCAGGTCCGGGTAGAACGGCTCGAGCTGGAGCGTCGTGACCATGCCCTTGTAGACGAGCGTGCGGCTCGAGAGCGACGGGAAGTAGGCGCCGAGCTGCCGCTCCGCGCGCTTGCGCAAGCGGAAGGCGAGACGATCGAGCTCGATGCCGGAGAGGCCGCCGCCATCCTCGCCCAGATCCTCCGAGCGCAGGAAGAGCTGCTCGAAGGCGGGCATGGCGGCGCGCGCGAGCGCACCGAGCTGCGCGGGCTCGACCGGCACGGGACGCCATCCGATGACGACGAGGCTCTCCTCCGCGGCGATGCGCTCGATGCCCGCCTTGTGCGCCGCGCGCTCACGCGGGTCAGTCGGCAGGAACGCGATCCCGACCGCGTAGCGACCCGCCGGCGGCAGCTCGAACGGCGCGACGGCGCGCAGGAACGCGTCCGGGACCTGCGTGATGATGCCCGCGCCGTCGCCCGTGCCGGCGTCGGAGCCGACCGCACCGCGATGCTCGAGGTGGCGCAGCGAGTCGAGGGCGGCGTCGATGATGTCGTGCCCCGGGGTGCCGCGGAGGGTCGCGACCATCGCGAGGCCGCACGCGTCGCGCTCGAAGCGCGGGTCGTAGAGGCCCGTCGTCGCGGGGACCGAGCCGAACCGCTCGAAGGGTGTCGTGGGAGCCATAGTCGTACCGTCCTCACGGAGACGCTAGTACGAGGGGACGCCGGTGGCCCGTCGTGGATGAGGACTGCTCCCGGACGAGGGGGAGCAGGAGAGGAGTGGCTGGGTGCGGCGGACGCCGCACCCGGGTCGCATGGGACGTGTCATGCGCCTAGGACGTGGCGCGCGCTCCGCTTGTGGCAGGCATTCCCTCGCTCGCCGCGGCCTCCTCGCCAGGCGTGTCATCGTCCCCGTAGGTGTCGTCCGATTCTACAGCAGGCTTCTTCCACTCGCGCCCGGGACGGTACACTCCGGGCTCGCGCCCCGGATGGCGTCGCGTCTGGACGATGAGGATGACGAGGCCCAGGACGATCGCGGCGAACGCGCCCCACACGTTCGTGCGGATCCCGAGGAAGAGCAGGCTCGGATCGATGCGGATGGACTCGAACCAGCTGCGGCCGATGCCGTACCACATGAGGTAGAGCGCGAACGTCTTGCCCCATTGCAGCCGGTACTGCCGCTCGATGAGGAGGACGACGGCGATGCCGAACGCGTTCCACAGCATCTCGTAGAGGAAGGTGGGGTGGAAGAGCGTGCCGTCCGGCAGCCCCGCGGGGTAGGCGGGGTTCGTCGACTCGATCTGCAGTCCCCACGGCAGGTCGGTCGGTCCCCCGTAGAGCTCGTGGTTGAAGTAGTTGCCGAAGCGGCCGAGCGCCTGCGCCGCGAGCAGGCCGGGCGCGACGGCGTCGGCGAACGACCAGAACCGGATGCCCGTCCAGCGGCAGCCGACCCACGCGCCGAACGCGCCGCCGAGCAGGCCGCCGAAGATCGCGAGGCCGCCGTTCCACACCGCGAACCACTCGATCGGCGACTGGCCGGCGAAGTAGTCGTCCGGATGCGTCACGACGTGCCAGATGCGCGCGCCGACGATGCCCCCCACGACCGCGAGGAGGGCGATGTCGAGGATGATGCCGGGCTCCGAACCGCGGCGCGCGAGGCGCACGTTACCGATCCACGCCGCGACGATCATGCCCACGATGATGCAGATGGCATACGTGCGGACCTCGAAGCCCGCCGGAACCCACGTGAGCCCGATGTCGCACAGCCAGGTGCCGAGGGGGATCGCCGCCCAGTCCGGGCTCGGGCTGGGGATGCTCGCCGGGAGGATCGAAGTCAGCGTCGGTGACACGAAGGCGGGGACCTTTCTGGGGGTGCTGGCGCGGAGGCGCTACCGCGGGCCGAAGCTCAGACTAGTGGAGGCGCGCGGCGCACGCCTCACCGGGTGCCCCGAGCGAGCTCGGAGGCGAGCCGCGCGAGCCGCTCGACCCCGCCCTCCGCGAGCGCCGTGACGAGAGCGGATCCGACGATCGCGCCGTCGGCGTACTCGAGCACCTTAGCGACGTGCGCGGGTGTCGAGATGCCGATCCCGACGCACGCGTTCGCGGCGCCCGCCTCGCGCAGTCGCGCGACGAGGCGCCGTGCGGCGGCGTCGACGTCGGCGCGGGCGCCCGTGATGCCCATCGTCGAGACGGCGTAGACGAACCCCCGGCTCGCGGCGACGGTCGCACGCACGCGCTCGTCGCTCGAGGTCGGCGCGGCGAGGAAGACGCGATCGAGTCCCGTGCGCTCGCTCACGGCGATCCACTCGTCGGCGGAGTCGGGCGTGATGTCGGGCGTGATGAGGCCCGCGCCCCCCGCGTCGCGCAGGGCGTCCGCGAAGCGGTCGACGCCGTACTGGAGCACGGGGTTCCAGTACGTCATGACGAGCACGGGCGCGTCGACGCGCGCGCGCACGCCCTCGACGGCGGCGAAGACGTCGCGCACGCGGAAGCCGCCCGCGAGCGCCGCTTGCGTCGCGCGCTGGATCGCGGGCCCGTCCATGACCGGGTCGGAGTAGGGCAGGCCGAGCTCGATCGCGTCGACGCCGTTCTCGACGAGGGCGACGGCCGCGTCCACGCTCGTGGCGAGGTCGGGGAAGCCGACCGGCAGGTAGCCGACGAGCACGCCGCGCCCCCCAACACGGGCGGCCTCGATCGCCGTCGCGACCGAGCGGCGGGCGGCCGCGGTCACTCCTGCCTCGCATGCTCGTCGAGCAGGCCGAACCAGCGGCCCGCGGTCGCGACGTCCTTGTCGCCGCGGCCGCTCAGGTTGACGAGCAGGATCGCCTCCGGGCCGAGCTCGCGGCCGATCCGGAGCGCGCCCGCGAGCGCGTGCGCGGACTCGATCGCGGGGATGATCCCCTCGGTGCGGCTCAGCAGGCGCAGCGCGTCCATCGCCTCCCAGTCGGTCGCGGGCAGGTACTGCGCGCGCCCGATGTCGGCGAGGAACGCGTGCTGCGGGCCGACGCCCGGGTAGTCGAGGCCCGCGGAGATCGAGTGCGACTCGAGCGTCTGCCCGTCCTCGTCCTGCAGCAGGTAGCTGCGCGCGCCGTGCAGCACGCCCGGCCGCCCGCGCTCGATCGACGCGGCGTGGCGATCCGTGTCGATCCCGTCGCCGGCGGCCTCGAGGCCGTACAGGCGCACGTCGGCGTCGTCGAGGAAGGCCGAGAAGATGCCGATCGCGTTCGAGCCGCCGCCCACGCACGCGATCACGGCGTCGGGGAGGCGGCCCGTGAGGTCGAGCACCTGCTGCCGCGCCTCCTCGCCGATGATCTTTTGGAAGTCGCGCACCATCGCAGGGAACGGATGCGGGCCCGCGGCCGTGCCGAAGATGTAGTTCGTCGTCTCGACGCTCGTGACCCACTCGCGGTAGGCCTCGT
>JAATFA010000120.1 GCA_015655445.1 Actinomycetales bacterium | reverse complement strand
GCAGACTGGTCAAGAGCCATCGTGTGAGGCGTCCTTTCGTGAATGACTTGGCGGTCTTCACTGACCCTCGCACGATGGCTCACTCACGTCGACAACGGCACGGACACCGCCGGAAAGTCCACCACCTCAGGGGACGTCACCGTTGTTCGACGGGCGCGGCACGGCAAGTTCCGTCCGCGGGCGATCCGCGGACTGCGTCAGAGCTTCCTTACGCTGAGTCTCGACTTGGCAGGCATGCAGCGTGATGTTGCTGCGTTCTGGAAGCGCTCTTGGTATCGGGAGGGGGCCCGAAGTCAGCTATGTCCCGACTCCTGACGAGCGGTCACGCGCACGCAAGGCGAAGAAATCACCGGAAGCGCCCATCGGCTTCAACGACAGCCTCAAAGAGCGGCATGAGGAATGGTTCGAACAGCTGCGGCAGGCGGACAACGACTATCGCGACATTCTTCCGACCGTGTCCTCACTCGATTCCTCTGCTGACGCTTTCCGCACCGGGCGTCTTGCGCTTTGGGTTGCGGTCGTGTCTCTCATCGTTGCGGTAGCGACAGTTCTTGTGTCGCAGGTTGACGGGAAGAGCCTCTTCGAGTGGATCTGGCAGATGATCTCGGGATGATCCTCGCCGCCGCTCGTGTTTTCGTATAACATTAATGGCATGAGCGAGCGCGAGACGATCAACGGCACGCCCGTCACCGAGGAGCAGATTGCGGCCTGGGCGGCCGAGGCCGACGCTGGCTATGACGTGGCGGCGTTGAAGAAGCGGGGTCGTGGTCGGCCTGGTCGTGGCGCGGAACCGTCACAGGTCATCGCGCTGCGCCTCACGGCGGACGAGATCAGCGCCCTTGATGCGAGGGCGGAGCGTGAAGGCAAGTCGCGCTCCGAGGTGATCCGCGAGGCGCTGGCCTCGGCGTGAGAGTCCACCCCTCGGCTCTCACACATGGCGTCGATGCCGAGGATGCGATCCAGGCTGCAACATGGGCGACCTGGATCGAGGACCTCGATGATGACAGCCCAGCCAGGCAGCTCCGGCTCGGGTTCGACACCCACGGTCGGCTGCTGGAGACGGTCGTGCTGGTCTTCGATAGTGGAAACGAACTCGTGATCCACGCCATGAAGGCTCGCCCACAGATGCTCGATCTCCTGCCGTAGCGACCTCCATGCCGCGATTCATCTGGTCCGCGTTTTCTCCCACCCCGTCATCCGGCTGACGTCGAATCGCCGGGCGATCGACATGACACTATCGCCGCTGTCGCGGGCCGTGTGAATCGCTTCTGTTTGGTTGGCCGTCAGACGAGAGGTCGGCCTCCCGACGATCGTCAACTGCAACCACATCTGGTTCGGCGGCGGCCTGGTCTACTTCCGGGAGACGTTCGAGTCGCTCGCGGAGATCGGCTTCGAAGGCTACGTGAGCGTGGAG
Source organism: Actinomycetales bacterium (assembly GCA_015655445.1). Taxonomy (GTDB): domain Bacteria; phylum Actinomycetota; class Actinomycetes; order Actinomycetales; family Microbacteriaceae; genus Diaminobutyricimonas. The sequence continues at coordinate 37,350 of JAATFA010000120.1, read as the reverse complement.
TGGGAGGGCTGGCAGGTCGGCGGCCCGATCGGCGTGGGCGAGCCGGCCGGCATCGGCCTGTCCGACTTCGACCGGGTTGCCGAGGAGTCGCTGGACTTCCTGCGCGAGTACGGCTTCACGACGTAGCGCGAGCGGTCCGCCTGAGCCGTGGCGGCTCGCGCGGGTGCGCGCGTCGTCGGTGCTCGCGGTCGCTCTCTCCGGTCACATGCACTCGCTCCTGCTCGTCGGAGCGGACGATGAGCCGGTCGCCCCGGCCGTGACGTGGGCTTACCGGCGTGTGGGCGAGCAGACCGCGCGGCTCGCGAAGGAGCCGACGTTCGCGCGCCTCGCGGCCAACGACGTGGTCGACGCGTTCACCGCGCCGAAGCTTGCGTGGGCCGTGGAGCGGCATCCGGAGTGGATCGCGGCGGCGCGGCGGCTGGTGCTGGCCAAGGACTTTCTGCGGTTCCGACTCACGGGCGAGTGGGCCACCGACGAAACGGATGCGGCGGGCACGCTGCTCTACGATCTCCGCGCGCGGCGGTGGAGCGAGGAGCTCTGGGCGGCGACCGGCGCGGATCGACGGCTCGCGCCTCCCGTGCTGCCCTCGTGTGCCGTCGCGGGCGCGGTGAGGGAGGAGGCGGCGGCCGAGACCGGACTTCCAGTGGGCATCCCGGTGATCGCAGGCGCCGGCGACGTGCCCGCGGCCGTCCTGGGCTTGGGAGCGGTGGCCGCGGACCAGGTCGGCGTCAACGTCGGCACCGCCGCGCAGATCATGGGCCTCTCCCCGCGCCCCGAGCCGGGCGGCGGCTTCGTCCTCGGCGCGGCGGGCGGGGAGGGCTACGTCATCATGTCCTCGCTCTACGCGGCCGGCGTGAGTGTCCGCTGGGCCGAACGGACGCTGCTTGGCGGCGCCCCGGTCGGCCCTGCGGCGGATCGCGCGCCGGCCGGCTGCGCGGGCCTCGTCTACCTGCCCTTCATGTTCGGCTCAACGGTACCCGTGAAGAACGACGCGGCGCGTGCCGCGTTCGTCGGCCAGGGCGAGGGTCACGACAGCGACCTGCTCGCCCGCGCCGTCGTCGAGGGAGTCGCCTTCGGCTGCGCGGATGCGGTCGGCGCCGTCTCCGCGGTGGTCGGCCGGCCCCGCGAGATCCGCGTGGTCGGCGGCGTCACCCGCTCCCGTGTGTGGCGTGAGACGTTCGCCGCGGCCGTGGGGAAGGACGTCGCGGTCGTGCGCGCGGGGGGAGGTTCCGCGCGCGGCGCGGCGGTCCTGGCGGCGGTCGGCGCGGGGATCTGGTCCTCCTTCGAGGATGGTGCGGTGGGCACAGACGCGACGCCGGTCCTCCCCGGCAGCGGTGCCGAGGTGGAGGCGGTCCTCGAGGCTTACGCGCGCTACCGGGAGGCCTGCGCCCGGCTGCTGTGAGAGGTCCCCGTCCGTGCCACGGGATGAGCGAGACGGTCGAGGTCGTGGTAAGTCGCGTCGATCATCCGCACGATCCTCGCCCAGCCCGACACCGAGCACGTGTTCACCCAGTTCCACGAGGTTGTCCGCATGCTGAGCCGCTCGCACCTGAAGGTCGCGGACATGCTCGAGGACACGAAGGACGACCTGCTCTTCCCGTTCCAGCACTTGCGTCAGATCTGGTCCACGAACCCGCTGGAACGGGTGAACGTCCTCATCGAGCAGCACGAGGAATGGGACGGCGCCGACCGCCGCTACTTCAGCGAACACTCCATGGCACTCCTGCTCGCCGAGACCGAGGAGGTGAGCATCCCGGAACTGACCGCGGCATAATCAGAAGCAGCTGACCCGCACGGCGTTGAAAAACTCCACAACGAAGCGGGACGTCCCCCCGAGCCAGCGACCAGCCACGATCCCGCAGTGCGAGCGCTTCCTCTTATTGTGCGAGCGACAGGCCGCGTCGTCGCATCGGGACGCCTCGCCGGTGCAGGTGAGCGCTCACGGTGCGCCGTTCGATGCCAAACTCCGTAGTCAGCTCGTACACCGTCTGACCGGTGAGGTAGCCGTCCGCCAGCGTGTCGATCGCGGCCACATCGAGCCGCTTCTGTGCCTGCCGAGTGCCCGGAGCCCGTCCCGAGGGGACCGATCGCGGCTTCTGATCGACCGACGCCGCTCCCACGGATGCCTATGCTCCGCGGGGGCCGACTCACCGGATCGGCTCGGGTCGCATCTGGAGGGGATCGCGGCCATCATGGAGTCCCACTTCCGGTACGAGGAACGGCAACTGCTCACTATCCTCGACGCGCTCGCGCTGGACGCTGATCCGCGCGAGGTGTTCGGGCCGCTCTGACTCGGGCCGGCCGTCCCGGACTCGACGTCGGCTCCTGCGCCGGTCGGCCGCCGTGGAGGAGTGGGGGCATGCCCTCTCCGCAGACACTCGACGAGACGGATCGTCGTCTCGTCGCGCTGTGGGCGGCAGACTGTGCGGAGCGGGTGCTGCCGCTGTTCGAGGCGGAAGCGCCGGACGATGGCCGGGCGCGGGACGGGATCGCGCGTGCTCGGGCGTTCGGCCGCGGTGAGCTCGATGCTGCTGGGCAGATTCGCCGCCGCTTCGAGGCGGGTCGGGCAGCGCAGTCGGCAAAGGCGCCGACCGCGGTGGCGGCGGCGCGGGCCGCCGGTCAGGCATCGGGTGTCGCGCATATGGGTGCGCATGCATTGGGCGCGGCCGCGTATGCGGCCAAGGCTGCGGCGCTGGCCGGATCCGATCCGGAAGCGGCCCGACATGCGGAGGTCCGATGGCAGTTGGACCATCTGTCAGCGGGCGCCAGAGAGGCGTTGCTGCGTCTGCCGTCACTGGGCGAGGATGCCTCCGGACCGCTGGGGCGCGGACTGCTTGCCACCGGCATCCTGGCTGTGACGGTCCGTGAGATCCAGGCCAAGATCTCAGGGCACAGGCCGGATTGACGTCGCCTTCGACCTCGATCCGCAAGACGCGTGACAGCTCAGAGCAGGCATGCGCCAGGCGAATCATCGCGGTGAGGGCTGAACTCCGGGCCGAGTCTCCTCGCGCTCGGTGGCCAGTTCGTCGAGAGCTTTTCGCGACATGGCCGCGTGGTGTATACACGTTCGGGCGGTATGCGGATCGGTTAGCGCCACTCGATCCAGCCGTCCGCACCGCCGACAGGGACATCGCCATTGGCGATTGTGGGAAGAGGTGGCTGGGCGCACCGTGCGCCGAGGATCGTGCACGACAACTGCACATCGAGGAGCCGCACCGGCTGCCGGGAGGGCGCACGGCGCAGGCGCGAGGCCGCATGGGCCGACCATCGCGCCACGATCCAGGCGGTCCGTGCCCGTGCCCGCACCGGGACGCGGATCCGCACGCGGGGCTCGGAGCACATCAGGTGAACGAGAAGGAGGAGCCATGACGGCAGAACTACGGGGCGTCGACAACGTCCTGATCGAGGTGGGCGATGTCGAGCGAGCACGAGACCACTACCGTGCGTTGGGCTTCGTCGAGAAGTTCGCCTTCTCCGGACTCGTCGGCTTCGCCATCGGCGACGAACGTCCCGGATTGGTCGTCCGCGAAGTGCAGGGACTCGCCGAGTCCGATGTCGCGATCGGGCCGCATCTGTGGATCGAGGTCGCCGACGCCGCAGCGCTGGCCGCGCACCTCGGCATCGCGGACATCCGCGAGATCCGCACGGGCCGTGTGTTCGAAGTGACCGACCCGTGGGGAAACACCGTCGGCTTCACCGATTACGCTCACGATCCGGCTCGCGCCCGACCGCGCGAGGTGTGAGACGCTCGATCCCACCGGGGGCGCAGTGACCAAGCGCCTCGTGGCGGCCTCTTCTTCGCGTCGCAACGACGCGAGTCCCCCAGGGGTGTGGGTTACGGGTGCCGCTCAACCCGAGCTTCGTTCCGCGCACCGCGCCAGAACGCCCCGGGGAAGGCCGCGGTCGTGCACGGACGCGGTCCCGGCCGGGGTGCTTCGTTGCGGCCGGGGGTGATCTCGGTGACGGAGGCTCGACTGCATCAGCGGGTTCCTGCCGCCGTGCGTGCCGCGCGCCATGCGGCGAGAAGAACGACGGTGCCCGCGACGAGGGTCACCCCACCCGCAACGCGCAGTGCGGCATCCGCTCCGGCGACGAATGCGTCGGCGATCGCGGCGTGGCTGTCGGGTGCGACCGCGAGCGCGGCGGCTACCGTCTGCTGCCCCTGCGCTGTGCGGGGCAGCGCTGCGGAGAACACGGCGGTGAGCACGGTGCCGACGACGGCGACGCCGAGGGCGCTGCCGAGCTCGCGCGTGGCGGACTGCAGACCGCCGCCGACTCCTGCCTGGTGAGCGGGCAGCGCCGAGGTGAGCTCCATGGTGAGGACAGGCATCGCGAGCGCGAAGCCGCAGCCGACGAGCACGAGCCAGATCGCGTAGACCGCGTAGGGAGCGTGCGTCGCCGACGGCAGCCCGAAGAGGCCGATGACGATGAGGAGGAACGCGAACAGGAGCGTGAGCGTGAACCCGATCCGCTTCGCGAGCGCGGGACCGAAGCGGGCTCCGATCGCGAGCGGCAGCACCATCGGCAGGATCGCGAAGCCCGTGCCGAGCGCCGAGAACCCGCGGCCGTATTCGAGCAGCGACGCGTTGACGTAGAACAGGCCGAAGCTGCCGAAGAACGTTACGAACATGCCGAGGCTCGCCGCCGTGAGCAGCGGGATGCGGAACAGGCGGGGGTCGAGCAGCGGATGCCGCACCCGCAGCTCGACCAGCACCCAGACCGTCCACACGACGGCGCTCAGCAGGAAGGCTCCGATGACCAGCGGGCTGCCCCACCCCTGTTCGGGCCCTTCGATGATGCCGATCAGCAGCGCGACGGTGGCGAGCACGAGCAGCGCGGTCCCGGCCGGGTCGAGCGAGCGCGGGCTGCGGTCACTGCGGGGGACGCCGACCAGAACCCAGACCGCGCAGGCCAGTGCGAGCGGAGCGATCACCCGGAACAGGAGCTGCCAGTGCCCGCTCGACAGCAGCGCGCCGCCTCCGAGGTTCCCGAACAGCCCACCGAGGCCCGAGATCGCCCCCCACACGGCCAGCGCCCCGCCCCGGCGCGCGGGCGCCGTGGCGTGCACGAGCACGCCGACGCAGTTCGGCAGCACGAGCGCGGCACCGACTCCGGTGACGACGCGGCCGGCGAGCAGGATGCCGATGCTGGGCGCCAGCGCCGCGAGTGCCGCACCGGCCGCGAAGACGACGAGACCGGTTGCCAGCGCCCCCTTGCGGCCGAAGCGGTCGCCGGCCGCCCCGCCGGGGATCACGAGGCAGGCGAAGATCAACACGTAGGCGTCCACGATCCACAGCAGCTGGGCCGCGCTCGGGTGCAGCGGGCTCGCGGCGAGCATCGGCACGGCGAGGTTGATCGCCGCGACGAGGCCCATGACGAGGATCGTGCTGACGCAGACCACGGCGAGCACGAGCAGCTCGCGGCGGCGCACGCCGCGCTCGTCGGTGGCGGCGGGCACGGTCAGATCGGCGGCGGCGATCATGCCCGCTCCTCCTCGTGCTCGCCGCTGCCCGGGTGACCGTGCCTCCAGTAGCCGGAGACGTCGAACTCGGTGCGGGCGAAGCCGACGCCGTGCAGGTGGCGGCGCAGCGATGCGACGATGCTGGCCTCGCCGGCCGCCCACACGTAGGTGCGGCCATCGCCCGCCCGCGCGGCCGCGGTGAGCGCGTCGACGAGGGGCGCCGCTCCTGCGCCCTCGATCCAGGACAGGCTGAGGCCCGAATGCTTGGGCAGCGCCCGACGGCCCTCGGCGGGCCCGACCACGAAGGCATCGAGGCGGGCTCCCGTGGGGGCCTCCTCGATCCAGCGCTCGAGCGCGGGCAGAGCCGTCTCGTCGGCGCCGAGGATGTAGCGATCGAAACCGTCGGGGTAGACGGTGTAGCCGCGCGGGCCGAGGACGCCGAGTCGCGATCCGTTCCGCGCCTTGATCGCCCAGCGTCCCGCGGGGCCGTGATCGTGCAGCACGAAGTCGATCGTCAGCAGGCGCGCCTCGGGGTCGAAGGCGCGCACGCTGTAGTCGCGGATCGCCAACTCGACGCCCTCGGGTGCGATCAGGCCGTGCTCGCCGAGCGTCGGCATCTCGAGCCGGCCGGTCGGCTCGTGGGGAACGACGACCTTGACATGCATGCCCGTGGTCAGCGGCACGAAGGGGAACTCGGGTTCGAGCTCGTCGCCGGCGAGCACGAAGCGCCGCATCGTCGCCGACAGCATCTCGCTGCCGATGACGCTGAGGGTGCGCACCTTGGGCGGGTAGGGGTGGCGGCTTGCCTCGCGAGTGGGGGTGGTGTTCATGGTCCTCCTGCGCGATGCCGCCGGCGCCTGCAACGGGGTGCCGGCGACACCGCGAGTGTCAGTGTGGTTCAGTCGCCGCTGTATGCGCCGGCGAGGATGTCCTCGATGAGGCCGGGGCCGGCCGGCTGCCAGCCGAGCAGGTCGCGGGTGAGCGCGCTCGAGCCGGTCATGGTCTGGCCGAAGAAGTGGCCGACGACGCCGAAGTGCTCGTCGGCATCGTCGGGGTCGATCGGGGTGACCGGCAGGCCGAGCGCTGCGCCGAGCGCCTTGGCGATCGCCTTCGTCGAGATCGATTCTTCGGCGACCGCGTGCATGCGGGTGCCGGCGGACGCCTTCTCGAGTCCGAGGCGGATGAGCCGCGCGGCGTCCGTGACATGCACGGCCGACCACGCGGTGCTGCCGTCTCCGATGTAGCCGGACACGCCCCGCTTGCGCGCGGCGGCGGCGAGCCTGCTCACGAAGCCCCAGTCGCCGCGCCCATGCACGGTGGGCGCGAAGCGCACCGCGATCGAGCGGATGCCGCGCGAGACGGCGTCAAGGGCGAGGTTCTCGGTGCCCGCCCGGTCCGAGTCGGGGCCGACGGCCGGGGAGGCGTCGGTCTCGAGCACGGGCCGGCCCTCGACGATCCTGGAGAGGCCGTTGGAGATCACGAAGGGCTTGGAGGAGCCATAGAGAGCCTCGAGGATCGCCTCGACCGCGGTGAGCTGCACTCGGTCGTTGCCCTCGGGGTCGGCCCAATCGTGCTTGTTGGCAAGGTGCACGACAGCGTCGGCGTCGCGCGCACCGGCACCGAACCCCGTCGGATCGTCGAGATCGCCGCGCAGCACGGCGGCCCCCTTGGCCTCCAGCTTCGCCGCCCCGGTGTCCGAGCGCGCGAGGCCGAGGACCTCGTGGCCGTTCTGGAGCAGCTCATCGACCGTGGCGGAGCCGATCCAGCCGGTGGAACCTGTCACGAAGACGCGCATGGTGCGCTCTCCTTTCCGCCCTCCCGGGCCTTTCGCGGATGCAGCCGACGATTACGAGTCAGCGTGTCCAGAAACTGTAGCAGGTAACTGTACATCGTGTCTCGTAACTTAGGATCGACGGAGGAGGGACCGAGGGGAAGGACAAGATGGTCGAGCCGCATGGCAAGGGTGGACGCCCCCGCAGCGAGCAGGCTCGCGCTGCCGTGCTGCACGCCGTCGACGACCTCGTGGTCGAACTCGGTTACAGTGCGGTCACGCTCAAGGGCATCGCCGAGCGTGCCGGCGTCTCGCGCCAGACTCTTTACCGCTGGTGGTCCACCAAAGCGGAGATCCTGCTCGAGGCCAGCGCGATCGACGCCCGCCACGAGCTCGATGTGCCGCCGCACGACGATCCCGCCGCGCACATCGCTGCCTACCTGGACGCATTGATCGTCTTCCTCACCGGCTCCGCCGCAGGGGCGGCCTACCGTGCGCTGCTCGGCGAGGCCCAACACGATGCGGGCGTCGCCGAACTGCTCCGCACCAACGATCCCCTCGGCGAGAGCGCCGCGGCGGCCATCGAACGGGCGCTTCCCGGGCACGCGCTTGCGCTCCCGATGCCGCAGGCGACGGCGTATCTGGTCGGCCCGGTCTTCTTCTGGATCCTGAGCGGCCGGACAACGGAGGCGCTGGACTCCCATGCACTGGCCGACGAGTTCCTCCGGCTTGCCACAGTCGTCCGGCCGGGTGCCTAGGCCCCCGCTCGTCAGTCGCGACGTCTCACGACAGGCTTGGAGGCGGAGGGCGATCGAGCGACGGCCGGGTCAGCGACGGACGCTGTCGAGGTAGGTCAGCACAGCCCGAACCCGGCGGTTCTCGTCGACCGGACCGAGGCCGAGCTTGAGGAAGATGCGGCCGACGTGCTTGCTCACCGCGGCATCGCTGAGGACGAGCGTGGCGGCGATGTCGCCGTTCGACTGGCCGTCCGCCATGAGGCCGAGCACCTCTTGCTCCCGCGGGGTGAGCCCGTCGAGCGGCCCGGGTCGCGAGCTGCGCAGGAGGTGCTGCACCACGTCGGTGTCGATGATGGTGCCGCCACACGCGACGGTCTCGAGCGCGCCGGCGAAGTCGCGGATGCGACTCACTCGATCTTTGAGCAGGTAGCCGATCGCGCCTCCCGGCACGGTGAGCAGCTCGCACCGCCGCCGAGCAGGCGGCGACCAGGCCGCCGTACCGGCGCCGCGGCGCGGCGAGACGACCGCTGCAGCCGCCCCCGCGTGCTACGAGGCGCGGTACAGGTCGGCTTCGAAACGATAGGCGTCGCCCCGGTACGTGTTGAAGCCGAGGAGGACGGGCGAGCCGGAGCGGTCGTATGCGATCTCGCGGCCGATGAGGACGGGGCTGCCCGCCGGTATCCGGAGGAGGCTCGCGATGTCGGCCGGCGCCGCGTCCGCTTGCACGGAGTATGCGCTGCGGTGGATCGACACCCCGCAGAGGCTCTCGAGCGCGTCGTAGAGCGAGCGGTCGGTAAGGTCCGCGGTCAGCAGTGGCTCGGCGATGGTGAGCGGGATGACGTTGGCATCGACGCAGATCGGTGTCGAGTCCATTCCGCGGAGCCGCGCGAGGGCGAGGACGTCCGCCGCTGGCGGGATGCCGAGGCGCTCGGCTTCGTCGATCGTCGCCGAGCGGCGCCGCTGCTCGAGCACGGCCGCCGTGGCGCGGAGCCCCCGCAGACGCGCCATCTCCGTGAAGCTCTGCAAGGTGCTCGGCGGTTCGCCGACTGTCGGGCTCGGCACGAACCAACCGCGTTGCGCGGAGCGCGCGAGCCGCCCCTCCCGCTCGAGGTGTTCGAGTGCGGCCCGGATGGTGCTCCGGCTCACGAGGTACTGCTCCGCGAGCGTACGCTCCCCCGGCAGACGGGTGCCTGGAGGGTAGACGCCGTGGTTGAGTGCCTCATCGAGCCGGCGGCGCACGGTCGCGGCGATGGTCGGGAGCGTCACACCCGAGACCATACCAGTTCCCCTGCTGGCTCAAAATCGGATCCAACAGGAATTCACTGGACTAACTGGGCCGTGCATGGGCTAGCGTGGGCGACACCCGATGTTCGAGTTAAAGGAGACTCGCATGCTCAAGAAGCGCCACCTCATGGGAGCGGCAGTGCTGTGCGTCGGCGTGGTCCTGGGCCTGGCGGCGTGTGCGCCGGGAGGGTCCACCACCGACGCGAGCACGTCCCGGGCCGTCTCGAAGGACGTCTCGGGCAAGGACGTCACGCTCAAGATCCTCGACTTCTGGCAAGGCGAGGAGGGCAAGTGGATGGACGCCGTCATCCGAGACTTCGAGAAGCAGCACCCGAACATCACGATCAAGCGCACGACCCAGGACTGGGGCCAGGTGATGAACACCCTCAACCTCCGGCTCGCGGATCCGAACGGGCCGGACATCGCGCTCGTCAACAACGGCTGGCAGTCGATGGGCACCCTCGCCAAGGCCGGCCGGATCCTGAACCTCGACGCCTACTCCGACCTGTATGGCTGGAAGAAGGAGTTCCCGGACACGATCTCGCGCCAAGTGGAGTTCAGCTCTGATGGCAAGCAGATGGGCACCGGCTCCCTGTACGCGACACCGGCTGCTCGCTCGTCGTTGATCGGCCTCTACTACAACAAGGCGATGCTCGATCGGCTCGACCTCCCGGTGCCCACGACGCTCGCCGACTTCGAGCGGGACGCGGCCGCGGTCAAGGCGGCGGGCGGAGTACCCCTCGCCTACGGCTCACAGGACAAGGGATCGTCGACGGCCATCCTGTTCGCACTGCAGAACCTGTACGCCCCGGCCGAGAAGATCGGGGACTTCGTGTACTCGAGCGGCGACGTGCCGATCACCGACACGGGAATCGTGCAGGCGGCTGAGGACGTGAAGAAGTGGGCGGACGCTGGCTGGTTCACGCCCGACTACCCCGGCATCCAGTATGCGGACGCGCAGAACGACTTCGTGAGCGGCAAGGCGGCGTTCCGATTTGAGTACACCGGGTCCCTGCAGTTCTCGGAGGACCAGAAGCGGACCTTCGGCTACGTCCAGTTGGCGCAGGTCGGTGGCGAGCAGGTCGTCGGGACCGGCGCGGCCGCCGCCAATCTCTCGATCTCGTCGAAGTCGAAGAACCCCGATGCGGCCGCCGCCTTCCTGGACTTCATGGCGAGCAAGGCGGCAGCGCAGCATGCGGTTGACCACGGCTTCCTGCCACTGCTGCACTCGGACCTGACGATCCCGAGCGGCAACCCCGAGCTGGCGAGCGAGATCACGGCGCAGCGGCAGCTTGACGAGGACAACGGCTACACGCCGTACTTCGACTGGTCGACCCCCACGATGCTCGACACGATCGGCGGCCAGCTGCAGCAGCTGTATGCCGGGCAGGTGACGCCCCAGCAGCTCGCGGACGCCGGCCAGAAGGACTACGACACCTTCCAGGCGCAGCGGACGAAGGGCTGACGCGGATGGCCTCGTCCGAACTGGTGCAGCGGCCGGAGGTCGCGGCCGCTGCACCGGTGGCGACACGCCGACTCGGGCGGGCGGAGGGCGCGCGGGCCGACCGGCGGCCGCGGCCGACGCTCTCGCCGCGGGTTCGCCGGCGCCGCTGGCTCGGCCTCGCCTATGCCGCACCCGCTCTCGTCGCCTACGGCTTCGTCGTGCTCGCCCCGATCCTGCAGAGCGTGGACTACTCGCTCTACAGCTGGAACGGGGTCACGACGGCGACCTGGGTCGGGCTCGGCAACTACGTCTCGTTCTTCACCGACCCCGCGCTGCTGGAGTCGCTCTGGCACGTGTGCGTGCTCATCGTCTTCTTCGCCCTCCTTCCGATCGCGCTCGGCCTCATCTCGGCGGCGATGCTTGGACGCGCGCGTCAGCGCGGCGCGGGTGTCTACCGCTGGGTGCTCTTCCTGCCGCAAGTGCTCACGAGCGTCGTGGTCGCCGTCATCTGGAAGCGCATCTACGGCCCCGACGGCCCCCTCAACTCGACCCTCCGCGCGATCGGGCTCGGCGATCTGGCGAAGAACTGGCTCGGCGACTTCACGTGGGCGCTCCCGGCGCTCGGCGTCATCGGCACATGGACGGCCCTCGGCTTCTGCATGGTCCTCTTCGTCGCGGGCGTCGCCGCGATCCCCGTCGAGCTCTACGAGCAGGCGAGGATCGACGGAGCCGGACCCGTGCGGGAGTTCTTCGCGATCACGCTCCCTGGCCTCCGCGGGCAGGTCGCTGTCGCGCTCACGCTCACCGTCACCGGCGCGCTGCGGGCGTTCGATCTCGTCTGGATCACGACCCAGGGAGGCCCGGGCACATCCACGACGACGCCCGCACTGCTTCTCTACCGCAAGGCGTTCCTCAACCCGGACGTCGGGATGGCCGCCGCGATCGGCATCGTCATCGCGGCCGTGTGCCTTCTCGTCGCTCTGTTCATCAACCGTCTCTCCGACGAGAAGGACGCATGATCTCTCGCATCGAGCGCACGCTCAACCACGCCGTCCTCGCGTTCGTCTCGATCGTCGTGCTGTTCCCGGTCGTCTGGTTCCTCTTCACGGCGCTCAGCCCCAGCCGCAGCGGCCAGCTCGACTTCCGGCATCTGGCCTGGGGCAACTTCGCCGTGGCCTGGACCGCCGGAGGTTTCGGGTCGGCGATGATCGCCTCCGCGGTCATCACGATCGGCGCCGTCGCAGGGCAGACCGTTCTGGCGGTCCTCTCCGGTTTCGCCTTCGGCGTGCTCGGCGTCGTCGGGCAGAAGGTGCTGTTCCCCCTCATCCTGTTCGGGCTCATGATCTCGGCTGAGGTGTTCGTCATCCCGCTCTACTACGAGTTCCAGGCGATCGGCCTCACCAACTCGTGGCTCGGGCTCATCGTCATCCAGATCGGGATGGGGGTGCCGTTCGGCGCCTTCTGGATGCGCGCGACCTTCCGAGCCGTGCCCCCTGCCATGATCGAGGCGGCCGAGATCGACGGCGCGCGCAGCTGGCGCATTCTATGGCAGGTCCTGCTGCCGATCTCGCGCCCGGCCGTGCTGACGCTCGTCCTGCTGTCGTTCATGTGGACCTGGAACGACTTCTTCCTGTCGCTCGTCTTCATCGCCGACCCGTCGATCCAGCCCGCCACCCTCGCCCTCGGCGTGTTCCAGGGCCAGCACACGCTCGACGTCAACCTGCTGGCCGCCGGCGCGCTCATCGTCGCGCTGCCCGTGCTGGTGCTCTACGCGCTCTTCCAGCGTCATTTCATCCGCGGGGTCCTGAGCGGCGCGCTCAAGGAGTGACCGCGACCGTCGCCGCACCACCGAAGGAGTCCTGCCTCATGCACGTTCAGCCCGAAGTCCTCGAGTCCGCCGACGAGGTCGGTCGCGTGGCGGCGCTGCAGATCGCCGGGCGCCTGCAGCAGGCGACGGAGGCGGGCCGCGCGTTCGTTCTCGGCTGCCCCAGCGGTCGGAGCCCGCTCAGCACGTACCGGCACCTCGCGCGGCTCGTCTCCGAGCGTCGGCTCGACCTGGGCCGCGTCGTCATCGCGCTCATGGACGAGTACCTCGAGCAGACGCCGAGGGGCCTCCGGGCCGTCGACCCCGGCGCCGCGCACAGCTGCGTAGGCTTCGCGCGCGAGCGGATCCTCGCGCCGCTCAACGCGGCCGCGGCTCCGGGGAACGAGCTGCCGGAGTCGAACCTGTGGTGGCCGGATCCGGCCTCGGAGCCCGGGGAGTATGACCGTGCGCTCGCGGAGGCGGGAGGTGTCGACGTCTTCCTGCTCGCCTCCGGCGCCTCCGACGGTCATGTCGCGCTCAACCCCGCCGGCTCGAGCGCGGACAGTGTCACGCGCGTCGTCGCGATCGGCGAGCCGACGCGGCGCGACAACCTCGGCACCTTCCCGAGCCTCCGCTCCCTCGAGGAGGTGCCCGAGTTCGGCGTGACCGTCGGCATCGCGACGATCCGCGACCTCTCCCGCTCGGTCGTCATGATCGCGACGGGCGCGCACAAGCGCGTGACCGTGCGGCGTCTCGCGGCCGCGAGCGCGTACGAGCCGGACTGGCCGGCCACGGTGCTGAGCGAGTGCGCCTCGCCGCGCTTCCTCGCGGACCGCGAGGCGGCGGCGCTGCTGGCGGCCGCCTCCTGATCCCTCCTCGCCCCAGAGCACAACCGACACGAAAGGTCATACACACCCTCATGGCACGCATCAAGCTCGCATACCTCGGCGGAGGATCCTCCCGGGCGGCCGGGACCATGGCATCCCTGCTGTGGCATGGGCCCGAGTTCGCCGGGTCCGAGATCGTCCTCATCGACCTCGACCCCGACCACCTCGAGATCGTGCGCACGATCACCGAGCGCATGATCCGCGCGCAGGGGCTCGACCTCACGGTCACCGCGACGACCGATCGCCGTGCCGGTCTCCGCGACGTCGACGCTGTGCTCTCGAGCTTCCGTCCGGGCGGGTTCCCGGCGCGCGCGCTCGACGAGCGCATCCCGATCAAGCACGGGGTGATCGGCCAGGAGACGCAGGGCGCGGGCGGGTTCTTCATGTCTCTGCGGTCGGTGAACGTCCTCAAGGGCGTCGTCGACGACCTGCATGCCGTCGCGCCGGGCGCCACGATCTTCAACTACACGAACCCGGTCAACATCGTCGCCCAGGCCGTGACCCAGTACAGCGACGTCACGCTCGTCTCGATGTGCGAGGGGCCGATCGTCTTCCCGCCGGTCGTGCTGAAGGCTGCGGGTCTCGACCCCGAACGCGCCCGCGTGACGATGGCGGGCGTCAACCACAACTGCTGGAGCACCGAGCACCTCTATGACGGGGAGGATGTGATGCCGCTCCTCGAGCGGGCGTGGGAGGAGCGGAAGCACGACCCCACGCTCGACGCGAACGCACGGCGTGCGCTGCATCTCGCGGTGACGATGGGCTCGATCCCGTCGGACTACTTCAACTACTACTACTTTCGCGAGGAGCTGCTTCGCGAGCAGCAGGGTGCTGCGAAGACGCGGGCGGAGGTCATCATGGACGCGATCCCGGGCTACTGGGAGCATTACCGCGAGCAGGCGCTCTCGGAGGCGCCGGAGCTCGACCCGGAGCGCTCGCGCGGCGGCATCCACGAGCTCGAGCTCGCGATCGACGTGATGAGCGCCCACTACAACGACACGGGGGCTACGCTGCCGGTGAACCTGCCGAACGCGGGGGGTGCGCTGCCGGGCTTCGACGAGCACACGGTCGTCGAGGTGTGGTGCGACGTCGACAGGAGCGGCTTCCACATCCGTCCCCAGAAGCCGCTTCCGCATGCCGTGCTCGGCATCACGCAACAGCTCGCCGAGTATCAGGTCCTCGCCGCGAGGGCCGGCTGGGAGGGCACGCGTAAGGACGGAATCCGCGCGCTGCTGGCGAACCCACTCGTGGAGAACCTGAAGGTCGCCGAGGAGCTGTACGACGAGATGGCGGCGGCCCATGCGGCCTACCTCCCGGAGCGGCTGCTGCGGTGACGGAGCTCTTCCTCGGCGTCGACGCCGGCAACACCAAGACGATAGCCGTCGTCGCCGACGCGCGCGGAGTCGTGCTCGGCTCCGCGCTCGGCGGCCTCGGCGACATCTACGGCGTCGAGCATCCGGACGAGGCCGTCGCGGAGGTGCTGCGCCTCTCGCACGCGGCGCTCGCCTGCGCTCGAGAGCGTGGAGGCTCCTCGTTGCGTGCCGTGGCCTTCCGCCTCGCGGGGGTCGACTGGCCCGAGGACGAGCGGCTCTGGATCGACGCCGTCCGGGGCCAGCTCGAGCCGGAGCGGTCCCTCTCGGTCAAGAACGACGGTTTCGCACTGCTGCGCTGCGGCGACGCGGACGGCGTCGGGGTCGCGATCGCGCTCGGCACGGGCGCGGCGGTCTCCGCACGTGGGCGCGGTGGCGACGAGTTCGCCCTGTCGTGGTGGCTCCAGCATCCGCTGGGTGCCGCCGGTCTCGTCGCCGACGCGCTCTCAACCGTGTACCGGGCCGAGATCGGGCTGGCGCCGCCGACGGCGCTCGCCCACGCGCTCCCTGCGTTCTACGGCGCCGAGTCGGTCGAGGCGATGCTGCACGCCTTCACGCGACGAGGCGGCTCGGGGGCCACGCACCGGGAGCGGGCGCGAGCAGCGCCCGTCGTGCTCGCGGAGGCCGCCGCCGGCGACGTCGTCGCGGTCGGGATCGTCGACGAGCACGCCCGTCGCGTCGCGTGCTACGCGAGGGCGTGCGCGCATCGTGTCGGGCTGGCGCCCGACGAGCCGTTCGCCGTGACGCTCGGCGGATCCGTGGTCCGCGACCCGCTCGTGCGCGCGGCGGCGGTCCGCGAGCTCGCCCGTACGCTGCCGCGATGCCGCGTCGTCACCGAGGGCGCGGTCCCCATCGTCGGCGCCGTGCTCGATGCGCTCGCCGAGGGCGGCGTGTCCGTGGACGCGGCCGTGCGCGGGGCCGTGCTGCGCGGGGACGCTGCCGCCGAGCAGGCGGGTTTCACGCGGTGATGGGAGCGACCCTCCGATCGAAGTCGATGTGGTGGCCCTGGAGCCACATCATCGAGGCGCCCCCGTCCGCGGCGGCCGCGCGGAACTTGCGGGGAAGGATGAGGTCGCGCACGACCCGCATGACCGGCCCGGCGGCCTTGTCGGCGGACGACGCGCGTCCCATCTCGACGATCCGCTCGACGCGATCGCGGCGCAGCGACTGGAAGGTCGCGAACGCGGAGCGCGCCGTCGGGCAGTCACGCAGGCACTGGGCGAGGATGACGGCGTCCTCGAGCGCCATGGACGCGCCCTGCCCGGAGGCGGGCGAGGTCGCGTGGGCGGCGTCGCCGATGACGACCATGCGCGATCCGTCGTGCCAGCGCGTCACGACGGGCATGTCGTAGGTCGCCCACCCCTGGATGGGCGCCGGGGCGGCGTCGATGATCGCCGACGCCGGCCCGATGTCGCCGTCCATGAGCTCGTGCAGCCAGAGCCGCCACTGCTCGTCGGTCATGCGTGCGAGCTCGCCGCGCGTCGGCTCGCGCCGCATCGGCGGATTCGCGAACCACACCGTGCCGCCGTCGGGCGTGTTCATCCAGGCGAAGAAGCATCTCGTGCCGAACTGCATCCGAAAGTCGCGTGGGGGCACGTCGACCGTGAAGTTCGGAATGTGCCCGCCGGTGTTGAGCACGGGCACGTAGCGGGGGGCGGGCGCGTTCGGGTCGATGATCGTGCGGATCCTCGAGTGGATGCCGTCGGCGCCGATGAGGATGTCGCCGGTCGCCTCCGTGCCGTCCTCGAACCATGCGACGACCCCGTCGCGGTTCGCACGCGCATCGACCATGCGCTTGCCGTGATGGATCGTCACGCCCTCGGAACGGGCCATCTCGGCGAGCGAGACGAACAGCCGCGCGCGGGGCATCATGAGGGAGGTGAGGCCGTCGGGGCGGCGGAAGGCCATGGGCATGCGCCCGAGCAGGCGGCCCCTGCCGTTGACGAAGCTGATCGTGTCGACTGGGTACCCGAATCCCTCCACCCATCGCCCCATGCCGATCGAGCGCAGGGCGTCGAGACCGTTCGCCTGAAAGGTGATCCACGATCCGCGGTGGTCGGCGTCGGGCGGCAGCTGCTCGAACACCTCCGCCTCCATGCCGATCCGGCGCAGCGCGACGGCCGCCGTGGGCCCCGCGATGCCGCCGCCGATGATGAGCGCCCTGGTCATGGCGACCGCTCCTCCCCCTGATAACTTGATGATCAAACGATCATGGGCGGAGATGACTTGAATGTCAAGTGACTTGATGCTCAAGATACTTGAGGTCGGCCTCGCTATGCAGGAGTACCAGGCTGCCGTGGACGACTTCGACCGCGAGATGGCGCGGATCCTGCGGGTCAACAGCACGGACCTGCGCTGCCTCGAGATCCTCATGAGCGACCCGGACGCCGAGATCACCCCTCGCACGATCGCCGAGCGCCTCGGCCTCACCACGGGAAGCGTCACGACGATGATCGACCGTCTCGAGCGAGCCGGGTACCTCGCGCGCGCACCGCATGCGGACGACCGGCGCAAGACGCTCGTCCGCATCACGGCCGCAGGACGCGAGCGCGCATGGTCGCTGCTCGAGCCTCTGCTCGAGGCGAGCACCGCGGACGTCGCGGAACACTTCGACGTCGACGAGCTCGACGTCGTCCACCGCTTCGTCACGCGCGCGACCGCCCTGCAGCAGCAGCACGTCGCACGCCTCCGCGGCGAGCACGCGCGATAGGCGCCCGCGCACCGGCGCGTCCAGGTCGGTGAGCGGCGCTGTCGGGACGCGCCGAGGGGGGCGTGCGCGGGCGCGGGCGAGCCCGTCGGCGACCGTCTCGTGCGTCGGCGTGCGCAGCGGGGGCCCTGCGGTCGATCCGAATGGGCTGCGAACGGGATGCGGGGTCTGGCTAGCGTCGGCGCGCGGCGCGCGGCGCGCGGCGCGACGATGCTCGCATGAAGATCACACGGCAGATCGTCGTCTTCGACACGGCGGACCTCGCAGCGGAGAGCTCGTTCTGGGCGCGTCTGCTCGGCGGCACGGTCGAGGCGGAGGACGACTGGCACACGGTGTCCGTCGACGGCGAGCCGCGCCTCGCCTTCCAGCTCGCGCCCGACCACGTGCCGCCGGAGTGGCCGGACGGCGCCCCCCAGCAGCTCCACCTCGACCTGTACGTCGAGGACATCGCGTCCGCTCACGACGAGGCCGTCGCGCTCGGGGCGCGCCCGCTCACGGAGGCCGACCGCTCGCGCGAGGAGGGGTTCCAGGTCTACGCGGATCCCTCCGGCCACCCCTTCTGCCTCTGCTGGGGCTGACCCCCGCCGTCGTCCGGTAGCCGAAGTGTGAGTTTGTGCGGGTTCGGGCTCCCCCGAACCCGCACAAACTCACACTTCGCGCGCCGCGCCGCGCCGCGGCACGGCGCGCGCCGAGCGCCCGGGGTCGGCGCGCGGGGGACGCTCGACGCGCCGGGCGCACGGCGGGGCGGGAGCGTGCGGGGGGAGATTGCCTCTTGCACAATTTGTTGTCACGCGTTTACAGTTCAAGTATGTTAACGCGTAGCAACATTTCACGCTCCCCGGACACGGCGTAGTCCGAGGGCGTTCCGGCGGCCGCGCGACGGTCGCCGGACGCCTGCCCTCTTCGCCGCCGACGAGCGCGCGTTGCTCTCTGCGTCGTCCTGTTGATTGCCCCGCGTCGGACACGTCCGTCTCCGAGAACACGAGTACAGATCAGCTTCTCTCCGCGTGCCCGCGACCCATCTCAATGAAGAGACAGAGGAGATACCGCCATGAACACCGCAGACACCAGCTCTCGCATCACCCTCCCGCGCCGCAGCTTCCTGGCGTTCGCCGGCGCCTCGACCCTCGTGCCGATCCTCGCGGCGTGCGCCTCGGACGGGGAGGGGCCGCAGGCCTCGTCCGGCAAGCTGCCGACGGGCGTCCTCAAGTACTGGGACTCCATCCTCGGCACCGGTGAGTACAACACGCTCTCGAAGACCCTTATCGAGGGGTGGAAGGACGGCGGCCTCACCGCGGAGTACCAGATCATCCCCGCGGCCAACCTCTTCCAGACGTTCCAGGCCTCCATCGCTGCCGGGAAGGGACCCGCGGTGAGCGGCGGATACGCGTTCCAGGCCTTCCAGTTCGCGAACGAGGGCGCGATCGCCTACGCCGACCACCTCATCGAGACGATGAAGAAGAACGGCATGTACGACGACTACGTCGCCGGCGTCACGGAGCCGTTCAAGACGAGCAAGGGCTACGTCGCCGTGCCGTGGGGCATGGACATCCGCCCCATGTGGTACCGGAAGTCGCTCCTCGACAAGGCCGGCGTCGACGTGCCGACCGACTGGGACTCCTTCCTCGCCGCGGGCAAGGCGCTCGCGAAGATCGGCGCGTACGGTTGGGCGACCGCGGCCGGCACGGGCGCCTCGTACGGCGGCCACGCGCTCGTCTCGCTCATGATCAACAACGGCGGGGGGCTCTTCGACGAGCACGGCAAGCCGGACTGCCTCTACGCACGCAACGTCGAGGCGATGGACTTCGTCCGCGAGATGGTGGGCGCGGGAATGGTCGACCCGGCCTCGGTGAGCTACTCGACGGACAACCTGTACGACCAGTGGAAGAACGGACAGGCCGCCATGGGGATCGTCAACGCGACCCTCACCTCCGAGGCGGGCGACACGGAGGACGACCTCGCCGTCATGAGCCCGCTTGCCGGGCCCCACGGCGACAAGGGCACGCTCGAGTACCTCAAGAACTTCATGATGTACACGGACACGCCCAGCCAGCAAGGGTCCGAGGACTTCATGATCTGGTGGCTCAAGCAGTTCCAGGGCACGGACGGCTTCTTCGCGAAGGGCGTGACCGGCTCGCTGCCCGTCAACAAGTCGGTCATCGCGCTGCCGCAGGTGCAGGCCGACAAGAACGTCGCCAAGGTGCTCAAGGAGTGGGGACCGGTGGGCAAGGGCTACGCGGCCCGCGGCACGACGCTCTTCGCGGGCCTCGCCTCCGTCGACGCGGGGACGGCCATCAACCAGTTCACGCAGACGATGCTGCAGGGCAAGACCGACTCGAAGTCGGCCCTCAAGACCTTGCAGTCCGGCATCGAGTCGGTGCTCTCGTGACGGCCGCACACCGGGCCCGGAAGCGAGTGCGCGCATGACCGCCACGGGGGCCCGCGCCATCGGGCGCGCCGTGCACGGCGTGGGGGTGGGCGGGCGCAGCGAGCGATCGCCGCGCCCGCGCCGGTTCGGCGGCCGCGCGCTCACCCTCGCGCTCCTCGTGGCCCCGTCCGTGTTCCTCGTCGTCGTCATCCACGGCTACCCGCTCGTGTATGCCGTCGTGCAGGCACTGCACGACGGGTCGCTCGTCGCTCTCGGAGACTTCGTCGGCCTGCAGAACTTCGTGACCGCGCTCGAGAACCCGGTGTTCTGGCATGCGGCGCTCTTCACGCTCGTCTTCACGGTCACGGGCGTCTTCGGAAGCTGGGCGATCGGCCTCGGCCTCGCACTCCTGCTGCGCAAGCGCGTGCACGTGCGCAGCGTCTTCCGCACGCTCCTGCTGCTGCCGTGGATCGTGCCGATCGTCGTCTCCTCCACAGCATGGAACTGGCTCGTCGCGACGCCCGCGAGCCCCGTCCCGCTCCTCGCCCGGGACCTCGGGCTCGGGAGCGTGCTGTTCCTCGCCGACCCCACGCTCGCGCAGGTCACCGTGTGCGTGTTCAAGGTGTGGGTGAGCTTCCCGTTCATGATGCTCATGGCGGGAGCCGCGCTCGCGAGCATCGACACGAACGTGTACGAGGCCGCGCGCGTCGACGGCGCCAACGGCAGGCAGATCTTCTTCCAGGTGACGCTCCCGCTCATCGCGAGGTCGACGTACATCAGCTGGATCCTCATGACGATCTTCTGCATCAACGACTTCCCGACGATCTTCCTGCTCACCGGAGGCGGACCGGTCAACGCGACGAACACGCTCGTCGTGCTCGCCTACCAGACCGTGTTCGCGAACTTCCAGACCGGACCAGGCGTCGCGATCGCGTTCATGATGACGCTCGTCGCGGTGCTCATCTCCGTCGCGCTGTTCCGGCAGATCCGTAGGGCGGACGTCTCGTGACCGCCCTCGGGGTCCGCGGGGCGGCGCATCCGGGTCGACCGGCGCCCGCTGCTCTCCGTCGTCGCCGCGGACGGGAGGAGGCGTCGGGCCAGTGGCGGTGGACGCTGCCCGTGATCGCGATCGCCGCCGTCGTGCTCGTGCCGATCGTCGTGACGATCGTGCTCTCGATCGTGCCCCAGTCGCAGAGCACGACGCACGCGGCCGTGACGCTCGAGAACTTCGTGCACGTGTTCACGCAGACGCGCGTGCTCGAGTGGGTGCGCAACAGCCTCGTCGTCACGCTCGCGACCGTCGTCGTCTCGGTCGCGGTCGCCGCGCCCGCGGGCTACGTGCTCTCCCGCGGACGGGGGAAGGCCGTGTCGGGCTACTCGCTCCTGCTCTTCGTCGCGCAGTCGCTGCCGATCATCGTGTCGGTCGTGCCGCTGTTCATCCTCTTCGCGAGGTTCGACCTCGTCGACAACCTCTTCGGGCTCGCGATCGTCTACATCAGCAGCACGATGTCGGTCGCGACGTGGATGATGGCTGCCTACTTCGACTCGATCCCGATCGCGCTCGAGGAGGCGGCGTGGATCGACGGCAGCTCGCTCTTCGGCGGCTTCGTGCGCATCGTGCTGCGCAACTCGCTCCCGGGGGTGCTCTCGACGGCAATCTTCTCGTTCCTGCTCGCGTGGAACGACTACCTCGTCGCGATCGTCTTCCTGCGCTCGGACGCGAACTACACGCTCCCCGTGGGCCTGCAGTCCTTCTTCGCCGAGAACAACAGCCAGTGGGGCTACGTCATGGCGGAGTCGGTCGTCATGATGCTCCCGCCCATCGTCATCTTCGCCTTCCTCAACCGCTACTTCAGCGTCGGCGGGATCGGCGGCTCGCTCGCGGGACGCTGACCGGCGACTCCCGTCTTCATCGCTCCACAGACCTGCAGAGAAAGGACACGTCATGAGATTCGGCGCCTCGGTTTGGCCATGGCGATGGGACGTCCCCTACGACCGAGCGGTCGCGCGCATCGGCGGTGCGGGCTTCCGTGCCACGGAGCTCATCGCATGGGACCGGGACGCGCTCACGGACTACTACACGCCCGCGACGATCGCGACGCTCCGCGCGGTGCTCGCGGACTCGGACATGACGCTCTCGCAGTTCGTCGTGAACAACAGCGGCATGGCGAGCGCGGATCCGGCGGTGCGGCGCGACCGCGTCGACCTGTTCAAGGCCGGGGTCGACACGGGGGTGGCGCTCGGGGCGGGCATCATCAACACCGTCACACACCTGCCGTTCGAGATCGACTTCCCGCGCCTGCAGAACTATCCGCTCATGCAGATGGTGACCGTCGACCTGCCGAAGGACCTCGACTGGGAGCGCAACTGGCACGACTACGTCGGGGCCGTGCGCGAGTGCGCGGACTACGCGGAGCAGGCGGGCGTGCGCTACAGCGTCGAGCCCCACCCCTTCCGGTACGGCGCGAACGCCGAGGGGCTCCTGCGCCTCATCGAGGCCGTCGGCTCGCCGGCGCTCGGGGTCAACCTCGATCCGAGCCACCTGTTCCCGGTCGGGGAGATCCCGCACGTCGTCGTGCATCGCTTGCGAGAGCGCGTGGTGCACTGCCACTTCTCCGACAACGACTCGTTCACGAACGCGCACTGGCGCCCGGGGATGGGGAAGATCGACTGGCGGGCGCTCCTGCAGTCGCTGCACGACACGGGCTTCGACGGGGTCGTCTCGCTCGAGTTCGAGGACGTGCCGGGCGTCTCGCGCGGCAGCCGCAGCGGGCAGCCGACGGCGTACGGCATCAACGAGGATGCGACGGACGGTTTCGAGGCCGAGTACGCGACCGCCCTCGACTTCCTCACGCGCATCGCGAAGGAGGTGGGATTCACGGTCGAGTGACGGCCCGCGCCCCGGAGGAGAAATGTCGTACATGCGTAACTTTTCGCGCTCGCACTCCCTAGGCTGGTGCGAGCGGATCGGAAAGGAGCCGGTCATGACGACTTCGCCTGCCGCGAGGGCCCGTGGCCCCTATCGCAACGGCATCCGCCGGCGCCGGGAGATCATCGAGGCCGCCGCCAAGGTGTTCGGGCAGTACGGCTACGCGGGCGGATCGCTGCGGCAGATCGCGCAGGACGTGGGCGTCACGCCCGCTGCGCTCGCGCGCCACTTCGAGAGCAAGGAGGGCCTCCTCATCGCCGTGCTCGAGCACTGGGACGAGGAGAACGACAAGTTCTCGCCACCGTCGCTGCACGGCCTGGACCGGTTCAAGAACATGATCCGCAGCATCCGCTCGCACATGCAGGACCGTGGCCTCATCGAGATGTTCCTGACCATCGCGGCCGAGGCCTCCAATCCGCATCACCCGCTGCACACCTTCATCCAGCGCCGCTATGAGCGGGTCGTCCGGCACGCCGTCGTCGAGCTCACGCGAGCCCGGGACGCGGGCGAGGTGCGCTGGATGAGCGACGAGGAGATCCTCATGGAGGTGCGGGGCGTCTACTCGCTCATGGACGGCATCCAGCTGCAGTGGCTCCTCGACCCGACGATGGACCTCGAGGGCACGTTCAAGCGCTGCCTCGGCGACATCATCAGCAAGTGGACGGGCGTGCCGACCAGGTGGGACGAGTTCGAGCCCGAGGCGACCGCGGCGGGCTGACCCGGGGATCCGCACGACGGCCCGGGGCGGGGACTCGCGTGTCCCGTGAAATGTATTCATTCGATGACTTTTGAGAGGATCATCATGCGTTTCGGAGCATCCGTGTGGCCGTGGAAGTGGGACGGCCCGTACGACCGCGCGATCGCGCGAATCGGGGACGCGGGCTTCCGCGCGACCGAGCTCATCGCGTGGGACGACGCGTCGCTGCTCGACTACTACACCGAGGCCACCGTGCGGGAGCTGCGGTCCATCCTCGACGACAAGGGCATGGAGCTCTCGCAGTTCGTCGTCAAGACCCCCGGCCTGAGCAGCATCGACGCGGGCGAGCGCGCTCGCGCGGTCGACATGTTCCGGCGGGGCGTCGACAAGGGGGTCGAGCTCGGAGCGCCCGTCGTGAACACGGTCGTCCACTACCCGTTCGGGCTCGAGATGCCGCGCATCACGGACCGCCCCCACGTGCAGGTCTTCACCGTGGACGTGCCATCGGGCCTCGACTGGCGCAGCAACTGGGAGGACTACGTCGCGGGGCTCCGCGAGTGCGCCGAGTACGCCGAGCGGGCCGGCGTGACGTACAGCATCGAGCCTCACCCGTTCCGCTACGGATCGAGCGTCGAGGGACTGCTGCGCATCCTCGACGCCGTCGGATCCGAGGCGCTCGGGGTCAACTTCGACCCGAGCCATCTCTTCCCCTCGGGCGACATCCCGCACGTCGCGGTGCACCGGCTCGAGGGGCGGATCGTGCACTGCCACTTCTCCGACAACGACGGCGAGACGAACGTCCACTGGCGGCCCGGCAAGGGCAAGATCGACTGGCAGAAAGTGCTCGTCGCGCTTCGGGACACGGGCTTCGACGGCGTCGTCTCCCTCGAGTTCGAGGACGTGCCCGGCGTCTCGCGCGGCGTCCGCGACGTGCCCGGCGTGTATCACGGCCACGCCGAGGCCACCGACGAGTTCGAGCAGGAGTACCGGCTCGGCCTCGCCTACCTCACCGAGCTCGCCGACGCCGTCGGCCTCCCGCTCGAGTAGACCGTCACGGCGGACGCGCGCGGGCCGGGAGGTCATCCTCCGGGGCCGCCGCCCGTCGGCCGCGCAAGAAGCGCCACGGAAGTAAGGACCCCGCATGACCCAGCCCACTGTCCCCCTCATCATCGGCACCTACACCGAGAGCCTCGCGCACGTCGACGGGAAGGCGGCCGGGATCCTCGGCTCCGCCTACGCGGCGGGCGCGGTCGAGCCGCCCTCCGTGCTCGCGCCCGTCCGCAACCCCTCGTGGATCGCCCTGTCGCCGGACGGGCTCTGCCTCTACGCGGTCGTCGAGACGGTGGAGTTCGAGGGCAGTCCCGGCGGCGGCGTCGCCGCCTTTGCGCGCGACCAGGCCACGGGCGCGCTCACGCCCATCAACGCCGTGCCGTCCGGCGGAGTCGAGCCCGCGCACGTCGCGGTGCACCCCGACGGCGCGTTCGTGCTCGTCGCCAACTACCGCACGGGCTCCGTGTCCGTCTTCGAGCGCCGTTCCGACGGGGGCCTCGGCGCCATGGTCGAGCACGTGCAGCACGAGGGGTCGAGCGTGCATCCCGTGCGGCAGACGGGCCCGCACGCGCACCAGATCGTCGTCGACCCGGTGACCGGTCGCGTGCTCGTGCCCGACCTCGGGCTCGACGCCGTGCTCGTCTACGACTTCGACGGCGGGCGGCTGCGCGAGCGGCGGGACGCGCGCATCGTGGGCGAGCCGGGAGCCGGCCCCCGCCACCTCGCGTTCGCCGACGGCGGCGAGCACCTCCTGCTCCTCAACGAGCTCGACAACACGCTCGTCGTCCTGCGGCGCGAGGGCGACCGCTTCGTGCGCGCGAGCTCGTGCTCGACCCTTCCGGAGGGACACACGGGGCACAGCCAGGCGAGCGCGATCCGTGTGTCGCCGTCCGGGCGGTACGTCTTCACGTCGAACCGCGGCCACGACAGCATCGCCGTGCTCGCCTTCGACGCCGCGGCGAGCTCGGCGCGCCTCGTGCGGGTCGAGCCCGCGCTCGGCAGAGAGCCGCGCGACTTCGTCCTCGCGCCGGACGGCGAGCACCTCCTCGTCGCGGATCAGGACAGCGGCACGGTCGTCACGTTCCGCTGGGACGAGGCGGCGGCCTCCCTCACCCCCGTGTCGACGGTGGGAGTCCCCACGCCCGTGTGCCTCCTCTTCGCGTGAGGGGTCGGCACGTGGAAGGGCCCGCATGAGCGAGACGGCCGAGGGCGCGCCCGCCGTCGTCGCGGTGGACATCGCGTCGAGCGGAGTGCGCGCGCTCGCGTTCGACGAGCGCTACCGCGTCCTCGCGCAGGCTGCGCGCGCCGTCTCGACGAGCGTGGACGCGAGCGGCAGATCCGCGCAGGCGTGGGAGGAGGTGATCTCGGCGGTTCTCTCCGTCGTCGCGGAGGTCGTGGCCGGACGCGCGCGGTCCATCGAGGCGGTCGTGCTCTCCGGCACGGCGAGCAGCCTCGCGCTCTCGCGGCCGGGCGCGCACGGCGAGGTCGAGGTCGGCGAGGTCGTGCTCTGGTCGGACACGCGCGCCGCCGCGTTCGCCGACGCCGGCGTCCGCGCGACGGCGGCAGCGCGCTTCCCGCACACCCTGTGCCCTCCGCACACGAGCTATTGGCCCGCCAAGCTGCGCTGGCTCCAGGAGCGCGGGCTCGCGGCGGGGGTGCGGTTCGCGGGCGCGAAGGACCTCGTCTTCGAGACGCTCACCGGACGGCTGTGGGTGGACCCGATGACGGCGGCCGCGACGGGCGTGTTCGACAGCGCCGCGTGGCGATGGGACGACGAGTCCCTCGACCGCGCGTCGATCCGGCGCGACCGGCTGCCGGAGGTGCGCGCGGCGACGGACGCGGCTCCCCTGCTGCCCGCGCTCGCGCGCCGGCTCGGCCTGGCGGCGGGCACGCCCGTCGTGCTCGGCGGCATGGACGGTCCCCTCGCGCAGCTCGGCGCGGCCGGACGCCGGCTGGGGGCGCACACGTGCACGGTCGGCACGAGCATCGCCTATCGCGCGGGAACGCCCTCTCGCGTCGTGGATCCGTCCGCACGCGTGTGGTGCTATCCCGTCGAGCCTTGCTTCTGGGTCGTCGGCGGCGCCGGCAGCAACGGGGGCAACGTGCTCACGTGGCTCGCGGAGGTGCTCGGCATGGAGGTCGGCGACCTCGTCGCGCCGGCTCTCGCGCTCCCGTCGGACGAGGCTCTCGTCTTCCTCCCCTACTTCCACGGGGAGAGGGCGCCGCTGTGGCGGGACGACCTCCGCGGGGCCGTCGTCGGGCTCGGCGCGCACCACGGAGCGCTCGACCTCGTGCGCGCGGGGCTCGACGGCGTCGCGTGCGCGGCGCTCGAGCTCGCGGAGGCCGTCACGGAGGTCGTCGGCCCCGCCGAGGAGGTGCGTCTCACGGGCGGCTTCCTGCGCGATCCCGCGTGGACACAGCTTGCGACCGACGCTCTCGGCGTCGCGACGACCGTCCCGGATCCGGACGCGGCCACGGCGGCCGGGGCCGCGACGCTCGCGTGGACGGCGCTCGGCCGCCCGCTCGCGCACGCCGAGGCGCCCGCACGTGCACGTGCGCAGCGCGCGCCCGACGGGGCCGCGCACGCGGTCCTCGCGCGTAAGGCGCTCCTCGCCCGGGGTCTTCGGGAGGCGATCGCGTCCGCGTCCGCGGCAATGGCACGAGCACGGTGATGCGCGAGCGCGCGCTGCGCGTCGTCTGGCGCTCGCGCTTCTATCGGTCGTGCATGCTCGCGCTCGTCATCTCCGGCATCGCGGTGTCGTCGTCGAGTCCGCAGATCGCACTCTTCTTCGTGCAGGACCTCCATTCCTCCCTCGCGGTCGCGGGCGTCTACTACCTCACGAACGTGGCCGCGCCCGTCGCGGGATTCCTCGTCGGCAGGTACTCGGATCGGGTGCCCGACCGCTTGCGCATCTATCGTCTCGGCGCCGTCGTGGGGGCGGCGGGCTGGCTCGCGATGGCGCTCTCGCCGGGCGTGTGGACGCCCTTCGTCGTGAGCGTCCTCGCGCTGAGCGTCGCGAGCGCGTGCAGCGGCCAGGTCTACGCGGCCGTGCGGGACGAGCTCTCCCGCGAGCCTGGCGCGGCCGACACGGGCGTGCTCTCGACCATCCGCATGGCCTTCACGGCGGGATGGGTGGTCGGCCCGGTCGTCGGCAGCGCGGTCGCGCACGTGCTCGGCATCCGCCTCCTGTTCGTCGTCGTCGCGGGCCTCACGCTCGCGCAGGCGGCGCCGCTCGTCGGAGTGTCGGTGCGGCGTGAGCGGTCGCGTGCGGCGGCGCCCGTCGCGGCACCGGGCGAGGGGCGCGCGATCCCCCGTCCCCGCGGTCGTGCGTCGCTCGTGCTGTTCTCGGTGTTGTGCATGCTCGCGCTCAGCGGCGACACGCTCAAGTTCGCGTTCCTTCCCGTCTATATGGACGAGCAGCTGCACGTGTCGGCCGTGCTGCGCGGCGCGGTCATCGCGACGCAACCGGTGTTCGAGCTCATGCTCATCCCGGTCGCGAGCGTGTGCGCCGCGCGCTTCGGCGCGATGCGCGTGCTCGTCGTGGGGAGCGCGTTCGGAGTGGGCGCGCACCTCTGCTACGCGCTCAGCACAAGCGTCGCGGGGCTCTTCGCGGGCCAGGTGCTCATGTCGCTCCTGTGGGCGTGCATCGCGGGGCTCGGGGTGACGATCGCCCAGCGCCTTCATCCGCAGGGTGTCGGGCTTGCGACGTCGACCTTCCTCAGCACGACCGTCTTCGCGTCGACCCTCGGCGGCCTCGTCGGCGCCCTCGGGGCGCCGCTCGGGCTCCCGCACGTGTTTCTCATCCCCGCGGCCGTCTCCGCGGTCGCGTGCGCCGGCCTCGCGCTCCTCTCCCTGCGCCTCGCCCGCGCCCCCTCCCCCTCCCGGGCAGCCGAAGTGTGAGTTTGTGCGGGTTCGGGCGCCCCCGAACCCGCACAAACTCACACTTCGCGCGCCGCGGCGCGCCGCGGCACGGCGCGCCGCTCCGGTCGGGCGCGCCGGGGGTCCGGCGCGCGGGATCGCGCGAGACACCCCGGGGCGCGGGAGGGGGGCGCTCAGGCGATCGCGGCGGCGCGCGTGAGCACGAGGATGTCCATGCGGCCCTGCTGCACGATCTCGCCGCGCTGGTTGGCGAGGGTCACGAGTCGCTCGACGACGCCCGTGCGTCCGCTGCTCGTCTGCCGCGTGGAGAGGATCTCGACCGTGCACGTGAGGGTGTCGCCGATGAAGACGGGCTGCGTGAAGCGCCAGCCGTCGATCCAGAGCAGGGCGACCGCGCTCCCCTCGAAGACGCCCGTGCGCGCGATGAGCCCGAGGCACAGCGAGGCGCCGAGCATGCCGTGCACGATGCGCTGGCCGTACCGGGTGCGCTTGGCGAACTCGACGTCGGTGTGCACCTGGTTGTTGTCGCCCGTCCACGCCGCGAACGACACGACGTCGGCTTCCGTGATGGTGCGCCCGGGGGAGACGAAGGTCTGGCCGGCCGAGAGGTCTTCGAGATAGAGCGGCACGAGAGCCAGTATTCCATCCGAAGCATGCACGCCGCTCGACTCTCCGTTGACGGTGTCCACATATGGTGGCAGTCTGGCTGCAGACGAGCGCCGTCGACGAGGAGGCAGCATGCCCACGCGACTCAATCCCTATCTCGGCTTTCGCGACAACGCTCGCGAGGCCATGGAGTTCTACCGGTCGGTCTTCGGCGGCGATCTCAGCGTGAGCACCTTCGCCGAGTTCTCCGCGAGCGAGGACCCCGCGGAGGCCGACAAGCTCATGCACTCGGTGCTCGTGACGCCCGGTGGCCTCGTGCTCATGGCGGCCGACACGCCCGCGTCGATGGAGTACCGCCCGGGCACCAACTACTCGGTCTCGCTCTCGGGCGACGACGAGGCGGAGCTGCGCGGCTATTGGGACGGGCTCGTCGAGGGCGGCACCGTCACGGTTCCGCTCGAGAAGGCGCCGTGGGGCGACAGCTTCGGCATGTGCACGGACCGGTTCGGCGTGAGCTGGCTCGTGAACATCTCGGGATCCTGACGCACCGACGCCCGGTCACGCGCTCACGCTGACGCGCGGCGCGCGGTCACGACGAGTCCGCGCGCATGGCCTGTGCGATGACCTCACCGATGAGCACGGCGGTCGCCGCCGGACCGCGTGTCGGCGCGGACGGCAGGATGGACGTGTCGGCGACGCGCAGGCCCGCGATCCCTCGCACGCGCCCCTCGCCGTCGACGACGCTCGCCGGATCGTCCTCGCCGCCGAACGGCGCCGTCCCGCACGTGTGCAGGGAGGTCCCGAGACGATCGCGCACCCACGCGTCGAGGGCACGGTCGTCGCGGAGGGTCGCGGAGTCCGGCGCCGTGCTCGCGACGCTCGCCCGCGCGAAGGCGCGCGTGGCGAGCAGCGCGCTCGTCACGCGGACGGCCTCGCGCATCCGCCGGCGGTCGTCCGCCGTGCCAAGGTAGCCGTAGTCGATCGAGGGCGGCACGCGTGGGTCGGCGGAGGCGAGCCGCACCGACCCGCTCGGCCGCGTCGCGTGCACCGACACGAGCATCGGCAGCGGATCGCCGGGGGCGGCCCGCCGGCCCGTGACGAGCGCGGCCATGGGGCGCGCGGACTGGAGCAACTCGAGGTCGCCCTCGGGACTCCCGCCGGCGGAGGCGACGTGCAGCGCCTGCGCGAGCCACGTGCCCGCGGGCGCGGCGGCGGGCTCGCGCGGGATCCACTCGACGACGACCTGCGGATGGTCGGAGAAGCCGCGCCCAACGGGCGCGTCGCGCACGACGTGGACGCCCGCGCGCTCGAGGTCCCCCCGCGGCCCGATACCGGAGAGCAGCAGCAGGTGCGCGGACTCGATGGCCCCTGCCGCGAGCACGACCTCGTCCGCGTGCACGATCTCGCGCACGCCGTCGCGCTCGAGCTCGACGCCGACCGCACGGCCGTGCTCGACGACGACGCGCACGGCGGTCGTGCGCCCGCGCACGCGCAGATTGGGCCGCGCGAGCGCGGGCAGCACGTAGGCGAGCCCCGTGTTCCACCGCACTCCGTCGACGGCGTTGGCGGGCACGGGGCCGACGCCGGGCGGCCCCTGCGCGTTCTTGTCGTCCTCGACGGGGTATCCGAGCTCGAGCGCGGCGGCGCGGAAGGCGGCGGCCGCGGGATGCGCGACACGGGCACGCGCGACGGGCACGGGTCCCGATCCGCCGTGCACCTCGGTCTCGCCGTAGTCGAGGTCGCGCTCGAGGCGCCGCAGGAGCGGCAGCGCGCGGTCGTACGCCCACATGGCCCCGCAGGCCCCGGCCCAACGGTCGAAGTCGGCACGTCTCGCGCGGATGAAGTACGCGCCGTTGACGGTCGTCGACCCGCCGAGGATGCGCCCGCGCAGCACGGTGTAGGGACGGCCGGCCGTGAGGGTCGAGGGGTATGCCCAGTGCTCCGGTTGGGTGGGGTCGGCGCCGCGCACGGTGCCGGAGTCGAGCAGCGCGCGCGGGAACCCGGCGCGCGTGCGCGGCACGGTCCCGGCCTCGACGAGCAGGACCGTGCGCGCCTCGTCCTCGCTCAGGCGCGCGGCGAGCGGAGCGCCCGCTCCCCCGCCGCCGACGACGACGACGTCGGCCGAGGTCACGGCGACGCGAACGCCCTCTCGAGCACCTCGAAGGAGGAGTCGAGCAGCGCGAGCAGGTCGGCGTCGTCGCGTCGCAGCCACTGCTCGTAGGCCGACATCGACGCCGCGAGGAGCGCCCAGCCGATCGCCTGCGGCTCGAGCTCGCCCTCGGCCATGCCGAGCCGGCGCGCGGCGAACTCGGCGACCGCGCCCCGCCACGCGGCGTAGCGCAAGGTCGAGTGGGCCACGAGCGTCGGCACGTTGAGCAGGAGCTCCATGCGCCGGCGGTGGTAGGGGATCTCGGCGGCCGGGAATCGGTTGAACTCGAGGACGGCCGCGCGCAGCGCCGCCATGAGCGGCACGTCCTCGGGCGTCGCCTGGAGATGGGCGCGCATCCCCTCGATCATGTCGTCGAAGTCGCCCCACGGCAGGTCGTTCTTCGAGGCGAAGTAGCGGAAGAAGGTGCGGCGCCCGATGCCGGCGGCGGCGGCGATGTCGTCCACGGTCGTCTCGTCGAACCCGTGCTCGACGAAGAGCTGCAGGGCGATATGGCTGAGCTCGGCGCGGGAGGTCGCGGGCAGGCGCCCGGTGCGCGCTCCGGGCGCGGATCGGCGGTCGAGCGTGAGCGGCATCCATCCACCCCCTTCCCATCGGCACCGAGTGCCATTAGTATCGCTCTCGTCAAGGACGACTCGCCTATGACAGCCGGAACCCTCTACCGAGAGGACGCCTGATGGAACCTACCACCCCGCAGGAGGATGCCCAGCTGGACACCGTGATCGAGAGCGACTCGCTCGTCGAAGAGGTGTCCATCGACGGGATGTGCGGCGTCTACTGAGCGCTCGCCCTCCCGTGCCCGCCATCGATCTCGACCGGGCCTGGAAGCTGCACCCGCAGGTCTCGGTGCGCCCCGAGCCTTTCGGAGCACTCGTCTACCACTTCGGCACGCGCACGCTCTCCTTCCTCAAGGACCGCACGCTGCTCGCCGTCGTCGACTCGCTCGCCGACCATCCGTCCGCGCGCGCCGCGTGCGCGGCGGCCGGCGTGACCGAGCCCGAGCTGCCGCGCTATGCGCAGGCGCTCGCCACCCTCGCCCGCTCGTCGATGCTCGTGGAGCGCTCATGACCCTTGTCGCCCAGCCTGCCGCCCCGCCCGCGCCCGAGGCGCCTGCGCGCCCTGCGACCGGCCGCCTCGTGGACCTGTTCGAGTACGGTCTCGACGCGCCTATCTGCCTCACGTGGGAGCTCACGTACGCGTGCAACCTCTCGTGCGTGCACTGCCTGTCGAGCTCGGGCCGTCGCGATCCGCGCGAGCTCACGACGGAGGAGGCGAAGGCCGTCGTCGACGAGCTCGAGCGCATGCAGGTCTTCTACGTCAACATCGGCGGCGGCGAGCCGACGGTGCGCAGCGACTTCTGGGAGATCGTCGACTACGCGACGAGTCATCACGTCGGCGTCAAGTTCTCGACGAACGGGGTCAAGATCACGCCCGAGCGCGCTCGCGAGCTCGCCCGGAACGACTACCTCGACATCCAGATCTCGCTCGACGGCGCGACGGCCGAGGTCAACGACCACGTGCGCGGGCCCGGCTCGTACGACACGGCCATCCGCGCGATGCAGAACCTGCGCGACGCGGGCATGAAGAACTTCAAGCTCTCGGTCGTGTGCACGCGCTACAACATCCCGCAGCTCGACGAGTTCAAGTCCCTCGCCGACCGGTACGGCGCGCAGCTGCGGCTCACGCGTCTGCGGCCCTCCGGTCGCGGCGCCGACAGCTGGGACGACCTGCATCCGCTCCCCGAGCAGCAGCGCGAGCTGTTCGACTGGCTCGTCGCGCACGACGGCGAGGTGCTCACGGGCGACTCGTTCTTCCACCTCTCCGCCTACGGGCAGCAGCTCGCGGGCCTCAACCTGTGCGGCGCGGGCCGTGTCGTGTGCCTCATCGACCCCGTCGGCGACGTCTACGCGTGCCCGTTCGCCATCCACGAGGAGTTCCTCGCCGGCAACGTCCGCATGCCGGGCGGCTTCTCAAGCGTGTGGCGCGAGTCGGAGCTCTTCCAGCGGCTGCGCCGGCCCCAGTCGGGCGGCGCGTGCGCGTCGTGCGGCTTCTTCGACAGCTGCAAGGGCGGCTGCATGGCCGCCAAGTTCTTCACCGGCCTCCCGCTCGAGGGACCGGACCCGGAGTGCGTGCGCGGCCTGGGCGAGGCCGCGCTCGAGGAGCGGCGCGCGCGGGACGTCGCCGTGCCGCGCGCCGCCGTCGACCACTCGCACCGCACGACGCGCGCCCCGCGCTCCGGGCCCGGCCCGGTACGCCTCACGCTCTCCCGTCGGGAGGACATCGTGCGGCCGCCCGTGAACGCATGCGAGGAGGACCCGCTCGCGGGCTTCCGGCCGGAATGACCGGTGCCGGCCGGCGCGAGCAGACAGCGTCGGGCCGCCACCCGACGGCCCGGGGGATCAGGAGAAAGGACATCCGATGGGCCGAGTAGAGGGCAAGGTCGCTCTGGTCACGGGGGCGGCGCGCGGGCAGGGCCGCAGCCACGCCATACGGCTCGCGCAGGAGGGCGCGGACATCATCGCCGTGGACATCGCCGACCACATTCCGCTCGTGGAGTACCCCTCCCCGACGCAGGAGGACCTCGACGAGACCGTGCGGCAGGTCGAGGCGCTCGACCGTCGCATCCTCGCCCGCAAGGCGGACGTGCGCGACCGGGAGGCGCTCGCAGCGGTCATCGACGAGGGCGTCGCCGAGTTCGGCCACCTCGACATCGTCGTCGGCAACGCCGGCGTCTGCACCATCCAGGACTGGGAGCACGTCACGCCCGAGATCTGGGACCTCACGATCAGCACGAACCTCTACGGCGTGTTCAACACCGTGCAGCTCTCGGCGCGCCACCTCATCGAGGCGGGAGGCGGATCGATCGTGCTCACGAGCTCCGCGGCGGGCATCAAGGGGCTGCCGTTCCTCGTGCCCTACGTCGCGTCGAAGCACGGCGTCGTGGGCCTCATGCGCGCGTTCGCGACGGAGCTCGCCGAGTACAACATCCGCGTCAACACGATCCACCCGACGGGCGTCGACACGCCCATGGGCGGCATGGCGAGCTCCTACCCGCCCCTCCTCGAGGCGCACCCCAAGCTCGGCGCGATGCTGCAGAACATGCTGCCGATCGAGATCACCCAGCCGATCGACCAGTCGAACGCCGTGCTCTTCCTCGCCTCCGACGAGGCGCGGTACATCACCTCGACCGAGCTCACGGTCGACGCCGGAAACACCCAGTTCTGATCGAAGGAAAAAGAGAAAGAAGGAAGCACATGCCCGGAGCACTCGAAGGCAAGGTCGCCTTCGTCACGGGAGCGGCACGCGGCCAGGGCCGCAGCCACGCCATACGGCTCGCGCAGGAGGGCGCGGACATCATCGCGGTCGACATCGCGGCGCAGATCGACACGGTGCCGTATCCGATGTCGACGCCGGAGGACCTCGCCGAGACGGCGCGGCAGGTGGAGGCCCTCGACCGCCGCATCTTCACGCGGCAGGCGGACGTGCGCGATCGCGACGCCCTGCAGGCGGCGTTCGACGCGGGCGTCGCCGAGATCGGACCGGTCGACATCGTGCTCGCGAACGCGGGCATCGCGCCCATGTCGATGCACCCGGACCCGCGAGAGTGGCAGGACGTCATCGACGTCAACCTCACGGGCGTCTACAACACGGTCGAGGTCGCCAAGCAGTCCATGATCGACCGCGGCCAGGGCGGCGCGATCGTGCTCACGAGCTCGACCGCGGGCCTCACCGGCATCGGCGGGAACACCCCGGGCGGACTCGGCTACACGGCCGCCAAGCACGGCGTCGTCGGCCTCATGCGCTCCTATGCGAACTACCTCGCGCAGTACAGCATCCGTGTCAACACCGTGCACCCGACGGGCGTCAACACGCCCATGGTCGTCAACGACGCGATGCAGGAGTTCATCCAGGCGGACCCGGCGATGGGGCAGGCGATGGCGAACGCCCTCCCGGTGCCGCTCGTGGAGCCCGTCGACATCTCCAACGCGATCCTCTTCCTCGTCTCGGACGCGGGTCGCTATGTCACGGGCGTGACGCTGCCCGTCGACGCCGGGTTCGTCAACAAGCGCTGACCGGCGCGGCGGAGCGGTCCCGGGGCCGGGAGGCGACGCCGGGAGAACAGGGCACACGAGAGGAGGAAGCAGCATGGCAGGACGCGTCGAGGGCAAGGTCGCCTTCATCACGGGGGCGGCTCGCGGCCAAGGGCGCAGCCACGCGGTACGGCTCGCGCAGGAGGGGGCGGACATCATCGCCGTCGACATCGCCGAGTCGCTGCCGGGGATGGACCGCTACTACCACGGCGCGACCGAGGAGGACCTCGCCGAGACCGTGCGGCAGGTGGAGGCCCTCGATCGGCGGATCGTCGCGTCGAAGGCGGACGTGCGCGACTTCGACGAGCTCAAGGCCGCGCTCGACGAGGGCGTCGCCCAGCTCGGGCACGTCGACATCGTGAGCGCGAACGCGGGCGTGTTCGCGTTCGGCGACAAGACGCAGGACGTGAGCGACGAGGAGTGGGACCTCGTGAACGACATCAACTCGAAGGGCGTGTGGCACACGGCGAAGGCCGCGATCCCGCACCTCATCGAGCAGGGCACGGGAGGATCGATCATCCTCACGAGCTCGACGGCGGGGCTCAAGGGCACGCCCAACGTCGCCGCGTACACCGCGAGCAAGCATGCTGTCGTCGGGATCATGCGCACGCTCGCGCTCGAGCTCGCGCCGTACTCGATCCGGGTCAACTCGGTGCACCCCACCGGGGTCGCGACGGACATGATCCTCAACGAGGCGACGTTCCGTCTCTTCATGCCCGACCGGGAGCACCCGACGCAGGAGGAGGCGGCCGAGGTCTTCGCGACGACGAACGCGCTGCCCATCCCGTGGGTCGAGCCGATCGACATCTCGAACGCCGTGCTCTTCCTCGCCTCCGACGAGTCGAGGTACGTGACGGGGCTCGAGCTCAAGGTCGACGCGGGCTACACGATCAAGTGACATCGCTCGAAGGAAGGAGCACCATCATGGGACGACTCGAGGGCAAGGTCGCCTTCGTCACGGGGGCGGCGCGCGGCCAGGGCCGCAGCCACGCGCTGCGCATGGCGCAGGAGGGCGCCGACATCATCGCGATCGACATCGAGGGGCAGATCGACTCGGTGCCCTACGCGATGTCGAGGCCCGACGACATGCAGGAGACCGTGCGCCAGATCGAAGCGCTCGACCGCCGCATCGTCGCGCAGCAGGCGGACGTGCGCGACTTCGACGCCGTCAAGCAGGCGGTCGACGCGGGCGTCGCGGAGCTCGGACGGCTCGACATCGTGAGCGCGAACGCGGGCATCTTCACGGAGGGACGTGCCGACGAGCTGCCCGAGCAGACGTGGCAGGACATGATCGACGTCAACCTCACGGGCGTCTGGCACACCGTGAAGGCCGCGATCCCGCACATCCGCGCGGGCGGTCGCGGAGGCTCGATCATTCTCACGAGCTCGACCGCGGGCCTCATGGGGTTCGAGAACTTCGCGCACTACGTCGCCGCCAAGCACGGCGTCGTCGGGCTCATGCGCACGCTCGCGCTCGAGCTCGGGCCGGAGTTCATCCGCGTGAACACCGTGCACCCGACGAGCGTCAACACGGACATGATCCAGAACGACATGACGTATGGGCTGTTTGCGCCGGACCTGCCGAAGGAGGAGCGCACGAAGGACGCGCTCGCCCCGCGCTTCCAGGGCATGAACATCCTGCCGATCCCGTGGGTCGAGCCGGTCGACATCTCGAACGCCGTCGTGTTCCTCGCCTCCGACGAGGCGCGGTACATCACGGGCATCCAGCTGCCCGTCGACGCGGGGGCGACGACCAAGTGACGCGCAGGAGGGATGCGGACTCCACGGCGGCCGAGCGCGCGAGCCTCGCTGACACGCGGAGACGGATCGCCTCCCGACTCGTCGGCCGCGAGCGGGAGCTCGAGCTCGCGCTCGCGGCCGTCGCCGCCGGCCGCGACCTCGTGCTCGAGGGTCCGCCCGGCACGAGCAAGACGACCATGCTCAAGGCGATCACGGCCGAGTGGGGGATCCCGCTCGTCTTCGTCGAGGGCAACGCCGACCTCACGCCCGCGCGCCTCGTGGGGCACCACAACCCCGCGCGGGTGCTGCGGGAGGACTACAGCGCCGACAACTTCGTGCCGGGCCCGCTCGTCGAGG
>JAATFA010000007.1 GCA_015655445.1 Actinomycetales bacterium | reverse complement strand
GCAGACTGGTCAAGAGCCATCGTGTGAGGCGTCCTTTCGTGAATGACTTGGCGGTCTTCACTGACCCTCGCACGATGGCTCACTCACGTCGACAACGGCACGGACACCGCCGGAAAGTCCACCACCTCAGGGGACGTCACCTTTGCCGCGCCCCAATGCGCGGTGTCTTCACTCAACGCCGGTCTGCGGCGATGTCAAGAGCGAATTCCGGGGCATGCCGAGGAAGCCGCCAGTGCGAGGACGGCTAGCGGTTGTCTTCTCCCCGCCCGATATCGGGCCGATTGTGGCCCCTCTGAGGGGGTGTCAAGGGTGCCCGTCGGGCATCGCTGCGCGACGCTTCGCGCCCTTGACACCCCCGCTTGCGGGGGTCTGCCCCGGGCTTGGTTGACGTCTGATGTGTGAGGATTCGCCCTCGCTGGAAGGATGTCTCCGTGGCAAAGCCGTACCCCAAGGAGTTCCGCGACGACGTCGTGGCCGTGGCCCGCAAGGGCCAGGCACCGCTGTCTCAGATCGCGAAGGACTTCGGCATCTCCGAAGGCTCTCTGACGAACTGGATGAGAAGGGCCGATATCCAGGACGGTCACCGTCCCGGCCTGACCGACGCCGATCGCACCGAGCTGCGCGAGGCGAAGAAGCGCATTCGCCTGCTGGAGCAGGAGAACGAGGTCCTACGCCGGGCTGCCGCTTACCTCTCCCAGGCGAACCTGCCGGGAAAATAGTCTTCCCGCTCGTCCGCGAGATGGCCGCGACCGGTGCCCGCATCAGGGTGCCGGTCGCGGTGGCGTGCAGGGTCCTGGGACTGTCGCCCCAGGGGTATTACAAGTGGCTCAGGGAGCCGATCTCCACGCGTGACTGGGACGATGCGCACCTCATCGACGTCCTCTACGAGCTGCATGAGGACGACGCCACGCTGGGCTACCGGTTCCTGGCAGACGAGCTGGCCGATGAGCACGGCATCACCGTCGGAGAGAACCGCGTGCACCGGCTGTGCCGGATCGCCGGGATCACCGCCCGCCACCACAAGAAGAAGGGCAAGACGGAAGGGCCGGCCCGGCCCCGCACGACGACCTGCTGGCGGTCGAAGACGCGCACGGCGTGGTCCGGCATGAGTTCACTGCGACGTGCCCGAACCAGCTGTGGCTGTGGGACATCTCCGAGCATCCCACGAGAGAGGGCAAGCTCTACATCTGCGCGATCAAGGACGTGTACTCGGGCAAGATCGTCGGCTACTCGATCGATGCGCGCATGAAGTCAAGCCTCGCGATGGCCGCCATGCGCAACGCGATCGCGTTGCGAGCACCCGTCGGGACGATCTGTCACTCCGACAGAGGCGGCCGGTTCCGCGCCAAGAAGGTGCTGCGGCTGCTGAAGAACAACGGTCTCACCGGCTCGATGGGCCGAGCCTACGGCGCCGGCGATAACGCCAGCATGGAGAGCTTCTTCGCGCTTCTGCAGAAGAACGTGCTGAACACGAGGCGCTAGGCCACGCGCGAAGACCTCCGCCTCGCGATCGTCGTCTGGATCGAGACGAAGTACAACCGAAGACGCCGACAACGACGCCTCGGGAGGCTCACGCCCGTCGAGTTTGAAATAATCTACACGGCCGCAAACGCGGCCTGACTACTGCAAACCCCGACCGTCAACCGAACTCGGGGCAGACCCGTGGCCTCGGAACACCTGCATCAGGCCATGCTGTAGGTGACATTGATCTCGAAGGGCCGAGGAGGGTCGCGCGATGCCAACCCACCGACGCCTTGACGCCCTCATTGAGCTCGTACCGGTTCCCAACCGGATCGTCGCAGTGGGAGCGAGGGACTAATCATGCCCGACTTCGGTCCATTCTCTGTCAATCCAGCTCGAGTAACAGCGCTGGGCGGCGCCAACTTCGGTCAGTTCATCGGCCGCCTACTTGCGACGGAAGCGGTCGCGCACGGCATGGCGGGAACTACCCTCGAGACCACCTACCTTGAGAACATCGGGGATGGAGGTGTCGACGCGGGGTTGCGCGACGCCACTGGCACTTCGTGGCCACCCTCCGGTGACAGTGCGTGGCAGTTCAAAGCTGGCGGTTTGACACCCGCCAAATGCAAGGCCGAATTTGAAGGTGCAACGAAAGCCATCGAGATTCTGCGAGCTGGAGGAACCTACCGGCTCGTGCTCGGTGCTTCACTGACCTCGGCGAAGATCGCCGCTCGACGGAACAAGCTCATCGAAGCTGCAACCAGCTTAGGCATCGCAGCTGCCAGTTCCAGGATTGACGTCATCGCCGCCGACGGCCTCGCACGTTGGATCGAGACGTACCCGGCCCTCGCCGTGAGTCCTCTACTCGGCGGAATCGGTCGACGCGTGTTGACTTTCAAGGAATGGAGCGACTCTCATCCTCACGAAACGCTCTGGACAGGGTCCA
Organism: Actinomycetales bacterium; assembly: GCA_015655445.1. Taxonomy (GTDB): domain Bacteria; phylum Actinomycetota; class Actinomycetes; order Actinomycetales; family Microbacteriaceae; genus Diaminobutyricimonas. Next base: position 11,747 of record JAATFA010000007.1, on the reverse strand, counting down.
GACAACGCGACTCCGAAATTGAGGCGCTCCGCAGTTCGATAGCGTCCGGAACTCCAATCGCATCCAGGATCGAGGGAGTCAGCGGCCTCGGGAAGAGTCGGCTCACTCTTGAGGCGGTGCGTGGCCAAGACTTTGAGTCGCTCGTGATCTACGCGCCGGCGGCCGATCAGTTCCCGATTGATCTGCTGATCCAGATGCGCTCTCAGGACCGAGTCGGTGTAGTCGTGATCGACGAATGCGATCGCAAGGAACACGAGATCTTCGCCTCAACACTCGCGGTGGACTCATCAATTCGGATAGTCACAATCGGTGAACCTGGCAATGGATCAACGCGTTCTCCGATTCTGAACCTCTCGGGGTTCGGCGATGAAGGCATGCACGAACTGCTTCGTGCGAATCGTTCAAATCTGTCAGCGGAAGCTAAGCGCGTTGTAGTGCAGATCGCCGCAGGCAACATCGACTACGCGCTCAAGCTCGCGCAGACGACACTCGATGCCGGCCCCGGAGTCGCTGGGAGGCTCGTCACGGAAGGTGACATAAGGGCTTTCTTTACGGACCAGTTGCCAGACGGCCAACTTTTTTTGGCTGGTTGCGCGCTGGCGCTATTCAGCAGATTCGGGCTGGATGGCGAACCAGCTCAGGAAATTGACGTTATCTGTGCCGGACTCGGAATATCTGCGGAAAATCTACGCAACGCTGCAACTGAGCTCCAGTTACGCCGCATGCTCTCAAAACAGGGGCGATACCGGAGCGTGGGACCGCATCCGGTTGCTGTATACCTAGCCGCCAGAGGCTGGACGGAGTTCGGCCAGAAGATTGTCGTGGACTTGTTGCCCGTGCTCGACCCCGATCTGACTGAGCGGCTGTTCAGGCGGGCAGCCGATGTCGGTGAGCTCGACTCAGGACGTTCTGCGATATTGGCTGTCCGAGCCAGCGATGGTCCACTCGCGTCTCTGGATTCGATCGCGGAGGGAAAGAATTCCGATCTGCTCGTGCACTTCGCGGTGCTCGCGCCAGCCACCATGACCGATCGTCTTGCTGAACTGATTGCAGCTGCTTCTGAGGACGATCTCATGCATGCCCGTGGGATACGGCGAGATCTGGTCTGGGCCTTGGAAAAACTCGCATGGCACTCAAAGACTTTCGTCGCTGCTGCGGATGCCCTTCTCCGGCTTTCGATCGCGGAGAACGAGTCCTATAGCAACAACGCCTCCGGCACCTGGATCGAGTTCTTCGCCACGATGCTGCCGGGCACAGCAGCCATGCCGGACTTGCGAATGACTTACCTGCAGGGAACGGCCATGTCGCATGATCCGCGTGTGCGGCTAATGGCCGCGCGAGGCGCCAATAGAGCGCTCGACCCACACGAGACGATCATGGTCTCGGGAGAAGTGCAGGGCGGTGTTGTCGTTGAGACAAGTGGCACGCCGGCCACACTTGTCGATGCCTGGATCTGCCGGAATTCCGCGATCGACGTGCTGGCAACGCTCACCACCGATGCGGATGAAAACGTCGTTGAGGAGGCAAGCAAGCACCTCATCGACTCGGTACATGGGCCTTTCGAAACCCCGGTGAACCGAGATCATCTCGGCCGGACGATCGCGCGGCTCTCGCCAGAGGTGATCGCAAGGGCGCGGATTCAGATCGAGGGGCTCCGGTCGCTCTTTGACTGGGCAGATACGCAAGACGGGCGTCCCGCGGCCCTTGCGGAGCTTGAAGCGTTGCTCCCTGCGGAAAAGCCTATGGACCGTCTGACTGTCCTAGTGAACGCGCGCACTTGGGATCGAAAGACCGACAGTCTCACTGATGAACTGGTCGAAAATGCCAGACTAGCCGATATAGACGATCCAATAGGGGTGCTTCTTCAACTGCTCGTATCCATCTCAGAGCTCCCTGCTGCCTACGCAATTGGTCAAGCCATTCGACTTCTCGGTCTTGGCTACAACGACGGCATCACGAGACTTTCTTCGCTCGCTGGCACCGCGAATGGCGAGGCGCTGATTGGCTTCCTCCGCACGCTCATGAACGAGGGCGACGTTGACGCCTTCGATCGTTACCTAGACGGAGCCAACCTGCCGGCGCTTGTCACGCTGCAATACTCGGTCCGAGGCGCTCGGTCCCCTGCTGCAGCGGCACGAGTAGATCGTCTGCTGCCGAGAGTGACGGTAACGGAATCGGCGCGTGTCCTGTTCACCTGGATGCACGACGCTGATCAGGCTGACTCTGCGCGATATCTGCGCCAGTGGGAATCGCGTATCGAAACGCAAGCTGATTACAACGCAGCGATTGACTTCGCTGCCATGCAGGTTTTCCGAAAAGCCGAGCCGCTCGCCGACCTCGACCCCGCGATTGCTGATCTCGTCCGCCGCTGACGCGAGTATCCGAAGGTCGGGCAGGAAGGATGGGACTGGGCGGTTCTCGCGCGTCGACAGATCGAGACGGACCCAGTCGCCGTGGTCAAGCTGATTGCCGACCTTGTTGAGGTCGACGCTCTCAGCGCGTTCTCACATTCCCAGGAGGCCGTTCTCCTTCAAGATGCTGTGCGCCTTGGCGGCGAGGTTGCATGGATCGAACTCATGAATAGGCTCGAACGCGGTGAGTGGCGGCTGTCTTTCTCGGCTCGAGAGTGGCTGGGCAATGCGACCATGGTTGACATCGCGAGCCGCTGGGTTGACGGCGACGTCGAACGAGCGCGAGTGCTTGCAAATGTAACAACGCCAGAGGGGACTCCCCTTTCTCCAATTGCCCGCTATTTGATCGACGACTTTGGCGCAGACAATCAGGTGCTATCCCATCTTGTTGGCCAGTTCATCAGCGGATCATGGACCGGTAAGGAGTCGGACCGCATCAAGTCTCACATCGTAGAAGTCGAAACTTGGATCGCTGAAGCCGGGCAATCAGCTGCAGTGAGGTCGTGGGGCCGCAAGCTTATTGCGAATCTTGAGGCTCGCCGTCAGAACGTCCTTCAGGAGGAAGAGGAGCGTGGCTGGTAGCGCCGCACGGGTCATTACGTGCTTCAGCAACGCCTGAACCAGCTATTCCAATAGAGCAGACAGCTCCAGCCAGCGCTCTTCGAGGGCGGATGCCTCGTCGTCCAAGGCTGTGATTTTCACCATCTCGGCGGCGAGGAGCTGGTGGTCGGACTGGTCGAAATCAGCGAGCTTCGCGCGGCTGTCAGTGGCCTGCCGCTGGAGACGCTCGATGCGACGTTACAGAGATGCCAGCTCCTTCTCTGCGGCGCGCAACTCCGCACCAGAGAGTGTGGTCTGCGGCTTCTGATCTGGGGTTTTGCTCGCCGCCGATTCCGCGGCACCAGCCTTTTCCTGCAAAGCGCGCAGCCGCAGGTATTCGTCGACTCCGCCAGGCAGGTGGCGCAGGTGCCCACCCAGAATTGCGTACTGCTGGTCCGTCACTCGCTCCAGGAAGTACCGATCGTGCGAGACGACGAGCAGGGTCCCGGGCCAGGAGTCGAGCAGGTCCTCCATCGCCGCGAGCATGTCGGTGTCGAGGTCGTTGGTCGGCTCATCGAGGATGAGGACGTTGGGCTGGTCGAGCAGGATGAGCAGCAGCTGCAGGCGACGCTTCTGGCCGCCGGACAGGTCGCGCACGGGCGTGGAGAGCTGCGCGGAGGAGAATCCGAGCCGCTCGAGCAGCTGGCCCGGGGTGAGCTCCTGGGCCCTCGACCCCGCGCCGATCGTGTAGCTCGTGCGCAAGCGCCCGATGACGGTGCGCACGGGCTCGTCCAGGTGCTCCTCGAGCTCGTCGAGGCGCTGGGTGAGGGTCGCGACCTTGACCGTCTTGCCGCGCTTGACGCGCCCCTCCGTCGGCTGCACCGTGCCGGCGACGAGACCGAGGAGCGTCGACTTGCCGGCTCCGTTGACCCCGAGGACGCCCGTGCGCTCGCCCGGCGCGATCCGCCACTCGACGTCGTGCAGCACCTCCCGCTCGTCATAGGCGACGGAGACGCCGAGCAGGTCCACGACGTCCTTGCCGAGACGGGAGACGGCGAGCGACCGCAACTGCACCGGGTCCCGGATCTCGGGCACGTCGGCGATGAGCGCGTTCGCCGCCTCGATGCGGAACCTCGGCTTGCTCGTGCGCGCGGGGGCGCCGCGACGCAGCCAGGCGAGCTCCTTGCGCGCGAGGTTCTGCCGGCGCGCCTCCGTCGCCGCCGCCTGCCGGTCACGCTCGACACGCTGCAGGATGTACGCGGCGTACCCGCCCTCGAACGGCTCGACGACCCGGTCGTGCACCTCCCACGTCACCGTGCACACCTCGTCGAGGAACCATCGGTCGTGCGTCACGACGAGCAGCGCCCCCGCATGGGCGGGCCAGCGCCGCTTCAGGTGCTCGGCGAGCCACGCGATCGCCTCCACGTCGAGGTGGTTGGTCGGCTCGTCGAGGGCGAGCACGTCCCAGTCGCCCGCGAGCAGCCGCGCGAGCGCGACGCGGCGACGCTGCCCGCCCGACAGCAGCGCGACCGGAGCATCCCAGTCCAGGTCGGCGAGCAGGCCCGCGAGCACGTCGCGCACACGGGCGTCGCCCGCCCACTCGTGCTCCGGCATGTCCCCGACGACGGTCGCCCGGATCGTGAGCGAGTCCTCGAGCGTGTCGCCCTGGTCGAGCACCCCCATCGTGACGCCGCCACGCACCGTCACCCGCCCCGACCGCGGCTCGAGGCGCCGCGCGAGCATCGCCAGCAGGCTCGACTTGCCGTCCCCGTTGCGACCGACGATGCCGATCCGGTCGCCCTCGCTCACGCCGAGCGTCACCGAGTCGAAGACGACCTTCGTCGGGTACTCCAGATGCAGGGCCTCCGCCCCGAGAAGATGCGCCATGTCGCGTTCAAGGCTAGGCCAGGGCGAGCCTCCGCGGGCGCAGCGTGTGCGGGCGCAGCATGTGCGGGCGCAGCGTGTGCGGGCGCAGCGTGTGCGGGCGCAGCGTGTGCGGGCACGAGCGCAGTGCGGTGCGGTGCAGCGCGGGCACGGTGCGGTGCAGCGCGGGCACGGTGCGGTGCAGCGCGGGCACGGTGCGGTGCAGCGCGGGTGCAGACGCGTGCGACGCTCCGGCCGGCGCTGCATGCCCGGCGGCCGCTCGCGCGCTGCGGCGCCGGGAGACGCGCTCGCGTGACGAGAGCCGCCGCGCGGCGGTGGGGACGGGTGCGCCCGGGCGGCCCGCTCCCTCCCGGGTCAGGCGCGCGCCGCGCCCGCGATGGCGGCGCTCGGCTCCAGGTTGCGACCGCCGCGGAATCGCGCGCCGGGGTGCTCGTCGGGCAGGCGCGTCCGCCCGGGTCCGTAGATGCGCTCGCGGAACGTCGACTCCTCGTAGCGCTCGCGGTAGAGGCCGCGCTTCTGCAGCTCCGGCAGCAGGTACTCGATGAAGTCCTCCGCCGTGCCCGGGGTGAGGAACTGGCGCAGGTTGAAGCCGTCGAGGTCCGTCTCGCGCACCCACTCCTCGATCCTCTCCGCGACCTGCTCCCCCGTGCCGACGGCGAAGAACGGGTTGCGGTCGAAGCGCGTGACCTCCTCGAGCGCCTCCCCGACTGTCGTGCCCGGTGCGTAGCGGCGCCGGCCGGACTGCTTGTTGTCGCGTCCGGCGCGGTTCTCGGCCGCGAGGATGTCGGAGATGAGGGCGTCCTTCGGGTACGCCGCGAGGTCGATGCCGCCGCCGCCCGCGTGCGCGAGGTAGCCCTCGGGGCTCGAGAGCCTCCGGAACTCCTCCGCCTTGCGCTCGGCCTCCTCGGTCGTGCGGCCGAGGATGAGCACGGCGCTCGCGAACGTCTTGATGTCGCGCGGGTCGCGGCCCCACGCCTCCGCGCGGCGGCGGATGTCGGCGACGTTCTCGCGATACACCTGCAGGTCACGGCCGCCCACGAACACGCCCTCGGCGTGCTTGCCCGCGAACTCGCGGCCCCGATCCGAGCTGCCCGCCTGGAAGATGACGGGGGTGCGCTGGATGGAGGGCTGTGCGAGGTGCGGGCCGGCGACCCGGAAGTGCTCACCGACGTGGTTGATGTAGCGCACCTTCGACGGGTCCGTGTAGACGCGGTTCTCCCGGTCCTGCACGACGGCGTCGTCGTCCCACGACCCCTCCCACAGCTTGTAGAGCACGTCGAGGTACTCGTCGGCGATGTCGTAGCGGTCGTCGTGCGCGACCTCGTCGTCGAGCCCGAAGTTGCGGGCAGCGTTGGGCAGGTAGGAGGTCACGACGTTCCAGCCGAAGCGGCCCTTCGTGAGGTGGTCGAGCGTCGACGCACGGCGCGCAAACGCGAACGGCGGCTCGTACGTCGTCGAGAAGGTCGCCGCGAACGCGAGGTGCTTCGTCACCGCCGCCATCGCGGGGATCACGAGCAGCGGGTCGTTCGACGGAATCTGCACGGCCTCGCGGATCGCGGTCTCCGGTCCTCCGCGGTATCCGTCGTAGGTGCCGATGACGTCGGCGAGGAAGACCGCGTCGAAGAGGCCCTCCTCGAGCAGCTTCGCCTCCTCGACCCAGAAGTCGAGGTCGTTGAACCGATGCCGGTTGTTGTCGGGATGCACCCAGAGCCCGTGCGAGATGTGTCCCACCGTGTTCATCTCGAAGAGGTTGAAACCGATCCGCTTCGTCATCCGCGCTCCATTCCGCTCGCGCTCAGATCCTCCACCCGTTGGGGCGCGCCGCGCGCCGATGTTGCGAAGTGTGGCGGCGGCCGAGCGGGGACGGGACGGGGCGGGACGGGGACGGGGACGGGGACGGGGTGGGGCGGGGACGGGGCCCGAAAACGAAGGAGATCGCGAGCAGGATCGCGTTGAACGGCGATTCACCGCCATCCAACGGGGCGTTCTCCTTCGTTCTCGGGAGCTCGCGGAGGCATGGGACAGGACCGCAGCGAAGCCTCGGCCGGCGGCGTCCCCCAAAATGAAGGAGATCCAGCGCAGGATGCCGCCGAACGGGGTTTCACCGCCGTCCAGCGGCGTGTCCTCCTTCATTTTCGGGGCGCCGTCGGGGAGGAGGCGGCGGAGCCGAGCCGCGGCGGCGGCGGAGCGGAGCCGCGGCAGAGCGCGGCTAGTCGTTCACGACGCGCGCGCCGTGGACGGGGCCCGTCGCCCGCACGACCCGGAGCTGCGCCGCGGAGAGCGCGATCTGCAGGTCGAGCGCGCCGTCGACGTCCGCGGCGAGGAAGGCGATCGTCGGCCCGGAGCCCGAGACGATGCCCGCGAGCGCGCCGTTCGCCTCGCCGAGCTCGAGGATGTCCGCGAGGGCGGGCTCGAGGTGCAGCGCGGGCGCCTGCAGCTCGTTGTAGAGGCACTCGGCGAGCATGTGCGGATCGCCCGCGCGCAGCGCCTGCAGGACGTTCGCGTCGACCGTCGGCACGGGGTCCGCGGAGAGCAGGTCGGGATGCCGCTCCCGGTGCCGGTCAAGCTCCCGGTAGACCGCGGGCGTCGAGAGCCCGTCGTCGGCGAGCACGAGCACCCACGAGAACTGTCCCTTCGCGAGCGCGGGACTGAGCTCGTCGCCGCGCCCGGTGCCGATCGCCGTGCCGCCGGTGAGCGCGAAGGGCACGTCGGCGCCGAGCTCCCGCGCGAGCGCGAGGAGCTCGTCGCGCGACTGCTCGGTGCCCCACAGCGCGTCGCACGCGACGAGCGCCGCGGCCGCGTCGGCGGACCCGCCGCCCATGCCGCCCGCGACGGGCACGTTCTTCTCGATGCGCATGTGCACCCCGCCCGTGTGGCCCGTGCGCTCGGCGAGCAGCCGTGCGGCGCGCAGGGCGAGGTTGGTCTCGTCACGCGGCACATGCGTGACGTCGACCGAGCCGCCGACGGCGACCGAGAAGTCGTCCGCGGGACTCGCGTAGACGCTCTCGAAGAGGCTCACCGCCTGGTACGCGATCGCGACGTCGTGGTAGCCGTCCTCGAGCAGCGATCCCACCTTGAGGAACACGTTGATCTTGCCCGGCGCCCTCGCGTGCACCACGGTTCCCGTCCCCCCGGTGCTCATGGTTCCAACCTAGCCGACCCCGTCGCGACGGCTGCGGGCGTGAGCGCGCGCAGCTCCTGTCGGGACCGTCGGCGCGACCGTAACGGGACGACACACAGATGGCGAGCAGTCCCGACGCGGACGACGATGGACTCCCGTACGGACCACGCGGAGGGAGACCGAGTGAGCGACCCGATCCGGATCGTCGGAGTGAGCGGCAGCCTGAGTGACCCGTCGCGCACGACCGCGCTCGTGCGCGCCGTCGTGTCGGCGCTCGAGCAGGAGATCTCGGCCGAGGCCCCCGTCGAGGCCGACGTCATCGAGCTCGCCGGACTGCTCGCCCCGCTCTCGACGGGCATCCGCCGGCACGAGCTCGGCGTGGAGGCGCAGCGCGCCCTCGCGACCGTCGAGGAGGCGGACGTCGTCGTCGTCGGATCCCCCGCCTACCGCGCGTCGTACACGGGACTCTTCAAGCACTTCTTCGACCACGTCGGCCAGTACGCGCTCGTCGACAAGCCCGTCGTGCTCACGGCGACGGGCGGCAGCGACCGGCACGCGCTGCTCGTCGAGCACCAGATGCGTCCGCTGTTCGGCTTCTTCCAGTCGCTCACGATGCCGCTCGGGATCTTCGCGAACGAGGGCGACTTCACGGACTACCGGGTGAGCTCGATCGAGCTCGAGGAGCGCATCGCGCTCTCGACGCGCCGCGCGCTCCCGCTGCTCACCTACCACTTGCGCACGGTCGGACGCCTGCCCGCGCAGGGCGGCGTCGTCGCGCGCTGACGCGGACGCGCCGGCTCAGCCGGCGGCGCGCACGCGCGCGATCGCGAGGAAGTCCTCGATCGCGAGCTGCTCGCCGCGCGCGGTCGGCGCGACGCCCGCCCGCTCGAGCACCGCGGACGCGGCGGCCGCGTCGCCGAGCTCGCCCGCGAGGGCCTGGCGCAGCATCTTGCGACGCTGGCGGAACGCGGCGTCGACGAGCGCGAACGTCGCGGCGCGCTCGTCGTCGTCGCCGGGGGCCGGTCTGCGCTCGAACCCGACGAGCACCGAGTCGACACGCGGCACGGGCCAGAACACATGGCGGCTCACGGTGCCCGCGACGCGCCAGGAGCCGTACCACGCCGCCTTCGCGCTCGGGGCTCCGTAGACGCGCGACCCGGGTGGGGCGGCGATGCGCTCCCCGACCTCCGCCTGCACCATGACGAGGCCGCGCGCGATCGAGGGGAAGACGCGCAGCACGTGCAGGAGCACGGGCACCGAGACGTTGTACGGCAGGTTCGCGACGAGCGCGCCGGGAGACGCGGGCAGCGCGTCGAGGCGCAGCGCGTCCTCCGCGACGACGGTGAGCGGCGCCCCCGGCCGCACGAGCCCGACGGTCACGGGCAGCCGCTCCGCGAGGCGCGCGTCGATCTCGACGGCGGTCACGCGCGCCCCCGCCTCGAGCAGTCCGAGGGTGAGCGAGCCGAGGCCCGGACCGACCTCGAGCACGTCGTCCCCCTCGCGCACGCCCGCCGTCCGCACGATGCGGCGCACGGTGTTCGCGTCGACGACGAAGTTCTGCCCGAGCCGCTTCGTCGGCCGCAGGCCGAGCGACTCGGCGAGGTCGCGCACCTCCGCGGGCCCGAGCAGGCCGGACCGGCTCGCGCCCTCGTGCTCCGCGGGCTCGTGCTCCGCGGGTCGGTGCTCCACGGCTCAGTCCGGCAGCACGACGGGCTCGGCGGTCCAGCTCCCGTACACGAGCTCGGTGTTGGAGGAGATCTGCGCCGCGAGCATGGAGACGTCCGTGCCGAGGTGGTCGGCCATCGCGCGCAGCGTGAGCGGCACGAGGTAGGGCGAGTTGGGCCGCCCGCGGAACGGCGAGGGTGTGAGGAAGGGCGAGTCGGTCTCGACGAGCAGGAGACTGCGCGGCACGACCTCGAGCGCCTCGCGCAGGCGGCGCGCGTTCGTGAAGGTCACCATGCCGGCGAAGGACATGTACCAGCCGTGGTCCGCGCACAGCTGGGCGAGCTCCGTGTCGCCGGAGAAGCAGTGGAACACCGTCCGCTCGGGCGCGCCTACGCGCAGGAGCGTCTCGACGACGTCGCGGTGCGCGTCTCGATCGTGGATCTGCAGCGCGAGGTCGTGCTCCTTCGCGATCGCGATGTGCGCCTCGAACGAGCGCCGCTGCGCGGGCCGGCCCTCCTCCCCCGTGCGGAAGTAGTCGAGACCGGTCTCGCCGATCGCGCGCACGCGCGGACGTGCGGCGAGCTCCGCGATCACGGCGAGCGCGTCCTCGAGCGCCCCCTCGGCGTCGAGCTCGGCCGCCTCGTTCGGGTGGATCGCGACCGCCCCGAGCAGGCGCGGCTCGCGCGCGACGACCTCCGCCGTCCACCGCGACGTCTCGACGTCCGTGCCGACCTGCACGGCCCCGCGGATGCCGACGGCGGAGGCGCGGTCGAGGTGCTCGCGGTAGTCGAGCGGGCCCGTGCCGGCGTCCCCCGCGTCGGCGCTGCCCTCCGCGGCGTCCGGCGCCGCGCCGTCGGCGATCTCGAGGTGGCAATGGTTGTCGTAGACCGGCACGACGAGCGCCTCCGGCAGCGGCGGGTACTCGAGGTTGCGCGACTGGCCCTGCTCGGTCGTCGCCGGGCGCACGCGCACGTAGGGCGAGAGGTCGTTCTGGTCCGCGCTCACGCGGCCGACCCCGCCGCCTCGCTCTCGATGCGCGGGAAGAGGCTCGACTCGAGCGCGGTCACGCGTCCGCTCGCGGGCCACTCCCACGCGCGGTCGATGCGGACCGCCGTGAGCTCCCCCTCCCCGCCGATCGCGCGCCAGAGCCGCGCGGTCGCGCGCGGCATGACGGGCGAGAGGAGCACCGCGAGGGTCCCGAGCCCGTGCACGGCCGTCGCAAGGACCGTGTCGAGGCGCGCGGAGGCCGCCTCGTCCTTCGCGAGCGCCCACGGCTCCTGCTCGGTGAGGTAGCCGTTGAGCTCGTCGACGAGCTCCCACACGGCCGCGATGGCCTCGTGGATCGCGAACCGCTCGATCGCGGCGCCCGCGGCATCCGTGGCCGTGCGCTCGAGGTCGCGGATGCGCACCTCGGCCTCCGTCGCCTCCGTAGCCTCGGGCACGCGTCCGTCGCGATAGCGCCCGACCATCGCGATGACGCGCGAGGCGAGGTTGCCGAAGCCGTTGGCGAGCTCCGCCTGGTAGCGCGCCGCGAGGTCCTCCCACGAGAAGGAGCCGTCCTGGCCGAAGGTGATCGAGCGCAGGAAGTAGTAGCGGAAGGCGTCCGAGCCGAACGTGTCGGTGATCTGGCTCGGGGCGATGCCCGTGAGCTTGGACTTCGACATCTTCTCGCCGCCGACGAGCAGCCAGCCGTGGCCGAAGACGGCGCGCGGCACGGGGAGCCCCGCGGCCATGAGCATCGCGGGCCAGATGACGGCGTGGAAGCGCGCGATGTCCTTGCCGACGAGCTGCACGGCCGGCCAGCGGCGCTCGAAGTTGGCCTCGTCGACGCCGTAGCCGATCGCGGTGATGTAGTTGAGCAGGGCGTCGAACCAGACGTAGAGCACGTGGCTGTGATCCCAGGGGATCTGGATGCCCCAGTCGAAGCTGGAGCGCGAGATCGACAGGTCGTCCAGGCCCTGCTTCACGAACTGGATGATCTCGTTCCGCACGCTCTCCGGCTGGATGAAGTCCGGCTGCGACTCGTAGAGGTCGAGCAGCTTCTGCTGGAAGTCGCTCATGCGGAAGAAGTAGTTCTTCTCCTTGAGGATCTCGACCGGCCTGCCGTGGATCTTGCAGACCAGCTG
>JAATFA010000046.1 GCA_015655445.1 Actinomycetales bacterium | reverse complement strand
CGCATCCTCGACCGCTTCGTCGAGCGCGGCGGCACGCTCGTCGACACCGCGGACTCCTACGCGGGCGGCCGCAGCGAGATCATGATCGGCTCGTGGCTGCGTGACCGGCGGGCGTACGACGACGTGCGCATCGCGACGAAGGTCGGCAAGAGCCCGGACGCGCCGGGCGTCTCCGGCCGGGCGATCCGGGCGGCCGTCGAGCAGTCGCTGCGGCGGCTCGGCGTCGAGCGCATCGACCTGCTATTCCTCCACGTCGACGATCCGGCCGTGCCGTTCGAGGAGACGCTTCTGGCCGTCGACGAGCTCATCGCGCACGGCAAGGTCGCCTGGTTCGGCGCCTCGCAGCACGCTCCCGAGCGCCTGCTCGAGGCGCGCATCGCGAGCGCGCAGGTGGGGGTCGCCCCCATGGTCGCCGTGCAGAACCGCTACAACCTGCTGCACCGCGGCGAGTACGAGAGCGCGATCGCGCCCGCCGCGGCCGCGCAAGGGCTCGGCGTGCTGCCGCGCTTCGCGCTCGCCGGTGGTCTCCTCACGGGCAAGTACCGGTCGCGCGCCGACATCGAGGCGCACGTGCGCGAGCGTGCCCGCGGGCTCTCGCACCGCGCGCAGCGCGTCGTCCGCGCGCTCGACCGCGTCGCGCACGACCACGGGAGCAGCCTTGCCGCCGTCGCGATCGCATGGCTGCTCGCCCAGCCGCACGTCGTCGCGCCCGTCGCCTCGGCGACGGACCCCGAGCAGGTCGCCGAGCTCATGAGCGCTCCCGCGCTGCGGCTCGACGAGGAGCACCTGGCGCTCCTCGACCTGGCGAGCGGCGGTCCGTTCTCGCCGCGTCGGCGGCCGGAGCCGCGCTGAGCGGGTGCGCACGACGCGCCTCGCGCGAGCCGCTCAGGCGATGCCGGGGACGTGCAGCCAGCCGAACGCGAAGAGCGCGACGGCGGCGTTGAGGATGAGCGCGATGACCCCGAGCGCGGGGCTCGGGCGCCGGCCGCCGCGCACCGCGAGCGCGATGAGCAGCAGGACGACGAGGACCACCGCGAGCACGCCCTGCCCGATCGGGATGGGGAAGAACATCGACGCGAGCAGGAGGGCGGAGGCGATGATCTCGAGCGCGGCGAGCAGGGCGGAGCGCGCCCGCAGTCGCAGGATCCCGTCGACGAGCGCGACCACGCCGGCGGCGAGGACGATGAGGGCGAGCCACGTGAAGGTGAACATGCGGAGCCCCTTCCGGTCGGCACGGCCGCGGCGCTCGCGGCCGACGCCAGGCTAGCCGCCGCGGCGGCTACTGCCGGGCGGCGTCCAGCACTCGCTCGGCGATGCGCCCGAGGGCCGCGCTCGCGGCGACCGGGTCGCCCGCGTAGCCTCCGCTCAGGGCGCCGTCGCGCGCGAGGATGATCTCGTCGGCGCCGTCGCCGGGCATCGGGTGGCCGATCTCGGAGAGGAGGTCGGAGAGGCGCTCCGTGAGCCAGTCGCGGTGCGCCGTGATGACCTGCCGCACGGGATGCAGGGGGTCGGAGAACTCGGCGGCGGCGTTGAGGAAGGCGTCGCCGCGGAACCCGGGCCGCGAGACGTCGCGCGCGGTGTCGCGCACGAGCGTGCGGATCGCGCTCGCCGGATCCGGCTCGGCGGCGACGCACGTCTCGAAGCCCTCGCGCGCGGCCTCGTGGCGCTCGCGGATGTACTGCAGGATGAGGTTGTCCTTCGAGCCGTAGTGCTTGTAGAAGGTCGCCTTCGTGACGCTCGCCTCCGCGATGATGCGGTCCACGCCGACGGTGCGGATGCCCTCCTCGTAGAAGAGGTCGAGCACCGTCTCGAGGATGCGTGCCTTGGCGCCGGGCCCAGAGGCGCGCTGTGCCGGAACGCTGACTTCACCGACCGACACAGCGCGCCTCCTTCGGACCATTTAGGGCACTCTTCTCGCGCCATCGAGCCGGCGGGGAGACCGGCCTCCCGAGCGCAGAGGCCCGGGAGGCGCGCGGCCTGGCGGGACTCCGGGCCGAGCGCGCGATGATCGATTGCGAGGTCCGCTCGGGTGGTCATCCCGGACGGACGCCCCAGCATAGCATGTGAGGACAGACAGACTCGTCTGTTTGTCCTCCTCCGTGTCCCCTCGCTGACTGTGGGGACACGAGCGGCGCGTTCGGGGCGTCCTCTGCTCGCACTCGGCCCCATCACGTAGGCTCGATCGCGATGAACGATGCAGTGCGGCTCGTCGAGCAGACGCGACCGTCCCCGCGCACCGGCAGGCGCGCATCCTCGAACGACGCGGCCGCCCCCTCTCGTCCCGGGCAGGTGTGAATGGCCTCGCGCTACCTCTACCTCGTGCGCCACGGCGAGCAGCAGGACGCCGAGTACGGCGTGCCCGACGGCCCGCTGAGCGCCCGCGGCCGGCGTCAGGCGCAGGCCATCGCGGAGCGCCTCGGCGGGGTCCCGTTCGCGGGCGCGTGGACCTCCCCGCTGCAGCGCGCGCAGCAGACCGCGCAGATCATGGTCGAGCGCATGCCCGCCCTCGACCCGGAGCCCTCGGCCCTGCTCATGGACTGCGTGCCGTGCGGCCCCACCGAGGACATGCCGCACGCGTTCGAGTCGTTCTACGGATCCGTGACGGCGGAGGAGATCGAGGCCGGCGAGGCGCAGATGGCGGACGCGGTCGCGGAGTGGTTCGCGCCCGCGCGCGAGGAGCGGCACGACCTGCTCATCACGCACAACTTCGTCATCGCGTGGTTCGTGCGCGAGGCCTTCGGCGCTCCGAGCTGGCGCTGGATGGGCGTGAACCAGGCCAACTGCGGTCTCACGATCATCCGCGTGCGGTCCGCGAAGCCGCCCGTGCTCATCGCCCACAACGACCTCGGCCACCTGCCGACCGAGCTGCGCACGGGCCTGCCCGTCAACCAGCCGTATTGAGCACGCCCTCGCGCCGGGCCGTGTCACGACGGCTCTACGCCCGCAGTCGCTTGCCGTACCAGGTCGTCGCGTTCGGGTTGTCGTTGAAGGGCGGGATCGTCCGGAAGCCGCTCGAACGGTAGAGCCTGGCCGCCGCCTGCAGGCTGTCGTTCGTGTCGAGCACGAGCTCGGTCGCCCCGAACGCGCGCGCCCGCCGCTCGAGCTCCTCGAGCAGGGCGCGCCCGAGGCCGCGTCCGCGCACGTGCGGCTCGAGCCACACGTGCTTGACCTCGTAGCGCACGTCGCCGGGATCCGGGGCCTCGATGCGGCGGATGCCGCCGCACCCCACGTCGGCCGGCTCGCCCGCCTCGTCCTCCCCCTCCACGATGAGGAACACGCCGCGCGGGGGCACGAACTGCGCGGGGTCGGGGGGAGCGACCCGGTACTCGCCCATCTCGCGCGGGAACCCGGCGGCGCGGAAGGCGAAGTACTCCCGCAGCAGCTCGCGCGCCGCCGGATCGTCGGGCGAGGTCTCGCGCCACGATGCCATGCCTCCAGCGTAGGGCGCGTGTAGATTGCAGAGGTGCCCCTTCGCGTTGCCGTCGTCGGCGCCTCCGGACGCATGGGCGGCCTCGTCTGCCGGCTCGTCGAGTCCGCCGGCGACCTCGAGCTCGCGGCGCGCATCGGCTCCGCGGACCCGCTCGAGCGCGCGGCAGACGCGGACGTGCTCGTCGACGTGACGCGTCCGGACGTCTCGCCCGACGTCGTCGCGTTCGCCCTCGACCGGCGCATCCGCGCGGTCGTCGGCACGAGCGGATGGTCGGGCGAGCGCATCGCGTCGGTGCGCCGCCGCGTGGAGGAGGACGCGGGCCTCGGGGTGCTCTTCGTCCCCAACTTCTCGCTCGGATCCGTGCTCGCGACGTCGTTCGCGGCCCTCGCGGCCCGATACTTCGACTCGATCGAGATCGTCGAGGCGCACCACGAGGACAAGCTCGACTCGCCGTCCGGCACGGCGGTGCGCACGGCCGAGCTCATGGGCGCGGCGCGCGCCGAGATCGGTCCCGTCGCCGCGCCCCGCGTCGACCAGCGGGCGCGCGGCCAGCAGGTCGCGAGCATCCCCGTGCACAGCATTCGCATGCGCGGCGTGAGCGCACGTCAGGAAGTGCACTTCGGGGCGGACGGCGAGCGGCTCACGCTCGCGCACGAGGTGTTCTCTCCCGAGGCCTACGCCCCCGGCATCCTGCTCGCCATCCGCGCGGCGCCGGACCGCCCGGGCGTCACCGTGGGCCTCGACGCGCTTCTCGACCTCGGCATCGGCGGGCCCGCGGCGTGATGCGCCGTCTCGGCGCGCTCCTCATGGCCGCGCTGCTCGCGCTCTACCTCGTCTTCGCCATCCAGTACGCGATCCGGCTGCTCCTGGACCCCGATGCCCTCGCGAAGGCGATCGGCGCGGCGCTCCTCGTGCTTCCGCTCATCGGCCTCTGGGCGCTCGTCGCCGAGCTCGTCTTCGGCGTGCGCGCCGAGCGGCTCGCCGCACGCCTCGAGGCGGAGGGCGGACTGCCCGACGAGGAGGTCCCGCTCGCCGCGAGCGGTCGTCCGGAGCGCGCAGCGGCGGACGCGCTCTTCCCGCGCTACAAGGCCGAGGTCGAGGCCGCGCCGCAGGACTGGCGCGCGTGGTTCCGGCTCGCGCTCGTGTATGACGCGAGCGGCGACCGCCGTCGCGCGCGCTGGGCGACGAGGCGCGCCATCCGGCTCAGCCGCGACCCCGGCTCGCGGTAGCGGTCGGGGCTGCCCCGCTCGGCGGGACCGCCGGACCGGATGCCGACCGCTCAGGCGAGGCTCGCCTCGAGAGTGATCGGGATGCCCGCGAGGGCCTTCGACACCGGGCAGTTCGCCTTCGCGTCCTCCGCGATCCGCTCGAAGTCCTCCTCGGAGATCCCCGGGATCTTGGCGCTCACGAGGAGGTGGCTGCCGGTGATCCCCTCGCCGGGCGCGAACGTCACGGCGGCCGTCACCTGGAGGCTCTCCGGCGGCGTGCCGGCGCTCGCGAGGGCGTTGGAGAGCGCCATGGAGTAGCACGCCGAGTGCGCCGCGCCCAGCAGCTCCTCGGGATTCGTCTTGCCGCTCTCGCCCTCGGCGCGGGCGGCCCACGACACCGGGAACTCCGCGGCGTCGGAGGTGTCCAGGGACGTCGTCCCGCTGCCGCTCCTCAGGTCACCGAACCACAGGGTCGTCGCCTCGCTCGTCACAGCCATCGTCGGCCTCCTCTCGCGACTCCAGCCTAGGCGGGCCGGCCCGCTCGCGCACCCGTGCGGCTCGTGCGCGACGGGGCTGGCCCGCTAGCCTGGAGGCGTGAACTCGACCGCCAATCCGTTCGGCCAGGTGCTCGTCGCCCTGGTCACGCCCTTCACCCCGGACGGCGAAGTGGACTGGCCCGCGGTCGAGAAGCACATCGACGATGTCATCGTCTCGGGAGCGGACGGCATCGTCGTGACGGGCACGACGGGGGAGACGAGCACGCTCACAGATGCGGAGAAGGTGCGGCTCGTGGAGGTCGGCAAGGAGGTCGCGTCGGGGCGGGCCAAGATCATCACCGGCGGCGGCTCGAACGAGACCGCACACGCGATCGAGCTCTACCGCAAGAGCGCGGCGGCGGGCGCGGACGGCGTCATGGTCGTCACGCCGTACTACAACAAGCCGACGCAAGCCGGCATCCTCACCCACTTCCGGATGATCGCCGACGCGACCGACCTGCCGGTCATCCTCTATGACATCCCCGGCCGCACGGGCGTGCCCATCCGCTACGAGACGATCCTGCGCGCGGCGAAGCACCCCAACATCCTCGCGATCAAGGATGCCAAGGGCGACCTCGCAGAGGTGAGCCGCGTGCTCAACCAGACCGACCTCATGTACTTCGCGGGCGACGACGCGAACGCGCTCCCGACGCTCGCGATCGGCGGCACGGGTCTCATCGGCGTCACGGCGAACATCGCCGCCGCGCCGTACCGACAGATGGTCGACGCGGTCAACGAGAACGACCTCGCGACGGCGACGACGGCCCACAAGAGGCTCGAGCCCCTCGTCCGCGCGGTCATGACGCACATCCCGGGCACGGTCGCGACCAAGTACGTGCTGCACGGACTCGGCCGCATCCCGTCGCCGCGCGTGCGGCTGCCGCTCGTGGGCCCCGAGGAGCACGAGGCGGCCCTCATCGAGGACGAGCTCGCGCTCGTCACGGACGTCCCAGGCGTCGACCTGCGCAACTTCCGCCCCGACCGCAACGCGGCCGCAGGCGGAGCGCTCCCCAAGATCGCGGGCACGACGCGCTGACGCCCCGCGCGCCTCCGCCCGGCCCCGCTCAGCATCTCGGCCCTCGCACAGCACGAAGGAACCCATGGCCACGCCAGTCTTCGAACCCCGCCCCCTCGAGCCGGGCACCCTCCGCATCGTCCCGATCGGCGGCCTCGGCGAGATCGGGCGCAACATGACCGTCTACGAGATCGACGGACGCCTGCTCGTCGTCGACGTCGGCGTGCTGTTCCCGGAGGAGGACCAGCCCGGGGTCGACCTCATCCTTCCCGACTTCGGCCCCATCGCCGATCGCCTCGATGACATCGAGGCCGTCGTGCTCACGCACGGGCACGAGGACCACATCGGCGCCGTGCCCTACCTGCTCAAGCTCAAGCGGGACATCCCGCTCGTCGGCTCGACGCTCACGCTCGCGCTCGTCGAGGCGAAGCTCAAGGAGCACCGCATCACGCCCTACACGCTCTCCGTGCGCGAGGGCGGGCGCGAGCGGCTCGGGCCGTTCGACCTCGAGTTCATCGCCGTCAACCACTCGATCCCGGATGCGCTCGCCGTCGCGATCCGCACGGCCGCCGGCACCGTGCTGCACACGGGCGACTTCAAGATGGACCAGCTCCCGCTCGACGCGCGCATCACGGACCTGCGCGCGTTCGCGCGGCTCGGCGAGGAGGGCGTCGACCTCTACCTGCCGGACTCCACGAACGCCGACGTCCCCGGCTTCACACCGCTCGAGCGCGACATCGGCCCCGTGCTCGAGAACGTCATGGCGAAGGCGCCGCGTCGCGTCATCGTCGCGAGCTTCTCGAGCCATGTGCACCGCGTGCAGCAGGTCATGGACGCCGCCGCCGCCAACGGGCGCAAGGTCGCGCTCATGGGACGCTCGATGGTGCGCACGATGACGATCGCGGCGGAGCTCGGCTACCTCAAGGTGCCCCCGGGCGTGCTCATCGACTACAAGAAGAGCCTCGACCTGCCCGACGACCGCATCGTGTACATGAGCACGGGGTCGCAGGGCGAGCCCATGGCCGTGCTCGCGCGCATGGCGAACCTCGACCACCAGATCGAGATCGGCAGCGGCGACACCGTCATCCTCGCCTCGAGCCTCATCCCGGGCAACGAGAACGCGGTCTACCGCGTCATCAACGGGCTCACGAAGCTCGGGGCGCGCGTCATCCACAAGGGCAACGCGAAGGTGCACGTCTCGGGCCACGCGTCCGCGGGCGAGCTGCTCTACACCTACAACATCCTGCAGCCGCGCAACGTCGTCCCCGTGCACGGCGAGTACCGCCACCTCACGGCGAACGCGGCGCTCGCGGTCGACACGGGCGTCGCGCCCGAGCGCACGTTCGTGGGCGAGAACGGGAGCGTGTACGACCTGCGCGACGGCCGGGTGCAGCGCGTGGGCCAGTACGACATCGGCCACGTCTACGTCGACGGGTCGAGCGTGGGGGAGATCACCGACGCCGACCTCAAGGATCGCCGCATCCTCGCCGAGGAGGGCTTCATCTCGATCTTCGTCGCGCTCGACCCGCAGACGGGGCGCGTCATCGTGGGCCCCGAGATCCAGTCGCGCGGGTTCGCCGAGGACGAGTCGGTGTTCGACGACGTCAAGCCGCAGATCGTGCGCGCGCTCCTCGACGCGGCGACGAACGGCACGCGGGACCAGCACGCCTACAGCCAGGTCGTGCGCCGCACGGTGGGGCGCTGGGTGAACACGCAGCACCGTCGCCGGCCGATGATCGTGCCCGTCGTCATCGAGGCGTGACGCTCGCGCCCCCGTGGGGCCCATGCCGGGTGTGGCACGCGGCCGTGGGGCGGCGCCGGGACGTGACGCGGAGCATCCCGAGCGCGGGGCGCCTCGAGGAGGAGAGCCCGCTCAGGGCACCCCGGATTCGTCCCTGAGGGGGGATGCGCCGCGCCCCTTCCGGCCGATAGCGTCGGGTGAGGGCCTCTCGCCTCCCCAGGGCAGCCCATCCGTCCTCGAAGCAGGGAGTGTCGTGGCCATTGCGCGCAGGTGGGTGTTCCCCATCGTCTGGATGGTGGTGTTCGCGGCGATCGCCGCAGCGCTCGTGAAGATCGCCTTCTTCCCCGACGGACAGAGCTTGGCCGCCGCCGGGGGGCCCGAGCGGCCGTCCGCGACGATGCAGGAGCCGCAGATCGCGGTCGCCCGCGGCACCATCGCGAACGAGGTCACGGTGGACGCGACGGTCACCGCCGACCCCGCCGTGGCGGTGAAGGCGACGCTCGCGGGCGAGGTGCGCGCGGTCGCCGTCACGACCGGTCAGCACGTCGATCAGGGCGCGCCGATCGCGACGGTCCGGTCCGAGACTCCGGCCGAGCCCGGGCCGGACGGGGCGGCGGGACCGCCGGTCGTGCGCACGACGCAGCTCACCGCGCCGATCTCGGGCACCGTCGTGGGCGAGCCCGTTCTCAAGGGGCAGGACGTGAGCGTGGGCGATCCCGTGGCCCAGATCGCCCCGCCGACCTTCACCGTGTCGGGGTCGCTGCCCCCCGAGCAGCGCTACCGCCTGCTGAACCAGCCGACGCAGGCGCAGGTGACGATCACGGGCGGCCCTGCGCCGTTCACGTGCACGGGCCTCACGATCTCCACCTCCGCGGCGAGCGAGAGCCAGGACGCCGCCACGACCGTGAGCTGCGCCGTCCCCGGCGACGTGACCGTCTTCCCCGGCCTCTCGGCGACACTGACGATCGACGGCGGCAAGGCCGAGAACGTTCTCACCGTGCCGACGACCGCGGTGGACGGCGGCGCGCAGTCGGGCACGGTCTACCTCCCGGGAAAGGGCGGCGAGCCGCAGGCGCGGCAGGTCGCGCTCGGGCTCACCGACGGGAAGAGCGTCGAGGTCACGCAGGGGCTGAACGAGGGCGAGCTGATCCTGCAGTTCGTGCCCGATCGCGATGCCGACGCGGGGGATGCCGTGCCGCCCGGCTGCGTCCCGGTCGGCCCCGGCGCGTTCAGCTGCGGGGGCTGAGGATGGCGCTCCTGCTGCTCGAGCACGTCACGCGATCGGTCGTGCTGCCCGACGGTGAGCTGCTCGAGATCCTGCGCGGCATCGACCTCCGGGTCGACGAGGGCGACCACGTGAGCATCGTCGGCCGGTCCGGCTCGGGCAAGTCGACGCTGCTCAACCTGCTCGGTCTCATCGACACGCCCACGAGCGGGCGCATCCTCGTCGACGGGGTGCCGCTCGAGCAGCTGTCCGGACCGCGGCGCGACGGCATCCGGGGCCGCGACATCGGCTTCATCTTCCAGCAGTTCAACCTGCTGCCCCGCCGCACAGCGCTCGAGAACGTCATGACCCCGCTGCTCTACGCGGGAGCCCGGCAGTTCTGGCGCCGTCGGGCGCTCGCCGCGGAGATGCTCGAGCGCGTCGGGCTCGCGCACCGGCTCGCCTCGACGCCCGAACGGCTCTCCGGCGGCGAGCAGCAGCGGGTCGCGATCGCGCGAGCGCTCGTCCGCGGGCCGCGCCTCATCCTCGCCGACGAGCCGACGGGGGCGCTCGACGTCGAGACCGGCGCGGCCGTCATGGCGTTGCTCGACGAGGTCGCCGAGCGGTCGGGGGCGGCGCTCATCACCATCACCCACGACCCGAACGTCGCGGCGCTCGCGCGCCGGCACTACCGCCTCGATCGGGGTGCGCTGGCGCCCGTCGAGGTCGGTCGCGCCCTCGACGAGAGCGCCGAGGCCCTGGCATGAGCCAGTCCTCGTCACGCTCCTCGCATCCGCGTCGCGTCGGTCCGGACCCGGTCACGGCCTTGCTCGCCTCGGTGCTCGAGGCGTGGTCGGAGCTGCGCGTGCACCGCGGACGCGTGCTGCTGAGCCTCGTGGGCGTGGGCGTCGCCGTCGCCGCGCTCACCCTCGCCATGGGCGTGGGAGGCGCCGTGCAGTCGGTCACCGAGCAGCAGCAGGTGCAAGGAGGGGGTCGTCCGGCGACCTTCGCGATCAGCACGCCCTCCTCGCCGAAGGGCGAGTCCGGGGACTCGGCCCTCTTCGACCGCGTGATGCAGCAGTTCGTCGCGCGGCACGAGGTGCGCTATCACGCGCGCACGCTCTACGCGGAGCTGCCCGTGCGGCTCGCCGACGGCGCGCACCAGGTCGACACGCACGTCGTCGACCCCGACTACGCGACCATCCACGAGCTGACCGTGTCGCGGGGGCGCTGGCTGCGTGCCGGGGACGCGCAGCGGATGGCGCCCGCGCTCGTCATCGACTCGAACTTCTGGCGCACGCTCGGCTCGCCCGATCCGCGGACGCATCCCGTCGTCACGCTCGCCGGGCAACGGCCGGCGACAGCGGTCGTCGTGGGCGTCTACCCCGCGGCGAGCTCCGACCCGCAGAGCCCGCTCCAGATGTACATGCTCCCGCCGGCATGGCAGTCGGTCGCGACCGACCGGCAGCGGGCGGCGACGGCGTCGACCTGGGAGCTGTGGGTGCCGCCCTCGCTCGCCCGCGGGCTCATGGACCGAGCGCAGAACGAGGTCTCCGCCGCCTTCGGCAAGGGGTGGAGCACGAGCGCGTACCGCACCGACTATCTCGCGAGCGGTCAGGATCCGCTCCTCCCGCTCCGGCTCGGACTGCTCGGCGTCGCGGGCGTCATCCTGCTGCTGGGCGCTCTCGGACTGCTCAACATCACGCTCGTCACCGTGCGGCACCGCATCCGCGAGATCGGCATCCGACGCAGCTTCGGTGCGACGGCGGGGCGCGTGTTCGTCGGCGTCATGATGGAGAGCGTCGTGGCGACAGTCGCGGCGGGCGCCGTCGGCGTCGTGATGGCGGTCCTCGTGCTGCGCAACCCCTGGCTGCCGGGACTCCTGCATCTGCCGGAGAACACGGTGTTCGGCTTCCCGATCGACGCGGCGCTCGCGGGACTGGCCGCCTCGGCGGCGGTGGGCGCGCTCGCCGGCCTCGTGCCGGCCCTCGTCGCCGTGCGGGTGAGGGTCATCGACGCCATCCGGTACTGACGCCGCGGCGCGTGTCTGCCCGGGGCTCGTCCCGTGGCGCCGGTACCGTGGATCGCATGGCCACGACCGGCAGGACGACGCGCGCCCGCGGCGCCTCCGCGCGCTCGCGCACGGCGCCGACGAAGCGGCTCCCCGCCTCGGCGGCCCGGCAGGCGTCGACTGCGGCGGCGCCGCCTCCGGGCCCTGGACTGCTCGCACGCGCCTACGTGGGGCTCGCGCACGTCGTGGGCGGCGCGTTCCGCGTCTTCGGGCGGGAGTCCCTCGCCAAGGACGAGCGGCGCGACGGCGTGCCGTTCCTGCTCGTGCTGCTCGCGGTCGCGGGCGCCGTCGTCGAGTGGTTCATGCCGCACGACCCGATCGCGGTCGCGCTAGACGCGTGGACCTTCGGAGGCCTGCTCGGACGGCTCGCGTACGCCCTGCCCGTCATCATGATCGTGTTCGCCGCGTGGCTCTTCCGGCATCCGGCGAGCGTGCACGACAACGGCCGCATCGGCATCGGGCTCGGCCTCATGCTCGCGAGCGTGAGCGGGCTGTGCTTCGTACTCGGCGGCCGGCACGCGCCCTCCGACGGGGTCGACCTCCTCGCGCGCTCCGGGGGAGTCGTGGGCTGGGTGCTCGGCGGGCCGCTCGTGGCGGTCGGCACGGCATGGCTCGCGGTCCCCGTGCTCGCGCTCGTGCTGCTCCTGAGCATCCTCATCATCACCAAGACGCCGCCGAACCGCATCGGGCGCCGACTGCGCGAGCTCTACGCGTACCTGTTCGGCGCCGAGCTCGCGGAGCGGGCGGACCGCTCGACCGTCGAGGCGCCCGCGGAGCGGGCCGGGCTCACCGGCCTCGACGCGCTCGGCCTCGCGGACGAGGACGCAGAGCCCGCGTCGCTGCCGTGGTGGCGCCGCAATCGGGCCAAGCGGGACGACGAGCCCGCGTTCGACACGCCCGTCGTCGGGCGTGACCAGGTGACCGAGGTCGTCGAGCCGGCGCCGGGCGAGGAGCGCTTCGGCGTCGAGCTGCTCGAGGATCTCGTGCGCGCCGAGGAGGCCGTCGAGAGCTTCACCGAGCAGCTCGACGGGGCAGTCACGGGCATCCGCGAGGATGAGCGCGCCGAGCCGACGCCACTGCCCGGGTTCCCCACGCGGGCGAGCGAGAAGGGCGCGGCGGGGGAGTTCGACGGCCGGCCGCGGGGGGCCGCGCGTCCGCCGTATCGGCTCCCGTCGCCGATGATCCTCGGCTCGGGCACCCCGCCGAAGACCCGCAGCGCCGTGAACGACGAGGTCGTCGCGGCGATCACGAGCGTGCTCGACCAGTTCCAGGTCGACGCGAGGGTGACGGGGTTCAGCCGGGGTCCGAGCGTGACGCGGTACGAGATCGAGCTCGGACCCGGCGTGAAGGTCGAGCGCGTCACGGCGCTCGCGAAGAACCTCTCCTACGCCGTCGCGAGCAACGAGGTGCAGATCCTCTCGCCCATCCCGGGCAAGAGCGCGATCGGCGTCGAGATCCCCAACAAGGACCGCGAGATCGTGTCGCTCGGCGACGTGCTGCGCTCCAACGCGGCCGTGAAGAGCACGCACCCCATGACGATCGGCCTCGGCAAGGACGTCGAGGGGGGATTCGTCGTCGCGAACCTCGCGAAGATGCCCCACCTGCTCGTCGCCGGCTCGACCGGCTCTGGAAAGTCGAGCTTCATCAACTCGATGATCACGTCCGTGCTCATGCGTGCCAAGCCCTCCGAGGTGCGCATGGTGCTCGTGGACCCCAAGCGCGTCGAGCTCGCCGCGTACCAGTGCGTGCCGCACCTCATCACGCCCATCATCACGAACCCGAAGAAGGCGGCGGAGGCGCTG
>JAATFA010000102.1 GCA_015655445.1 Actinomycetales bacterium | reverse complement strand
GACAGGGAGGTAGCCCATGGGCTCCGTGATCAAGAAGCGCCGCAAGCGGATGGCGAAGAAGAAGCACCGCAAGCTCCTGCGCAAGACGCGTCACCAGCGCCGCAACAAGAAGTAGCCGACGGACGCGTAGCGCCCGAGCGCCGTCCGCGGATCGACGCGATCGCCGCGGCGGCACCCGCGACGCTCGAAGGCGGTGGCGCTGCTCATGAGCGCGCGGCCGTCGGAGCCGGAGTGCGGGACGTGCGGCGCGGCGTCCGTCGAGTGGATCGCCGTCGCGGGGCCGGCGGGCGCGGGAATACGATGGTGTTCCCTCCTCGATCCGGCTCTCTCGCCGGGGGCGGCGGAGGCGGAGGACCGATGACGCAGGAGCGGCCGCCCCGGCCGAAGCCCGCGACGCTCTATGACGTCGCGCGGGCCGCGGGTGTGTCGCATCAGACCGTCTCGCGGCTCGTCAAGGGACACACGGGGATCCGTCCGGAGACGCGCGATCGGGTCGAGAGGGCCCTCAAGGAGCTCGACTATCGTCCCAACATGACGGCGCGGTCGCTCGCGACGAGCCGATCTCACCGCATCGGCGCCCTCGCGTACGAGTTGCTGCAGGTCGCGCCGCACTCGATCCTGCATGGCGCGAGCGAGGCCGCCCAGGAGTCGGGGTACCTGCTCGACATCCTGAGCCTCGACCCGTTCGACGACCGGGCGATCGGGGTCGCGCTCGAGCGCGTGCGCGAGCAGGACCTCGCGGGAGTGCTCGCGTTCGCTCCGACGGACGCGGTGTGCGCAGCGGTCGCCGCGACGCGCTTCCGCGTGCCCGTCTACGTGGACTCGGAGCCGGATGCGGACGAGAGCGTCAAGCCCAGCCTGAGCACGCTCGGATCGCGTGTGGTCGCCGAGCACCTCATCTCGCTCGGGCACCGCAGGTTCGCCCACATCTCGGGTCCGCGTCCGTGGGTGTCCGCGCGCAACCGCGAGGCCGCTCTGCAGGCGAGCCTGCGCGAGCACGGCCTCCAGCCCGCGATCGTCGTCGAGGGCGACTGGTCGCCCGCGTCGGGGTATGCGGCGGCGCGCGCGCTGTCGTGGCACGACGCGGGACGTCCGACCGCGCTCGCGGTCTCGAACGATCAGATGGCGCTAGGAGCGCTCCGGGCGCTCGAGGAGATGGGCGTCCGCGTGCCCGAGGACGTGAGCGTCACCGGATACGACGACATCCCCGAGGCGGCCTACTTCTCGCCCCCGCTCACGACCGTGCGCGTGGACTTCGGCCAGCAGGGACGCATCGCGTTCGAGCGCCTGCTGACCCTCATCGACGGTGTCGAGCGGCACGAGGAGCTGCACGCCGTCGTGCCCGAGCTCAAGCTCAGGGCGTCGACGGCGCCCCTCCGACGGTAGCGTCGCGCCCCCTCCGACGCCGGGCTTGTTAGCGCTAACGTCGCGCGCTATAGTCGACCGCGCGGTCTGTTACCGCTAACATCGGCCCCCGACCGGACTCACCCCCCGATCCCGAACAATGGAGTTCCATCCCCATGCCCCAGCGCCTCGACGACGCCGACCGCATCCTCTTCGGAGCCGCGTACTACGCGGAGTATCAGCTCGAGGACCGCGTGGAGACCGACCTCGACCTCATGGCCGAGGCGGGCTTCAGCGTCATCCGCGTGGGCGAGTCGGTGTGGTCGACGTGGGAGCCGCGCGACGGCGAGTTCGAGCTCGAGTGGCTCGCCCCCGTGCTCGACGGCGCCCACGCGCGCGGCATCTCCGTCATCCTCGGCACGCCGACGTACGCGATCCCGCCGTGGCTGCAGGTCAAGCACCCCGAACTCGCCGCCGAGAGCGCGACCGGCACACGCGTGCCGTGGGGCGCGCGACAGGAGGTCGACTACTCCTCGCCCCTGTTCCGCCGCTACGCGGAGCGCATCGTGCGCGCCGTCGTGGGTCGCTACGCGCAGCACCCCGCGGTCGTCGGCTACCAGGTCGACAACGAGCCGGGGCTGCACCTGTTCCACAACGAGGGCGCCTTCGCGGGGTTCCTCGCCTGGCTCGAGGCGCGCTACGGCACCCCCGAGCGCCTGAGCGACGAGTGGGGGCTCGTCTACTGGTCGCACCGCATCACGTCGTGGGACCAGCTCTGGCGGCCGGACGGCAACACTCTCCCGCAGTACGACCTCGCCTGGCGGCGCTACCAGGCCGAGCTCACGAGCGACTTCATCCACTGGCAGGCCGGCATCGTGCGGGAGTACGCGCGACCTGAGCAGTTCATCACCACGTGCATCGCCTATCCGCGCCCCGCGCTCGACGACCGCGCGCTCGCCGGGGGGCTCGACGTGACGGCGGGCAACGTCTACTACGGCACGCGCGACCGGCTCGACCGGACGGTCGAGACCGTTCCCCTGAGCGAGTGGACGACGACGGGCGTCGCGGGACTCTTCCGGCAGGCGGACCGCGTCTACTCGTCCCGGCAGGAGCGGTTCCTCGTGACGGAGACGAACGCGCAGAGCATCTCCGGCTCCTTCCACAACTACCCGCCGTACCCCGGACAGCTGCAGCTCGCGGCGTTCGCGCTCGTCTCGCGCGGCGCGGCGATGATCGAGTACTGGCACTGGCACACGCTCCACTACGGCACGGAGACCTACTGGGGCGGAGTCCTGCCGCACAGCCAGCGACCCGGTCGGCTGTACCGCGAGGCGTCCGAGCTCGGCCGCGTGCTGCGCACCCTCGGACCGCGCCTGGCCGGCTATAGGCCCGACTTCGACGTCACGCTGCTGTTCTCCAACGACAGCAAGTGGGCGATGGAGTTCTTCCCGCCGTTCGCGCGCTCCGACGGATCCGGCGATCGCCGCTCGTACCTGCGCGAGTTCGACGCCTTCCACCGCGGCGTCGTCGACGCGGGCGCGCAGTCGCGCATCGTCCACGCCGAGCAGCTGCTCGCGCGGTCGGCGGCCGAGCTCGCCGCGCAGCACCCCGTGCTCGTCGTGCCCGGCTACTACGCGGCGTCCGACGACGTGCTCGCGCTGCTCGGCGAGTACGCGACCGCGGGCGGCCACCTCGTGCTCGGCCCGCGCACCGCCTACGCGGACGAGGAGGCGCGCGCGCGCGCCGAGGTCGCGCCGCCGCGTCTTGCGGACGCGGCGGGCGTCAGCTACGAGGAGTACGCGAACCTCGACGAGCCCGTCGCGGTGCGCGCGAGCGGGGAGCTTCCCCTCGCCGGCGCCGCCCATGCGACCCTCTGGGCGGACGGCCTCACGCCCGCGGACGCGACCGTGCTCGCCGAGTACGAGCACCCCGACCTCGGGCGCTTCCCCGCGATCGTCACGCGCGCGGTGGGCGCCGGCCGCATCACGACCGTCGGCACGGTGCCCGACCCCGCGCTCGCGGCGGCCCTCGCCTCCTGGCTCGTGCCCGAGCCCGTCGCCTCCGCGCTCGTCGCGACCGACTCGCCCGCCGTCACGGTCGCCTCCGGCACGACGGCCGCGGGCGAGCGCGTCGCATTCGTGAGCAACTGGAGCGGCGCCACGGCGCACGTCACGACCGTCCGTCCCGTCGTCGACGCCGTGAGCGGCGAGACGCTCGGGTCGCACACCGACCTCTCCCTGGAGCCGTGGACCGCCCGGGTCCTCGTCGCGGGGTGAGCGCGCCGTCGACGCGGACGGCGTGAGCATCGAGAAAGAAGGCACATGCGCACCACAGCATCACGAACGGCCTTGGCGATCGGCTCGGGCATCGTCGCCGCGGCGCTCCTTCTGGCGGGCTGCTCGAGCCCGTCGGGCGGCGGCACCGGCGGCAGCAGGAAGCCCGTCTCGCAGGCCGACATCGACAAGGCGATGAACACGCCGACGACCCTCACCTTCTGGACGTGGGTCCCCGACATCCAGAACGAGGTGGACCTCTTCGAGAAGAAGTATCCGAAGATCAAGGTCAACGTCGTCAACACGACCGGCGGAGCGCAGCACTACCCGAAGCTCCGCGCCGCCCTCAAGGCGGGCAAGGGCGTGCCCGACGTCGCGCAGATGGAGTACGACTACATCCCGTCGTTCACGCAGACGAAGAGCCTGCTCGACCTCACGCCGTACGGCGGGGCCGACCTCAAGGACGACTACGTCGACTGGGTCTGGAACCAGGTGAACCAGCAGGGCGGCGTGTGGGGCATCCCGCAGGACTCGGGCCCGCTCGGCACGCTCTACCGCGACGACATCTTCTCGGCCGCGGGCGTCAACGGGGCGCCGAAGACGTGGTCGGACTTCGCCGACGCCGCGGCGGCCGTGAAGTCGAAGACGGGCTCGTACATCACCGACCTGCCCGGCAACGACATGTTCCAGATGATCTCGTTCTTCTGGCAGGCGGGCGCGAAGCCGTTCTCCTACGACGGCAGCAAGACCGTCGGCGTGGACCTCGACTCCGCGACGGACCAGAAGGTCGTCTCCTACTGGCAGGACCTCATCGACAAGGACCTCGTCGCGACGGATCCGGACTTCACGGACGAGTACTACCAGGGCCTCGCGCGCGACAAGTACGCGAGCTGGCTCGTGGCGGCGTGGGGACCGGTCTTCCTGCAGGGCACCGTGAAGAACACGAGCGGCAAGTGGCGCGCCGGCGACATCCCGCAGTGGACCGCGGGCGCGAACGTCTCGGGCAACTGGGGCGGCTCGTCGGACGCGGTCATGGCCGCGACGAAGAACCCGATCGCGGCCTACGAGCTCGCGAAGTTCATCAACTATGACCAGGAGTCCACACTCAAGCTCGCCAACGAGCAGTTCCTCTTCCCGACCAAGAAGAGCACGCTCGCCGACCCGCAGTTCACGGACCAGACGAGCGAGTTCTACGGCGGCCAGAAGGTCAACGAGTTCTTTGCGGGCGTGTCCGACACGGTCGACAAGCAGTTCCAGTGGCTCCCGTTCATGGACTACGTGAACACGAGCTACGGGAACACGCTCGGCAAGGCGATCGCCGACCACGGCGATCTCAAGGCCGCCCTCTCGACCTGGCAGAAGCAGGTCGTCGCCTACGCGAAGCAGCAGGGCTTCACCGTCAAGTGATCGGAGGGCCGGCCCGGCGACCGCCGGGCCGGCCTGCTCCGCGGAGGAATCATGACCGCTCTTCCCGCGCGCCGGAACCCCGGCCGCATCCGCAGTGCGCAGACACGGGCCGCCTGGATCCTCGTCGTGCCCTTCCTCGTCGTGTTCGCGGCGATGTTCATCGTGCCGTTGGCCTACTCGGCCTACTTGAGCCTCTTCTCGTCACAGCTCGTCGGGGGCGAGGTCTTCAGCGGCCTCGCCAACTACGCGCGAGCGCTGCAGGACCCGAGCTTCTGGGCCGGCCTCGGCCGCGTCGCGCTGTTCCTGTTCGTGCAGGTGCCGATCATGCTCGCGGCGTCCATCTTCTTCGCCCTCGCCCTCGACAGCGGGCGCGTGCGCGGGGGTCGTGTCGCGCGCCTGCTCATCTTCGTGCCGTACGCCGTGCCGAGCGTCGTCGCGACGCTCATGTGGGGCTACCTGTACGGCACCGACTTCGGCCTCATCACCCAGCTCTTCGAGGCCTTCGGCCTGCACGCGCCGAACCTGCTCTCCGCCCACAACGTGCTCGGCTCGACGATGAACATCGTGTGCTGGGAGTTCAT
>JAATFA010000025.1 GCA_015655445.1 Actinomycetales bacterium | reverse complement strand
GTCGCTTCGCGGCGCTACCCGATATAAGCGCTTCGGAGTCAACGCTGAAGCGTTGCGTCCTTGGCGCTCACTTCTTCGCGGCCAGCTGGTCGATGATGGCCTGCGCCTCGTCGTGCATGGTGAGCCGGCGGTCCATCGAGGCCTTCTGGATCCAGCGGAACGCTTCCGGCTCCGACAGTCCCATCTTCTCGTTCAGGAGCCCCTTCGCACGGTCGACGAGCTTGCGGGTCTCGAAGCGCTCGACCATGTCCTGCACCTCGGCCTCGAGCGCCTGGATCTGCGCGTAGCGGCTGAGGGCGATCTCGATCGCCGGCAAGAGGTCGTTGGGCGTGAACGGCTTGACGACGTACGCGAGCGCACCGGCCTCGCTCGCGCGCTCGACGAGCTCCTTCTGGCTGAACGCCGTGAGCAGCACGACGGGCGCGATGTGGTCCTTCGCGAGGCGCTCGGCCGCGGAGATGCCGTCGAGCTGGGGCATCTTGACGTCCATGATGACGAGGTCCGGCCGCAGCTCCGTCGCGAGCTGCACGGCGGTCTCGCCGTCGCCCGCCTCGCCCACGACGTCGAAGCCGTTGTCGCGGAGGATCTCGACGATGTCGAGACGGATCAGGGACTCGTCTTCCGCGACCACCACGCGTCGGCGCGGCGCTGTGCTCGGATCCTGCTCACTCACGGGAAAAAGCCTACGGTATTGTTTCGCACGTTGCCGGATTGGCGGAATGGCAGACGCGGGGCACTCAAAATGCTCTGTCCGGAAGGGCGTGTGGGTTCGAGTCCCACATCCGGCACGGACGCGCGGGGCATGTCGGGGCGGGCGAGGCTCGCACGGGGTACCGGCGGCGCCGGGTCGGGCGCGGCGCGCAGCGGCCTGCCGGCCGCGCGGCGAGCGAGGCCCGGCCGCCGTCGGGCGCCGGCGGGTCGATCGCGCGGCTCAGAGTCCGCGGGGGACAGTCCCGTGCCGGCTCGGCCCCGTGCCGGTCAGGCCCCGTGCGGGT
The DNA here is from genome assembly GCA_015655445.1 of Actinomycetales bacterium. Classification (GTDB taxonomy): domain Bacteria; phylum Actinomycetota; class Actinomycetes; order Actinomycetales; family Microbacteriaceae; genus Diaminobutyricimonas. The sequence goes on along the minus strand of JAATFA010000025.1, from coordinate 2,192 downwards.
CCGCGGGCGAGTCGCGCTCCGCGGCATCCTCGAGCGCCTCGAGTCCTCTGCGCGCCTCGAACGGCGACTCGACGTCGCCACGCCACGCCTCCACCCCCTCGCGGACGGCGAGCGCCGCGACGACGAGCGCGGCGACGGGGTCGGCCCAGCTCCAGCCGAGCAGCGCCGTGAGCAGGAGGCCGACGAGCACGGTCCCGGAGAGGTACACGCACAGGAGGAGCTGCTTCGCGTCCGCCCGCACGCTGCGGGACGCGAGCTCGCGACCCGAGCGGAGCTCGACCCAGGCGAGCGCGGGCATGACGACGAGGCTCGCGACCGTGATCCCGATCCCGGCGGGACTGCGCTCGGCCTCCCGGACGCCGGCGAGGTCGAGGATCGCGTCGACGGAGACGTACGCGGCCAGGGCGAAGAACGCGATCCCGATCGCGCGCACGGTCGTCGTCTCCCAGCGCTCGGGCTCCCTGCGCGTGAACTGCCACGCGATCGCGGCGGCGGAGGCGACCTCGATCACGGAGTCCAGCCCGAACCCGACGAGGGCGGCCGAGGAGGCGAGCGCGCCCGCGACGAGTGCGACGACCGCCTCGAGCACGTTCCACGCGATCGTGACGCCGGCGATGACGCGCACGCGCCCGTGCAGGCGCGCGCGTCGCGCCTCGGTCATCGGCGCGGCGGTCACCTCGCCGGCCGCGTCGCGGCGCAGCAGCCCGGGGTGGTGCACTCCGGGTCGAGGCACGGGGCGTCCTCGTCGACGGCGAGCGTGACCTCCACGAGCGAGGTGAGCGCGGCGGCGAGGTGCGCGTCCGCGATCTCGTAGCGGGTCTGTCGCCCCTCCGGCTCGGCGACGACGATGCCGCAGCCGCGCAGGCACGCGAGGTGGTTCGACACGTTCGTGCGCGTGAGCCCGAGATCGCGCGCGAGGCGGGCGGGGTACCCGGGCCCCTCGAGGAGCGTCAGGAGGATGCGGGAGCGCGTCGGGTCCGCCATCGCGCGCCCGAGTCGGTTCATGGCCTCGACACGGGAGGCGGCACGCGAGGTCATGCCCGGAAGGGTCAGCATGCACTGACTATACAGCGCATGCTGACCCTTCGAAACGGGTTCGCGGTGCGGCCGGCGGGGCGCACGCCTGAACCTGAACGGGGACGCCGCGCGCCGTGCCGCCTGGACATCCCGCACGACGATTCCCCGCGACTGCGGAGCCTGCGCGGCGCTCGACGGGCGTCAGCCGCGCTTCTCCCACGCGGGCGCGACGGCCGTGAGCGCGTCCCCGATCCGGTGCACGCGGATGTCGTTCGTCGACCCGGGGATGCCGGGGGGCGAGCCCGAGATCACGACGACCTTGTCGCCCATCTCCGCGAGCCCGTTCGCGAGCAGGACCTCGTCGACCTGGTGGTACATCTCGTCGGTGTGCTTCACGCGCTCGACGAGGAAGGACTGGATGCCCCACGTGAGCGCCATGCGGCGCTGGATCGCCGGGTCGGGCGTGAAGGCCTTCATGGGCACGCGATAGCGCAAGCGCGACATCCGGCGCGCCGAGTCGCCCGACTCCGTGAAGACGCACACGTACTTCGCGTCGACGAAGTCCGCGACCTCGACCGCGGCGAGCGTCATGGCGCCCCCCTGCGTGCGCGGCTTGGTGCCGAGCGGGGCGATGCGCTCGAGGCCGTGGTCCTCGGTCGACTCGATGATGCGCGCCATCGTCTGCACCGTGATGACGGGGAACTCGCCCACGCTCGTCTCGCCCGAGAGCATGACGGCGTCCGCGCCGTCGAGCACGGCGTTCGCACAGTCGGAGGCCTCTGCGCGTGTCGGCCGCGGGCTCGAGATCATCGACTCGAGCACTTGCGTCGCCACGATGACGGGCTTGGCCATCCGCCTGCTGAGCTCGACCGCGTGCTTCTGCACGATCGGCACGGCCTCGAGCGGGAGCTCCACGCCGAGGTCGCCGCGGGCGACCATGATGCCGTCGGCGATCTCGAGGATCTCGTCGAGGTGCTCGATGGCCTGGGGTTTTTCGAGTTTGGCGATGACCCAGGCGTCAGAGCCGAGTGCGGCGACTCGATTTTTGACGTGGCGTACGTCTTCGGCGGTGCGAACGAAGGAGACGGCGACGGTGTCGACGTCCTGGGCGATGGCGAACTCGAGGTCTTCCTCGTCCTTTTCGGTGAGCGACGGAACCTTGACGGGGATGCCGG
>JAATFA010000075.1 GCA_015655445.1 Actinomycetales bacterium | reverse complement strand
GCGTGCGACAGGTACTGCAGGGAGTCGGGCATCCAGCCCATGTTCCACTTGAGGCCGAACCCGAGGCCCGACGCGCTCGTGGGCTTCGTCACGCCCGGCCACGCCGTCGACTCCTCGGCGATCATGACGACGCCGGGGTTGCGGCGATAGGCGGTCGCGTTGACCTCCTGCAGGAAGCCGATCGCCTCGAGGTTCTCCCGCCCGCCGTACTGGTTCGGCAGCCACTCGTCGCGCGAGTAGTCGAGGTAGAGCATGCTCGCGACGGCGTCGACGCGCAGGCCGTCGATGTGGAACTCCTCGAGCCAATAGAGCGCGTTCGCGACGAGGAAGTTGCGCACGTGCGAGTCGCCGAAGTTGAACACATAGGTGCCCCAGTCCCGCTGCTCGCCGCGACGCGGATCGGAGTGCTCGTAGAGCGGCTCGCCGTCGAAGCGGGCGAGTGCCCACTCGTCCTTGGGGAAGTGGCCCGGGACCCAGTCCATGATGACGCCGATGCCGGCGCCGTGCAGGCGGTCGATGAGGTGCTTGAGGTCGTCGGGATGCCCGAAGCGCGCGGTCGGGGCGTAGTAGCCGGTCACCTGGTAGCCCCACGATCCGCCGAAGGGGTGCTCGGCGAGCGGCAGGAACTCGACGTGCGTGAAGCCGAGCTCGCGCACGTACGCGATGAGCTCGTCCGCGGCCTCGCGGTAGCCGAGGCCCGGCCGCCACGACCCGAGGTGCACCTCGTAGACGCTCATGGGGCCCGAGTGGGGGTCGCGTGCCGCGCGCGCGCGCAGCCACGCCTCGTCCGACCATGCGAACGTCGAGTGCCCGACCTTCGACGCGGTCGCGGGCGGCACCTCGGTGTACCGTGCCATGGGGTCGGCCCGCTGCACCCACTGCCCCGCGCGCGTGAGCAGCTCGTACTTGTAGGTCTCGCCCGGTCCGAGACCGGGGACGAAGAGCTCCCACACGCCGTTGTCGTCGAGCCGGCGCATCGCGTGGGCGAGGCCGTTCCAGCGGTTGAAGTCGCCGACGACGCGCACGGCCTGCGCGTGCGGCGCCCATACCGCGAACGAGGTGCCCTCGACGCCCTCGTGCGGTCGGTAGTGCGAGCCGAAGACATGCCAGAGCTGCTCGTGCCGTCCCTCGCCCCAGAGATACAGGTCGACCTCGCCGACGGAGGGCACGAAGCGGTAAGGGTCCTCGGCCGTCCAGGTGGAGCCGTCGCCGTATTCCGCCTCGAGCATGTAGGCGCGGCGGGGTCCCTCGTACGCGCCCTCCCACAGTCCGTCCGCGACGTGCTCGAGCGGCACGCGCGTGCCGTCCGCGAGCACGGCGGCGACCGTGCTCGCGAGCGGGCGGATCGCCCGCACCACGAAGCCGGCGCCGGCGGGGTGCTGGCCGAGCACGTCGTGCGGCCGCGCGTGCCTCCCCTCGACGAGGGCGCGGACGAGTCCGGGGTCGAGCTCGGTCATCGGGGTGCCTCCGCGTAGTCGATGCTCAGGATGTGCACGGGGTTCGCGAACGCGTCGAGGCGCACATAGTCGTGCTGCCCCCACCTCCACCGCGCGCCCGTCACGAGGTCGGTCACGTCGAACAGGGCATCGCCGGGCAGGCCGAAGCGCGTGGGGTCGAGATGCACGGTCGTCTCGCGCACCGAGTGCGGGTCGACGTTCGCGACGACGAGGATCCCGTCGGCTCGCCCGGTGCCCGTGTGCTCGGCGGCGAGGTACTTCGAGTAGACGAGGATCGCGTCGTCGTCGCTCCAGTGCACGTCGAGGTTGCGCAGCTGACGCAGGGCCGGGTGCGCGCGCCGGATGTCGTTGAGCAGCCGCAGGAACGGTGCGAGGGAGCGCCCCTCCGCCTCCGCGAGGGCGAAGTCGCGCGGGCGGAACTCGTACTTCTCGTTGTCGATGTTCTCCTCGGACCCGGGCCGCGCGACGTCCTCGAAGAGCTCGTAGCCCGAGTACACGCCCCAGCTCGGCGCGGCCGTCGCCGCGAGCGCCGCCCGGATCGTGTAGGCGGCGCGGCCGCCGAACTGCAGGTACTCGGTGAGGATGTCGGGCGTGTTGACGAAGAAGTTCGGGCGGAACCACGCGCTCGTCTCGCGCGACACCTCGGCGAGGTACTCGGCGAGCTCCTGCTTCGTGTTGCGCCACGTGAAGTACGTGTAGGACTGCTGGAATCCGGCCTGGGCGAGAGACTGCATCATCGGCGGCCGTGTGAAGGCCTCCGCGAGGAAGACGACCTCCGGATGCCGGGCGCGCACCTCCGCGAGCAGCCACTCCCAGAAGCGCAGCGGCTTCGTGTGCGGGTTGTCGACGCGGAAGATGCGCACCCCGCGCTCGATCCACAGGAGGGTGATGCGCAAGAGCTCGCGCGTGAGCCCCTCCCAGTCGTTGTCGAAGTTGAGCGGGTAGATGTCCTGGTACTTCTTGGGCGGGTTCTCCGCGTAGGCGATCGAGCCGTCGG
>JAATFA010000161.1 GCA_015655445.1 Actinomycetales bacterium | reverse complement strand
GGCCCGGGGTACCGAGCACGGAGTCGACGCGGAACTGCAGCGGATCGAGGAACTCGTCGTCGATGCGACGGTAGATGACATCGACGCGCTTCGGGCCGGAAGTGGTACGCATCCACACCTTGCCTGCGGAGCAGAACAGGTCGCGGCCCTCGACGAGCTCGACGCCCATGAGGCGCGCGAGGAGCGTGTGCTCGTAGTACGCGGAGTTGTAGACGCCCGGCGTGAGCACGACGACCGTCGGGTCGTCGACGCCCTCGGGGGCGGAGGCGCGCAGCGCGGTGAGGAGCTTGTGCGGGTAGTCGCCCACGGGCCGCACGCGCATCGACACGAAGAGCTCGGGCAGCGTCTGCGCCATCACGCGACGGTTCGAGATCACATAGCTCACGCCGCTCGGCACGCGCACGTTGTCCTCGAGCACGCGCCACACGCCCGCCTCGTCGCGGATGAGGTCGATGCCGGCGACGTGGATGCGCACGCCGTTGGGGGGACGGATGCCCGCCGCCTCGCGGTGGAAGTGGCTCGACGAGCAGACGAGGCGCGCGGGGATGACGCCGTCGCGCACGGCGTCCTGGCCGTCGTAGACGTCGGCGAGGAAGCGCTCGAGCGCGCGCACGCGCTGCCGCACGCCCGCCTCGAGGCTCGCCCACTCCTCCTGCTCGATGACGCGCGGCACGGCGTCGAGCGGGAACGGGCGCTCCTCGCCCGCGAAGTCGAAGGTCACGCCCTGTGCGAGGTAGGAGCTCGCGAGCGCCTCCGTGCGGCCTCGCAGCTCCGCTTGCGTCATGCGCGCGAGCGTCGAGTGGATCTCCCGGTAGCCCGCGCGCGGCCGCCCGTCGTCGTCGAACATCTCGTCCCAGGCGCGACCCGGGCCGCGGCGGGTGACCCAGGCGCCGTAGCCGTCGAACAGGTCACCCATGCGGGGGAGCCTAATTCCGCGATGTTGCGGGGATGTCGACTCCGTGTTGCCACGATGTTTCGGTGCGACGAATCCCGCGCGTCCAGACGCTCGGCGCTCCCTCTCGCGCTCGGCCCCGCCGGGTCGTAGGCTCGCGGTGATGGCCGGCGAGATCGCGACTCCGTACGAGGACCTCCTGCGCACCGTGCTCGAGACGGGTGCGCCGAAGTCGGACCGCACGGGCACGGGCACGACGAGCGTGTTCGGGGCCCAGCTGCGGTTCGACCTGCGGCGCGGCTTCCCGCTCGTGACGACGAAGCGCGTGCACTTCCGCTCCGTCGCGTACGAGCTGCTGTGGTTCCTGCGCGGCGAGAGCAACGTGCGCTGGCTGCAGGATCACGGCGTGACGATCTGGGACGAGTGGGCTGACGAGAACGGCGAGCTCGGGCCCGTATACGGCGTCCAATGGCGCTCGTGGCCGGCCCCCGACGGCCGGCGCATCGACCAGCTCGCGAACGTCGTCGAGACCCTGCGGCGCGACCCCGACTCCCGCCGCCTCGTCGTGTCGGCGTGGAACGTCGCCGACCTGCCGGAGATGGCGCTCGCGCCGTGCCACGCGCTCTTCCAGTTCTACGTCGCCGAGGGCGTGCTCTCCTGCCAGCTCTACCAGCGGAGCGCGGACCTCTTCCTCGGCGTGCCGTTCAACATCGCGAGCTACGCGCTGCTCACGCACCTCGTCGCCGCGCAGACGGGTCTCGAGCCCGGCGAGTTCATCTGGACGGGCGGCGACTGCCACATCTACGACAACCACCGCGAGCAGGTGCGCGAGCAGCTCTCGCGGGACCCGTTCCCCGCGCCGCGGCTGCGCATCCTGCGCGACCGGCCGAGCCTCTTCGACTACGAGTACGAGGACTTCGAGGTCGTGGACTACGAGCACCATCCGGCGATCAAGGCGCCCGTTGCCGTCTGAGCACCGGCCCGGTCGCGTCGGGATGATCTGGGCGCAAGCGCGCGGCGGCGTGCTCGGCAGGGGGGGCCGCATGCCGTGGTCGCTTCCCGAGGACCTCGCCCGGTTCCGCGAGCTCACCTCCGGGGGCCCGGTGCTCATGGGTCGCCGCACGTGGGACGCCCTCCCCGAGCGGTTCCGTCCCCTCCCGGACCGGCGCAACCTCGTCCTCACGCGCGACCCCGCGTGGGCGGCGCCCGGGGCGGAGGCCGTGCACTCCCTCGAGGAGGGGCTCGCGGCGCTCGACCCACGCGGCTGGGTCATCGGCGGCGGCGAGCTCTATCGCGCGGCGCTCCCGTTCGCGGATGTGCTCGAGGTGACCGAGATCGACCTCGATGAGCCGGGAGACACGTTCGCGCCCGAGCTCGACGCCGCGTCGTGGGCCGCCGACAGGGGCCCGTGGCAGCGCTCGCGCACGGGCGTGCGCTACCGGTTCGTGCGCCACGAGCGCACCGTGGGCGCGTAGGCGCGCTCGGCGCCCGCGCGGGCGCGCTCGGCGGACTCGCGGGCCAGTCGCGCGCTCTCGCCCAGGTACCGCGCCGGGTCGAGCATGCCGCGGACCTCCTCGGGGGTGAGGCGGATCAGGACCTCTGGCGCGCGCGCGAGGATCCCCTCGAACGGCTCCCCCGTCTCGCTCGCGCGCTGCGCCGCCTCGTGGACGATCTCGTGCGCCCTCTGCCGTCCCGTCGTCTCCGCGAGCCTCATCATGAGGGCCTCCGCGACGATGAGGCCCCCGGTGAGGCCCAGGTTCGCCCGCATCCGCTCGGAGTGGAGCGTGAGCCCGGCGAGCACGACGTCGAGGCCCGCGAGCATCGCGCCCGCGGCGCGACACGCGCGCTCGAGCGACTCGTTCATGAGCAGGTTCATGCCGCGGTCCGCCTCGTGCTCCGTCTGCATCGCCTCGAGCGCCGGCACGACCGCCGATCGCACGATCGCCGTCTGCACGATGACGTCCTGGAGCAGGTGCGGGTTGCGCTTCTGCGGCATCGTCGAGCTCCCCACGGTCCCGTCCGGCACCGGCTCCTCGACCTCCCCGTACTCCGTCTTCATGAGGGTGTAGAGCTCGCGCACGATCCTCCCGCACGTGCCGGCGAGCAGGCCCAGCAGTGCGATGTACTCGGCGAGATGGTCGACGATCGCCCGCGACGGCACGCGCATCGCGCCCATGCCGAGCGCGCGCGCGATCCGCTCCTGCAGGGCCGCGCCCTCGTCGCCGAACGAGGCGAACGTGCCGACGGCGCCGCCGAAGAGCACGACGAAGACCCGCGGCTCCGCCTCGCGCAGGCGGTCGACGTGCCGCAGGAGCTCGTCGATCCAGCCCGCGACCTTGAAGCCGAAGGTCGTCGGCACGGCGTGCTGACCGTGCGTGCGCCCCGCGATCGCGAGGTCGGCCGACCCCTCCGCGATCGCCGCGAGCCGGGTGAGGATCCCCGCGATCGCGCCGAGCAGGCGCTCGTGCACCGTGCGCAGGACGAGCAGGTCCCCCGTCTGCATGACGTTCTGGCTCGTCGCGCCCCAGTGCACCCAGCCGCCCGCCTCGGGCCCGGCCGCGCGCGCGAGCTCCCAGACGAGGGGGACGAGCGCGTGCCCCGTGCGCCGGAGTCCGTCCTCGATCCGCGCGCGATCGAGCGCCCCGACCCGGGCGGCCCGTGCGATCGCCGCTGCAGCCTCGGCGGGGATGAGGCCGAGGTCCGCCTGGGCGCGCGCGAGGGCGGCCTCGACGTCGAGCCACGACTGCCAGCGCCGCTCCGTCGAGTGCAGGCCATCGATGCCGAGCGGGTCAGCGGGCGACGTCACGTCGACCGGATCCTCGAGACGACATCCTCGTCGAGCTCGACGCCGAGGCCGGGCTCGGTGGGCGCCTCGATCCAGCCGTCCCGCACGACAGGCCCGCGCGCCGCGATCGGCCACTCGTCGCGCAACGCGTGCCGCTCGATGTTGTACTCCTGCGGATACAGGCACCCGTGCACGCTCAGCCACAGGTGCAGGTGCGCCATCGTGCCGACGACGGGCTGCGTGTTGTGGACGGTCACGGGCCGGTTGAACGCGCTCGCGACGGCGGCGATCTTGAGGAACTCGGAGATCCCGCCGCACTTGACGACGTCGGGCTGCACGATGTCGACGGCGCCGTGCACGATGAGGTCGCGGAACTGCCAGCGCGTGTAGCTCTGCTCGCCGGCCGCGATGGGGATGTCGACCTTGGAGACGAGCCGCGCGTAGCCGTCGTAGTCGTGCGCCGCGATGGGCTCCTCGAAGTGGAACACGCGGTACTCCTCGAGGCGGCGCGCGACGCGCACGGCCGTGTGGGGGAGGTAGGCGTTGTTGACGTCGACCATGATCTCGAACGCGTCGTCCGTCGCGGCACGCACCTCGCGCACGGTCTCGACTGTGCGGTCGGGCCCCGAGTCGTACATCCACCGCGTCGCCGAGTGCATCTTGTACGCGCGGTAGCCCTGCTCGCGCAGGAGCGCGGCGCGCCGCGCCTCCTCGACGGGCTCCATGTCGCGGCTCATCGAGCTCGCGTAGACCTCGACCCGATCGCGCACCCTGCCGCCCAGCAGCACGTAGACGGGCACCCCCGCCGCCTTGCCCGCGATGTCCCACAGCGCGATGTCGATGCCGGCCATGGCGTTCAGGTGCGCGCCCATAGGGCCGAGCTTGTACGCGCTGTGGAACATCCGGTGCCAGACGCGCTCGATGTCGCGCGCATCGGCCCCGATCACGAGGGGCGCGAGCACGTTCTCGACGAACGCGTGGGTGACGGCGGCGTTCATGGGGCTCACCTCCCCGAGCCCGACGATCCCGTCGTCCGTGTGCACCCGCACGAGATGGAACCGCTCGAGCAGCACGATCGATTCGACGCGCTCGATCTTCACGCATGCCTCCAGTCGTCGAGGGGGGAGAGGGTCAGTAGTCCACGCCCGTGCCGACGATCCCGCGCACGTACCACCTCTGGGCGAGGAGGAACGCGACGAGCACCGGCACGGTGCTGATGACCGCGGCCGCGAGGCCGACGTTCGGCGGGATGGTGGAGAGCTGGCCCCCGGCGAGGGGTGCGAGCGCGACCGACATCACGCGGTGGGCGTCGTCCGGGGCGGACACGAGGGGCCAGATGTAGTCGTTCCAGGCGTTGAGGAACGTGATCGACGCGTACGCGGCGATCGCGGGCCGTGCGAGCGGGGTCGCGATGCTCCAGAGCGTGCGCAGCCATCCCGCGCCGTCGAGACGCGCGGCCTCGACGAGGCCCGTCGGCAGGCTGACGAAGAACTGGCGGAAGAGCAGCGTGCCGAACGCCGTGCGCCCGACGACGGGGATGATCATGCCCGCGTATCCCCCGATGAGCCCGAGCTGGTGCGTCACGACGTAGAGCGGCACGAGCACGACGTTCGTCGGAAGGAACATCGGGATGATGAGGAAGGCGAGGATGACGGGCGCCGCGCGGAACGGGATCTTCGCGAGCGCGAACCCGGCCGGGAGCACGATGACGAGCTGGATGAGGAGCACGCCGATGCTGTAGACGAACGTGTTCACGATCGTGCGGCCGGTCAGGTAGTCGAACGCTCGCGCGAAGTTGGACCAGTCGATGCTCGGCGGCAGCAGGTGCGGCGGATACGCGCTCACGTCGTGGGCGTTCATGAGCGAGGAGGAGAAGAGGTAGAAGAGCGGGAAGCCCATCGCCGCTCCGACCGCCGCGATGACGACCCAGCGCAGGATCACGAGCGCGCGCGCCGTGCTCAGGACGGCGGCCCTCCGCACCGCCACCGGGCGACGCTCGACCGCGAGCTGCTGGCCGCTCATGCCGCACTCCCCCGGCGTCCGACGAACACGCGCGGGACGTACCGCGCGGCGAGGGCGACGAGCACGATGACGAGGAACTGGGGGATCGAGAGCGCGCTGCCGTATCCCACCTTCCCCTGGTCGAACGCCTCCCGATAGATGTAGAGCGACAGCGTCGTCGTGCTGTCGATCGGGCCGCCCTGGGTCATGATGAGCGCGATCTCGAACGGCAGCGCGATGAAGTTGAGGATCTCGAGCGCGAAGACGAGGACGGTCGTGCCGGAGACGGTCGGCCAGATGATCTGGCGGACCCGCAGCCACGCGCCCGCTCCGTCGAGCTTCGCGGCCTCGATGAGGTCCTCGGGAACCCTCTGGAGCGCGGCGAGGTAGAGGATGATGACGAGCGGCAGGCTCATCCAGATGATCATGAGCGTGAGAGCGGGAAGCGCCCACGTCGTGTCCGACAGCCACGCGATCGGCTTCGCGCCGACGATGCTCAGCACCTCGTTGAACATGCCCGTCTGGGGCTGATAGAGCCACGCCCACAGCACCGACGAGACCGCCGCGCTCACGACGAGCGGGATGAAGTAGAGCACCCGCACGACCGCGACCCCCCGCAGGCGCGCGTTCACGAGCACCGCGAGCAGGAAGCCCACGGCGATCGTCGGCACGACGCCGAGCGCGAGGAACTCAAGGGTCACGAGCAGGCTGTGCGCGACCGTCGAGTCGTGCAGCATCGCCTGGAAGTTCTCGAGGCCCACGAAGGTGGGCGTGTCGACGAGGTCCCAGTCGTAGAACGCGAGGACGAGGCCCGCGAGCGCCGGGATGACGACGAACACGGCGTAGAGCACGACGTTCGGCCCGACCAGCACGGCGGCGGTCGCGGCGTCCCTGCGCCGCGTCGTGAGCCTCGGGGGCCTCGCCCGGCGCGGCCCGGCGGTCGGCCGCTCGCGCGTGCCCGGGGCGTGCACGTGGACAGCCATCTCGTGTCCCTCCCCTTCCTCTCGTCGCGGATCCGCTGACGCCACGGGCTACTGCGAGGACGTGAGCGCGTCGTTGACCTGCTTGGCCGCCTCGCCGAACGCGCTCTCGACCGACTCGCCGTGCAGGAGCACCTTCTGGTCCGCCGTGATGAGCGCGGTCGTGAGCACGCCCTGCGCGGCCTTCGGCAGCTGCGGCGCCATGAGCGCGTTCGTGACGGCATCGGCGAACACGGCGACGTTCTGCGGGGGCGGCGGAAGGCTCTTCCAGGAGCCGTTGTCGACGCCGTCCTGCGTGGGCGGGAGCACCTGATAGCTGTTCTCGAGGATCGTCTCGCCCCCCGAGGTCGTGTAGAACCAGCTCAGGAAGTCCCAGGCCGCGTCCTTCTGCTTGCTCGCGTTCGAGAGGGCCAGACCGTAGCTGCCGCCGCCGATGGGCCGCTCGCCGTTGATCGTCGGCACCGGCGCGACGTCCCACTTCGCCGTGAGCTGCTGGCGGAAGACCGGCACGTTCTTCCGCGCGCCGAGGAGCATCGCGACCTTCCCGCTCTGGAACGTGGGCGCCGAGGGGCTCGAGCCGATCTGGTACGAGGCGAACGTGCCGTCCTGGTAGGGCTGGAGCATGTACTTCCACGCCTTGATCGCCGCGGGCTCCCCGATGCCCGTCGTGTTCGTCTTCCGGTCGTAGACGTAGCCGCCGAAGGCGTGGATCACGGGGTTGTACTCGCCTTGCTGCAGGTCCGTCTGGACCATCCCGAACGCCTGGCCGTTCGCCTCCTGGGTGATCCTCTTCGCCGCCGCGTACATGTCGTCGAACGTCCAGGAGGGCGTGGGCAGCGCGACTCCGTACTGCCGGAAGAGGTCCTCGTTGTAGTAGAGGACGTACGCGTCCGCCCCGACGGGCACCCCGTCGACCTGCTTGGGCTCTCCGATCGGCCGGTAGGCGTCGAGGAACTGCGGCAGGAAGCCCTTCTCGTCCACGCCGTTCTCGCCCTTCGCGAGATAGGGCGCGATGTCGGCGGTGATCTTGTTGTCGGCGAGCTGGTTCACGAGGGTGTCGATCGACTCGACGATGTCCGGGAGCTTGCCGCCCAGCCGCTCGGTGACGAGGCGCTGGAGGTATTGCGTGTTGTCGTCTGGGAGCGTCTGGAGGCTGATGGAGACCTTCGGGTGGCTCTTCTCGTACTCCGCGATCACCTGCTTCATCTGGTCGGAGAAGTGCGCGCGCACCCCGATCGTGAGGGCGGTCGTGCCGTTCGAGCTCCCCGACGAGCCGTCTGAGGCGCATCCCGCGAGGGCGGCCGCGAGCACGACGGCGCCCGTGGCGACCGCGCACAGCCGACGGCCGAGGCTTCCGGTTCTTCTCAACGCTGAGTCCTTTCCCGATGCGCCCGCGCCGGGCGGGAACGTCCGCATAATGGAACGTTTCATTTCGCGTCGCGAGCCTAACCACGGGCGCCGAGGGGGGTCAATCGATATGACGTGCCTCAGCGATTTCGTACCGCGGTCCGGAACATCGAGCCCTCAAAGCAGGCTTCCCGGAGTCCAGACGACCACGATGCGCCGATCGCGGGCAGGGGCGACCGCCGGAAGGCCGGACTGCCGGGCGCCGTCGAGCGGGACTGCCGGAGAGCCGGAGAGCCGGATCGCCGGAGACTTGCCGCGGGAGCCGCGTCGTCGCGGGGGTCGTGCCCCGCGACGCCCTCAGACGCCGGGGATCTCCAGCACGCCGTCGACGCGCCGCGGGATGCCGAGGGGGTTGTCCTCGCGGAGGGCGGCCGGGAGCACCGCCGCGGGGGCGTCCTGGTAGACGACGGGACGCTGGAAGCGGCGCGCGGCCGTCGTGCCCACGGAGGTGTGCTGCGACGTCGTCGAGGGCCACGGTCCGCCGTGGTGCTGCGCCCACGTGACGGCGACGCCCGTCGGCCAGCCCGAGAAGAGCACGCGGCCGGCGAGGCGCGTGAGCCGGTCGACGAGCTCGCGCACGTCGTCCTCCGGCTCGGCGTGCACGGTCGCGGTGAGGCTGCCCCGGATGCGCTCGAGCGTGCTCGCGAGCTCGGCGCCGTCGCGGTAGCGCACGAGGAGCGTCACGGGCCCGAAGACCTCCTCGAGCAGCTCTCCGGCGTGCTCGGCGGCCGTCGGGGCGTCGACGGCGACGACGAGCGGCGCGGCCTCCGGCCCCTCGCCCAGTCCGCCCGCCACGACGTCGACGTCCGGCACGCCCACGAGGCGACGCGTGCCCGCGAGATAGCCGCGCAGGATCGAGTCCGTCAGCAGCGGACCGCGACCCGCCTCGAGCGGCGCCTCCGCGAGCTCGCGCTCGATCGTCGAGGCGGGCGGCACGAAGACGACGCCGGGCTTGGTGCAGAACTGACCGAATCCGGAGGTGAACGAGGCCGCGAGCCCCGCGGCGAGCTCGGCGCCGCGAGCGGAGTCGGCGGCGGGCGTCACGACGACGGGGTTGACGCTCCCGAGCTCGCCGAAGAACGGGATGGGGTCGGGACGCGCCGCGGCCCGGTCGAAGAGCGCCCGGCCGCCGGCGACCGAGCCCGTGAAGGACGCCGCGGCAACGAGCGGGTGCTCGATGAGCGCGATGCCCGCGTCGTAGCCCTCGACGAGCGCGAGGTAGCCCTCGGGCGCGCCCGCCTCCCGCAGCGCCGTCGTCGCGATCTCGGCCGTGCGGCGGGAGAGACGCGGGTGACCGGGATGCGCCTTGACGACGACGGGGCAGCCGACGGCGAGCGCCGAGGCGGTGTCGCCGCCGAGCACGGAGAAGGCGAACGGGAAGTTCGACGCCGCGTAGACGGCGACGGGTCCGAGCGGCACGAGCATGCGGCGCAGGTCGGGGCGCGGCGGGGTCGCCGACGCGTCCGCGTGGTCGACGATGACCTCGAGATAGGAGCCCTCCCGCACGACGCGCGCGAACAGCCGCAGCTGTCCCGTCGTGCGCGCGACCTCGCCGCGCAGGCGCACGGGTCCCAGGTGGGTCTCCTCGTCGGCGACCGCGACGAGCTCGTCGACCGCCGCGTCGACGTCGGCCGCGACGCGCTCGATCCATCCCGCACGCTCCTCGTCGCTCGCGTGGCGCGCGACGTCGAACGCGCTCCGCGCGCGCGCGAGGATCGCGTCCAGCTCGTCCAGGCCCGTCTCGGTCGCCGTCGTCGTCATGCGTCAATTCTCCCCCGCGTCTCCCCCGCGGGGCGAGCGCTCGTCGCCGACGGGTCGGGCGCCACCGTCGACGCGAACGCGAGGCCGAGGCCGGGCCGCTCGGCGACCCGGGCGAGCCCGCCCGCGATCGTCACCGGGCCGGGCTCGGCGAGCACGCCGAGGTCGGCGAGGCGCGCGTCCTCGACGTCCTCGACCCACACCGTCCCCGGCAACGCGACCGCGAGCTGCGCGGACACGTCCGGCAGCAGGTGCGGGGCGACCTCGACGCCGCGCTCGTGCGCGAGCGCCGCGATGCGCAGGAAGGGCGTGATCCCGCCCACGCGCACGACGTTCGGCTGCACGACGTCCACGGCGCCCGCGTCGAGCAGGTCGCGGAAGCGGAAGAGCGTGTGCGCGTTCTCGCCCTGCGCGACCGGCACGCCCGTGCGGCGGCGCAGCTCCGCGTACCCCGGCGTGTCCTCGGCCCGCAACGGCTCCTCGAGCCAGCGCAGGTCGAACGGCTCGAGGGCGCGCGCGCCCGCGATCGCACGCTCGAGGTCCCAGCGCTGGTTCGCGTCGACCATGAGGTCGCGGTCCGGTCCGAGCACCTCGCGCACGGCACGCACGCGCTCGACATCCTCGCGCAGGTCCGCGCGGCCGACCTTCATCTTCGCCGCGCGGTAGCCGGCGGCGACCCACCGCTCGGCCTGCGCACGCAGCTCGTCGAGCTCGTAGTGGAGGTTGACGCCGCTGCCGTAGGCGGGCTGCGCGTCGGCCCTGCGGCCGAGCGTCGCGACGAGCGATCGGCCCTCGGCGCGCGCGCGGAGGTCCCACAGCGCGAGGTCGAGCCCCGCGAGCGCGATCGTCGTCACGCCGGCGCCGCCCGCCTCGTGCACGTGCGCCCACGCCTCGTCCCACAGCCGCGGATGCGCCTCGCGGCCGATCGCGAACGGCGCGACGTCGCGCACGAGCATCGACTCGACCGCTCCCGCCCCGATCGTGGGCGTCCACGAGAAGCCCGTGCCGCGCGCGCCATCCGCCGTCTCGACCTCGACGACGAGCACGTGGTTCTCGGGCACGTCCGCGCCCCACGGCCGCGGGAGGCGCCCTGTGAGGGGGCGGACGTGGACGGCCGCGATCGCGCTCACGCGAGCGCCCTCCGGCCCGCGGCGAGCACGCGCTCGAGGTCCGCGAGATCCTCCGTCGTGGGGTCGGTGAGCGGCGGACGGACCGAGCCGACCGGCACGCCGCCGAGGCGCAGCCCCGCCTTGATGAGCGAGACCGCGAACCCGGGAGTGCGGTCGCGCACGCGCACGAGCGGCACGTAGAACTCGCGCAGCAGGAGCCGCTGCCGCTCCTCGTCGTGCGCGACGTAGGCCGCGTGGAAGGCGCCCGCGACGTCGGGCGCCATCGCGAACGCCGCCGACGAGTAGAGCGGCACGCCGATCGCGCGATACGCGGCCTGGCTGAGCTCGGCCGTGAGCAGCCCGTTGAAGAAGAGGATGTCGCGCCCCGACGCCCCGGCGGCGAGCACCATGCGCTGCATGAGCGCGACGTCGCCCACGCCGTCCTTGACCCCGACGACGTGCGGGTCGTCGAGCAGGCGCACGAGCGACGCCTCGGTGAGCTGCGCGTTCGCGCGGTGGTAGACGACGACGGGCAGCCCGGCGGCGTGCGCGATCGCGCGCACGTACGCGACGATCCCCTCCTGGGGCGCCCCGACGAGGTAGGGCGGCATGACGAGGAGCGCGTCCGCGCCCGCATCCGCCGCGAGCCGTGCGCACTCGAGCGCGTGCCCGAGCGGGCCGCCTGCGCCCGCGAGCACGGGCACGCGGCCGCCGACCGCGCGCACCGCGCCGCGCACGACCTCGCCGTACTCCCCCGCGGCGAGCGCGTGGTACTCGCCCGTGCCGCATGCGGCGAAGACGCCCCCCGCGCCGTCGGCGACGCGTTCGGCGACGTGCTCCTCGAGCACCTCGAGGTCGACGCGGTCGCGCTCGTCGAACGGTGTCACGGGGAAGAACAGGACCCCCGAGAAGCGCAGGTCAGCCATGGGACGAGGCCCTCCCCTCCAGCTCGGCGACGACGGACGGCGCGAGCTCCGTGCGCCAGGATCGGCGGGCGCGCCAGCCGAGCAGGCGCTCGGCGCGCTCGCTCGAGAACGCGGGCGCCGTGCCGGTGAGGCGCGCCGCGACCGGGGCGGTCGCGGGCACGTGCCTCGGCAGCAGCTCGGCGAGCGGCGCCGTCGCGAGCGCGTCGGCGGCCCCGACGAAGAAGGTCGTGCCGTTGGGCACGCGGGCCGAGGCCGCAAGCCACGCGAGCACGAAGTCGCCCGCGTCGCGCGCGTCGACGTAGTTGAAGAGCGACCCGGCCGCGAGCGCGGGGTCGCGCAGCCGCTCGACGATCGTGTGCCCGAGCTGCGTCGGCGCTCCCCGCCACTCCTCGGGGGTGAGCACATAGCAGGGCCGGAAGGCGCCGAGCGTCATGCGGTCGCCCCAGCGCGCGACGCCCATGCCCACCATCTCCTCGATCGCGACCTTGGAGAGGCCGTATGCGTGCCACGGAGCGCGCGGATGGTCCTCGTCGAGGGGCAGGTAGCGCGGGGCCCATCCGGTCGGCGCACCGTAACCGAGCACGGTCGGACTGCTCGCGAGGAGCACCGCGCCCACGCCCGCGTCGGCGGAGGCGAGCAGGAGCGAGAGCGCCATCGCGGTGTTCGTGCGGAAGAGGTCGAGGTCGGGCACGGCGAACGGCACGGGGATCGCGGCGAGGTGCACGACCGCATCCGGCCGTTCGCGCGCGACGAGCGCGCGCGTGGCGTCCGCGTCGAGCAGGTCGTGCTCGATCTCGCGCGCGGGCAGCGACCCGGTGGCCGCGCGATCGACGGAGAGGACCTCATGGCCGGCCTCCGCGAGCACGGTCACGACGCTGCGCCCGAGTCGCCCCGAGCCGCCCGTGACGAGCACGCGGGTCACGAGGCGCTCCCGCGTGCGGGCTCGGCGGCCGTCGCGCCCCCGAGGTCGAGGTCCAGGCCGGCGATCCGCACGGCGTCGCGCGATCCCACGATCACCCGGTGCGCCCTCGCGCATGATCCGGTGCCGGCGATCGCGCAGCGGACCCGCGTCATGAGGCTCCTCCCGGGTGCGGGAACCGCGCGCCCCGTGGCGTGAAAGCGGTTTCTCCGAGCCCGATCGTAATCACCTCCCCACGGCCCGGTCAAACCCCCGCAGCCTCCCCGACCGGCGGTCGGGAGGCGACGCCGCGCCCGACGACGGAGCGCACGCCGCGCTGACGCTCACCCGGCGTCCGTCGAGGCGCGCGCGACGAGCTCCGGCTGGAAGACGACGTGCTCCGCCTGCCGCCCGGGGTCGCGCGCCTCCTCGAGCAGGACGCGCACGGCGGTCGCGCCGATCGCCGCGCTCGGCTGCCGGATCGAGGAGAGCGGCACGACGGTCGACATCGCGAAGTCGATGTCGTCGTAGCCGATGAGGGCGACGTCCTCGGGCACGCGCACGGGGCTGCCGAACGCGAGCGCCTGCAGCACTCCCGTCGCGACGAGGTCGTTCGCCGCGAAGACCGCGTCCGGGCGCTCCCCCGCCGCGCGCTGCGCGATCGCGGTGCCGGCGCGGCGGCCCTCGAGCACGGTGAGCGCGTCCGTCTCGAAGACCTCGAAGCGCGCGCCCCCGTGCGCCTCGACCGCGGCGCGCGCCCCCGCGAGGCGATCCGCGACCTGGCGGATCGCGAGCGAGCCGCCGACGAACGCGATGTGCCGACGGCCGCGCCCGAGCAGGTGCTCGACGGCGAGCCGCCCGCCCGCGACGTCGTCGACGGAGACGGAGCCGAGCCCCGGGTCGTCGCTCAGGCGGTCGACGAGCACGACGGGGATGCCGCGCTCGCGCAAGCGTGCGATGCGCTCGCTCACGTCCCCGATGGGCGAGAGCAGCACGCCGTGCGCGCGCTGCTCCTCGAACAGGTCGAGGTAGGCGCGCTCGCGCGTCGGATCCTCGTCGCTGTTGCCGAGGAGCACGGAGAGCCCCCTGCGCGCCGCCTCCTCCTCCGCGCCGCGCGCCAGGTCGGTGAAGAACGGGTTGCCGGCGTCGAGCACGATGAGCCCGATCGTGCGGCTGCGGCCGGCGCGCAGCTGCCGTGCCGCGTCGTTGCGCACGAAGCCGAGCTCGCGGATGGCGGCGTGCACGCGCTCGGCGGCCGCGCGCGACACCTTGTCCGGATGGTTGAGGACGTTCGAGACCGTGCCGACGGAGACGCCCGCGCGCGCGGCGACGTCACGCACGCTCACCGCAGGCATGCCCTCACACTAGTGAGCGCGCGCCGCGCGGCCACCCCACGCCTCACCGTGCGGCACGGCCGCTCGCGCGATCGTCCCCTCGCCGACCGGGCCCATCCCGCCCTCCCGCCGGCCGCGCCCGTCTGCCACGATGAGCACATGACCGAGCTTCTGGCCCCCGGCGCGACCCTCGAGCGCCTCTTCACGGGCGCGGTGTGGGCCGAGGGGCCCGTGTGGATCCCGCAGGAGCGCGTCGTGCGCTGGAGCGACATCCCCAACGACCGCATCCTCGCCTTCGACGCGACGACGGGCACGACGCGCGTGCACCGCGAGCACGTCGAGTACACGAACGGGCGCACGCTCGACCGCGAGGGACGCGTCGTGCAGTGCTCGCAGGGACGGCGCAGCGTCGAGCGGGAGATCGACGGCGAGCCCGTCACGATCGTCGACCGCTGGGAGGGGGGCCGCTTCAACTCGCCCAACGACGTCGTCGTCGCGAGCGACGGCACGATCTGGTTCACCGATCCGCCCTACGGCATCCTCGAGAGCGGACGGGAGGGGCACCCGGGCGAGCAGGAGTACGGGGGCTGCTACGTCTTCCGCCTCGACGAGCGCACGGGCGAGGTGCGACCGGTCGTGACGGAGCTGGAGCGCCCGAACGGCATCGCGTTCTCGCCCGACGAGAGCGTGCTGTACGTCTCCGACACGAGCGAGACGACGCCCGCCATCCACGCCTACGACGTCGACGTCGCGCGCGGCGAGGTGAGCGGCGGGCGCGTCTTCGCGACCGTCGAGCCGCCGGCCTCCGACGGCTTCCGCGTCGACGTCGAGGGGCGCGTGTGGACCTCGAGCGGCGACTCCGTGCAGGTGCTCGCCCCGGACGGCGCGCTCCTCTTGCGCGTGCCCGTGCCCGAGGTCGTCGCGAACGTGTGCTTCGGCGGGGAGGACGGACACGACCTCTACGTCACGGCGACGACGAGCCTCTACCGCATCCGCACGGCCACGACCGCCGCGCCGCGGCCCGCGCCCCCGGCATGACGGGGCGGCGCGAGATCGCGGGCGCGGGCGGCGGTGCCCGGCGCGTGTGCTTCCAGCTGCGCGTCGACCCGGCGCGCCTCGACGAGTACCGCGAGCGGCACGCCGCCGTATGGCCGGAGATGCTGCGCGAGATCGCCGCGTCGGGCCGGCGCAACTACTCGCTCTTCCTGCGCGAGGACGGCCTGCTCATCGGCTACTTCGAGACCGACTCGCTCGAGGAGTCGGAGCGCTACCTCGCCGCATCGCCCGTCGCCGCGCGCTGGGAGGCCGAGATGGCGGGCTTCTTCGTGGGGCTCGACGGGCGACCCGATCAGGGGCTCGACGAGCTGCCGGAGGTCTTCCACCTCGAGGACCAGCTCGACGCGCGCACGTGAGCGGGCGGCCCCCCGTCGCGCGCGGGGCGCGGGGCGGACCGCTGGATTGACCCCGCTCGCGCTTGGCGGTAGCGTTCCCCCTTGAAACGATTCAGCCACGTCGTGCCGTGGCTCATGGGAGACGAGACATGACATCCTTCGCGACGATCGCACCCCGGCTCGAGGAGCAGGCGATCGAGCTTCCCTCGTGGGCCTTCGGCAACTCGGGCACGCGCTTCAAGGTCTTCGCGCAGCCGGGAGTGCCGCGCGATCCGTTCGAGAAGATCGCCGACGCGGCACAAGTGCACAAGCACACGGGCCTCGCGCCCGCCGTCGCCCTGCACATCCCGTGGGACCGCGTGAGCAGCTACGCCGACCTGCGCCGCCACGCCGAGGACCACGGCGTGGCGCTCGGCACCGTCAACTCGAACACCTTCCAGGACGACGACTACAAGCTCGGCAGCGTCACCCACTCCGACCCACGCATCCGGCAGAAGGCGATCGACCACCACTTCGAGTGCATCGACGTCATGAACGAGACCGGGTCGCGCGACCTCAAGATCTGGCTCGCCGACGGCACCAACTACCCGGGCCAGGACGACATCCGCGGCCGGCAGGACCGTCTCGCCGACTCGCTCGCCCGCATCTACGAGCGCCTCACGGGCGACCAGCGGCTCGTGCTCGAGTACAAGTTCTTCGAGCCCGCGTTCTACCACACCGACGTGCCCGACTGGGGCACCGCCTACGCCCAGGTCGTCGCGCTCGGCGAGCGCGCGGTCGTGTGCCTCGACACGGGCCACCACGCGCCCGGCACCAACATCGAGTTCATCGTCATGCAGCTGCTGCGGCTCGGCCGGCTCGGCTCGTTCGACTTCAACTCGCGCTTCTACGCCGACGACGACCTCATCGTCGGCGCCGCCGACCCGTTCCAGCTGTTCCGCATCCTCGTCGAGGTCGTGCGCGGCGGCGGATACGGCAACGACGGCGACACGGCCTTCATGCTCGACCAGTGCCACAACATCGAGAAGAAGATCCCCGGCCAGATCCGCTCCGTGCTCACGGTGCAGGAGATGACGGCGCGCGCGCTCCTCGTCGACCGCGAGGCGCTCGCCGCCGCCCAGGCGGAGGGAGACGTGCTCGCCGGCAACGACATCCTCATGGACGCGTTCTACACGGACGTGCGCCCGGCGCTCGCGGAGTGGCGCGCCTCGCGCGGGCTGCCCGCGGACCCCATGCGCGCGTACCGCGAGAGCGGCTACCAGGAGCGGATCGAGGCCGAGCGCGTGGGCGGCACGCAAGCCGGATGGGGTGCGTGAGCGTCCGATGAACGAGACCGTCGCAGACCTCCTCGCGCGCTCGAACCGCCTCGGCGCGGACCGGAGGAACACGAACTACGCGGGCGGCAACACCTCGGCGAAGGGCACCGCCCTCGACCCCGTGACGGGCGAGCCCGTCGAGCTCCTGTGGGTCAAGGGATCGGGCGGCGACCTCGGCACGCTCACCGAGTCCGGGCTCGCCGTGCTGCGGCTCGACCGCGTGCGCGCGCTCGTGGACGTGTACCCGGGTGTCGAGCGCGAGGACGAGATGGTCGCGGCGTTCGACTACTGCCTGCACGGCACGGGCGGGGCGGCACCCTCGATCGACACGGCGATGCACGCGCTCGTCGACGCCGCGCACGTCGACCACCTGCACCCCGACTCCGGCATAGCGTTCGCGACCGCGGCGGACGGCGAGCGCCTCACGCGCGAGGCGTTCGGCGACCGCGTCGTGTGGGTGCCGTGGCGACGGCCGGGGTTCCAGCTCGGCCTCGACATCGCCGCGATCCGGCGCGAGAGCCCGCAGGCGGTCGGCTGCATCCTGGGCGGCCATGGCATCACCGCGTGGGGGCGCACGAGCGAGGAGGCCGAGGCGAACAGCCTGTGGATCATCCGCACGGCGCAGGAGCACATCGACGCGCACGGCCGGCCCGACCCGTTCGGCCCCGAGCTCGAGGGCTACGGCGCGCTGCCGCCCGCGGAGCGCCGCGCGAAGGCGGCCGCGATCGCGCCGCACCTGCGCGGGCTCGTCTCGACCGATCGCGTGCAGGTCGGCCACTTCACCGACGCCGACGTCGTGCTCGACTTCCTCGCGCGAGCCGAGCACCCGCGGCTCGCAGCGCTCGGCACGAGCTGCCCCGACCACTTCCTGCGCACGAAGGTCAAGCCGCTCGTCGTCGACCTGCCCGCGACCGCCCCCGTGGAGGACGTGCTCGCGCGGCTCGACGTGCTCGCGCAGGAGTACCGCGCCGACTACGCCGCGTACTACGAGCGCCACGCGACCGCGGACTCGCCCGCGATGCGCGGCGCCGATCCCGCGATCGTGCTCGTGCCGGGCGTCGGGATGTTCAGCTACGGCGCGAACAAGCAGACCGCGCGCGTGGCGGGCGAGTTCTACGTCAACGCGATCAACGTCATGCGCGGCGCGGAGGCGATCTCCTCGTATGCGCCCATCCCCGAGTCGGAGAAGTTCCGCATCGAGTACTGGGCGCTCGAGGAGGCCAAGCTGCGGCGCATGCCGAGGCCCAAACCGCTCGCGACGCGCATCGCCCTCGTCACGGGAGCCGCATCGGGCATCGGCAAGGCCGTCGCGACGCGCCTCGCCGCCGAGGGCGCGTGCGTCGTCGTGGCCGACCTCGACCTCGAGAAGGCGCAGGCCGCGGCGGCGGGGATCGGCGACGCCGACACCGCGATCGGCGTGCGCGCGGACGTGACCGACGAGGGCCAGGTGCAGGCGGCCGTCGACGCGGCCGTGCTCG
>JAATFA010000070.1 GCA_015655445.1 Actinomycetales bacterium | reverse complement strand
CGATGAGCTGCATGTCGGCGTACTCGATGCCGTTGTGGATCATCTTGACGAAGTGGCCCGCGCCGTCGGTGCCGATGTGCGTGACGCACGGCTCGCCCTCGGCGACCGCGGCGATCGACTCGAGGATGGGCCCGAGCGTCTTGTAGCTCTCGACGCTGCCCCCGGGCATGATGCTCGGCCCGTGCAGCGCGCCCTCCTCGCCGCCGGAGATGCCCGCGCCGACGAAGTGGATGCCCGTCGCGCTCACCTCCTTCTCGCGCCGGATCGTGTCGGTGAAGAGGGCGTTGCCGCCGTCGACGATGATGTCGCCGGGCTCGAACACCTTCGTGAGCTCGTCGATGACGGCGTCCGTGCCCGCGCCGGCCTGCACCATGATGATCGCCGTGCGCGGCCTGGCGAGGCTCGCCGCGAACTCCTCGATCGTCCTCGCCGGGATGAAGCCCGCCTCCGGGTGCTCCGTGATGAGGGTCTCCGTGCGCGCCCACGTCCGGTTGTAGACGGCGACGGTGTTCCCCTCGCGGCTGTCCAGATTGCGGGCGAGGTTCGAGCCCATCACCGCGAGTCCGACGACGCCGATGTTTGCCTGTGCTTCGGTCACGATGCTCCTTGAACGTGGTGGGGAGGGACGCCGCCTCCAGCGTAGGACCTCGGCGTGGACGCCGTCGGCGCGCATCCTGCCGTACGGTGGGAGCATGCCGGTCGGACCCTCGCCGCACGACGTGCGCGTCGTGCTCATGGGGGTCTCGGGCTCCGGCAAGTCCGCGACGGGCGCTCGCCTCGCGCAGCGGCTAGACGTGCCGTTCGTCGACGGCGACGACCTGCATCCGCCGGCCAACAAGGAGAAGATGGCGGCGGGCGTCCCGCTCGCCGACGAGGATCGCTGGCCCTGGCTCGACGCCGTCGGGGCCGCGCTCGCGTCGGGTCCGTGCGTCGTCGCGTGCAGCGCGCTGCGACGCGCGTATCGCGACCGCTTGCGCGCCGCCTGGCCCGACCTCGTGCTCGTGCACCTCGACGGCGCCCCCGAGCTCCTCGCGGCGCGCGTCGGCGCACGCCACCACGAGTACATGCCCGCGAGCCTGCTCGGATCGCAGCTCGCGACGCTCGAACGGCTCGAGCCGGACGAGCGCGGCTTCGTCGTCGACGTCGCCCCTCCCGTCGAGCGCGTCGTAGACGCGATCGTGGACGGACTCCTCGCGCTCGCGGCGGACGTGCCGCCCTCGTCCCGTGCCGTGCTCGACCGCGGATCGCGGCGTGACGGCTGAGCTCCGGCTCGCGCTCGGCGGCCCGCTCGCCGAGGAGCTCTGCCGCCTCATCGAGGAGCGCGAGCCGCGCGTGCGCGTGCTCCGGGACCACAGCGTCATGCCGCGGCAGCGGCACGGCGGCGACCACGTGGGCGACCCGTCGTTCGTGCGGACGCCGGAGCAGCAGGAGCGGTTCGAATCCCTCCTGCTCGAGGCGGACGCGCTCTACGCGATCCCCGGCGAGCAGCCCGCGCTGCTCGCGCCCGTGCTCGAGCGCAATCCCCGCATCCGCTGGGTGCACACGACGGCCGCGGGCGGGGGCGCGCAGGTCCGCGCCGCGCGCCTCGACGAGGCGACGCTCGAGCGCGTGGCCTTCACGACGTCGGCGGGCGTGCACGAGCACACGCTCGCGGAGTTCGCCCTCTTCGGCGTGCTCGCGGGCGCCAAGACGCTCCCGCGACTGCAGGATCTGCAGCGCCGTCACGAGTGGGGCGCGCGCTGGGAGATGCGGCACGTGCGATCGATGACGGTGACCGTCGTCGGGCTCGGTCACATCGGGCGGCGCGTCGCGAGCGTCTTCGCGGCGCTCGGGGCGCGCGTGCTCGGCGTCCACCGCCGGGAGGTCGAGGCGGAGGTCGAGCGCATCGTGCCCGTCGAGCGGCTCGCCGACGCGCTCGCCGAGTCGGATGCGGTCGTGCTCGCGCTCCCGTCGACGGCCGCGACGCGCGGGATGCTGAGCAGGGACGCGATCGCGGCGGCACGGCCGGGCATCGTCGTCGTCAACGTCGGGCGCGGATCGACGGTGGACGAGCCCGCGCTCGTCGACGCCTTGCGCGAGGGCCGGGTCGCGTTCGCCGCGCTCGACGTCTTCGCGCACGAGCCGCTGCCCGCGGAGAGCCCGCTGTGGGACCTGCCGAACGTCATCGTGAGCCCGCACACGGCGGCGATGGACGCGGGCGAGGACCGCCTCATCGCGGAGCTCGTGGCCGACAACGCCCGCCGGCTGCTCGACGGGGAGCCGCTCGTCAACCGCGTCGACACGGTCGAGTTATACTGACGCGCCGTGGGCGCCGGCCGCCTCCGTGACCGCCACGCCCGGAGCGCACGCGAGCGGCGCCGTGTAGAATCGCTCCTCGGTTCTCCACCGGTCGCGTCCGTGCGACGCCGGCCGTGCGGGGACGCGCACACTTCGGCGAGGGATGCCCCGGCATCCGTGATCGACGCGGGAAGCGGGCTTCGGTCGTTCTCACGCGCGCACGCGCTCGAGGGGACAGTTTGAGGACAGGGGCCCGGGCGGCCCCGCATGAGGAGAGATTCGACATGGCTGACGACACGCGGCTCCGGGCCGAGGTCCGCACGAGCTTCGGCAAGGGCGCGGCGCGGAAGATCCGCGCCGCCCACAAGATCCCGGCGGTCATCTACGGCCACGGCACGGACCCGAAGCACATCACGCTTCCCGGCCACGAGACGAGCCTCATCATCCGCAAGGCGAACGCGCTGCTCGACCTCGAGGTCGACGGCTCGAGCCAGCTCGTGCTCGTGAAGGACGTGCAGAAGGACCCGGTGAGCCAGACCATCGAGCACATCGACCTCGTCGTCATCCGCCGCGGCGAGCGCGTCACGGTGGACGTGCCCGTGCACCTCGAGGGCGAGCCCGCTCCCGGCACGGTCGTCGCGCTCGACGCGTCCTCCCTCTCGCTCGAGACCGAGGCGACCCACATCCCGGAGCGCCTCGTCGTCGACGTCACGGGGCTCGAGGACGGCACGCACATCCTCGCCGGCTCGATCGCGCTGCCGCCCGGGGCGACGCTCGCGAGCGACCCCGAGCTGCTCGTCGCGGCCGTCTCGCTCGCGGCGGCCACGGTCGCCGAGGAGGACGAGGCCGCCGCGGAGTCCGCCGAGTAGCCGCAGGCGGCGCGCGGGCGTGGACGACCTCTGGCTCGTGGCGGGCCTCGGCAACCCGGGCCCCGAGTACGCGGCCACGCGGCACAACGTCGGCCAGATGGTCGTCGCCGAGCTCGCCGGCCGGGCGTCGGCGCGCCTGCGCTCGCACAAGGCGGGCGCGATGGTCGCAGAGGCGCGCGTGGGTCCCGGGGGCCCGCGTCTCGTGCTCGCGGCTCCGACGACGTTCATGAACGTCTCCGGCCGCCCCGTCGCCGCGCTCGCGCGCTTCTACAAGGTGCCGGTCGAGCGCGTCGTCGTCGTCCACGACGACCTCGACCTGCCGTTCGACACCGTGCGGCTCAAGCGCGGCGGCGGTGCCGGCGGCCACAACGGCGTCAAGGACGTCGCGGCGGCGCTCGGCACGCCCGACTTCGTGCGCGTGCGGGTCGGGATCGGGCGGCCCCCCGGACGCATGGATCCGGCGGACTTCGTGCTGCGCGCCTTCTCGCCGGCCGAGCGCGACGTGCTGCCCTCGCTCGTCGCGGACGCAGCGGACGCCGTCGAGCTCGTCGTGCGCGTGGGCCTCGTGGACGCGCAGCAGCGCGTGCACGCGCCGCGTCCGCAGGGCTGACGTCGCGCGCGCTCGGGGCGCGTAGCGTGTCTCCCGCACGCCCTGTTCCGCGGGAGGACGCCATGACGCGCATCGCGCTGCTCGACGACTATCAGTCGGTCGCCCTCGGGCTCGCCGACTGGGACCGCCTCGGCCCGCACGCGGAGGTGCGGGCGTTCGCCGACCACCTCGTCGACCCGGACGCGATCGTCGAGCGGCTCGCGTCCTTCGACGTCGTCGTCGCGATGCGTGAGCGCACGCCGTTCCCCGCCTCCCTCCTCGAGCGGCTGCCGCACCTGGGCCTGCTCGTGACGACGGGCATGGGCAACGCGTCGATCGACATGGACGCGTGCCGCGCGCTCGGCATCACGGTGTGCGGCGCGGATCTCGGCGAGGACCAGACGGTCGAGCTCATCTGGGCGCTCGTGATGTCCGTCGTGCGCTACCTGCCGGAGGAGGACCGCCGCGTTCGCGCGGGCGGGTGGCAGGGCACGCTCGGGCGCGAGCTCGCGGGCAGCACCCTCGGCGTCGTCGGCTACGGCACCCTCGGCTCGCGCGTCGCGCGCCTCGGCCGCGTCTTCGGGATGCGCGTGCTCGCCTGGAGCCCGAGCCTCGAGCGCGGTCGCGCGCCGGGGGAGGGCGTCGAGGCGGTGGGGTTCGCGGAGCTCTTCGAGCGCAGCGACGTCGCGAGCGTGCACGTGCGCCTGACCCCGCACACGCGCGGGCTCATCGGCGAGCGCGAGCTCGACCTGCTCGGTCCGCGCGGCTTCCTCGTCAACACCGCGCGCGGGCCGATCGTGCGCGAGGACGCGCTCGTGCGCGCCCTGCACGAGGGCCGCATCGCGGGCGCGGCACTCGACGTGTACGACGTCGAGCCGCTGCCCGCGGGCCACCCGCTGCGGACGACGCCGCACACGATCCTGAGCCCGCACATCGGCTTCGTCGCGGAGCGCGGATACCGGCGCGCGTACACGGAGGCGCTCGAGGACGTCGAGGGCTGGCTCGCGGGCCGGCCCGTGCGCGTGCTCGCGGCGCCGTCGTCGCCTCGCGCGCCCCGCGCGCCCCGCGCCTGACGCGACCGCTCCTCCCCAGGCGGTGCGGCGTCCTCCGGCGGCGAACGCCGGCCGGGCCGAGGGAGCGCGGTCGTAGACTCGATCGGTGAGTCTCGAGCGGTTGATCCCGGTGCTGTCGCGCGCCTCGACGGTCGAGCGCGCGCTCGCCGAGGCGTCGTCGGCGGCCGACTTCTCGCTCGTCGACGGCCTGCGCGCGCCGCTGCTCTCGGCCCTCCTGCGCCGCCGCGAGCGCGCGGCCCTGCTCGCCGTCACGGCGACGAGCCGCGAGGCCGAGGCGCTCCGCACGGCCCTCGCGAGCTGGCTCCCCGAGGCCGAGATCCTCGAGTTCCCCGCGTGGGAGACCCTCCCGCACGAGCGTCTGAGCCCGAGCGCGGAGACCGTCGGCCGCCGCGTGCAGACCCTGCGACGGCTCGCCGCGTGGTCGGGGGAGCGGCCGATCGTCGTGACGGCGTCCGTGCGCGCCGCGCTGCAGCCGCTCGTCGCCGGACTCGCCGAGCTGGAGCCCGTGCGGCTCGTGGCCGGATCGCGCGGCAATGACCTCTCGGCGATCGCCGCGCGCCTGAGCGACCTCGCCTACGCGCGCGTCGACCTCGTGAGCCGCCGGGGCGAGTTCGCCGTGCGCGGCGGCATCCTCGACGTCTTCCCGACGGTCGCCGAGCATCCCGTGCGCGTCGACTTCTTCGGCGACGAGATCGAGCAGCTCCGCGCGTTCTCGGTCGCCGACCAGCGCTCGCTCCCGGGGGCGATCGAGGAGGTCGAGCTCCCGCCGGGTCGCGAGCTGCTCCTGACGCCCGCCGTGCGGCAGCGCGCGCGGGAGATGGAGCACGAGTTCCCCTCCCTCGCGGGCATGCTCGCGAAGATCGCCGAGGGCATCCCCGTCGAGGGGATGGAGTCGCTGGCCCCCGTGCTCGCCGACGAGCTCGTGCCGCTCACGCGCTACCTGCCGCACGGCGCCGCCGTCGCCGTGCTCGGGCCGGAGCGCGTGAGCACGCGCGCCGTGCACCTCGTCGAGACGAACAAGGAGTTCCTCGAGGCCGCCTGGAACGCCGCGACGGCGGGCGCCGAGGCGCCCATCGACCTGAGCGCGAGCGACTTCGTGAGCCTCGCCGACCTGCGGCGCGAGGCGGGACGCGAGAACTGGTGGACCCTGAGCGCGTTCCAGGCCGCGCCCGCCGAGCCGCTCGGCGCGGGATCCGCGGCCCGGTCCGAGCGCGGAGTCGACGCGGAGCGCGGAGCAGGGGCGGAGCGCGGAGCCGAGTCCGACGGCGGAGCCGGGGCGGAGGCCGGAGCCGACGCCGACCGCGACGGCGAGTACGTCGTGCTCGACGCGCGCGCGATGCCGACCTTCGCGGGCCGCTCCGACGGCGCCCTCGAGCACGTCGAGTCGCGCGTGCGGGAGGGCTGGTCGGTCGTCGTCGCGGCACGCGGGCCCGGGCTCGCCGAGCGCGCCGCCGACGTGCTCGCCGAGCGCGGGCTCGCCGGCCGGCTCGTCGACGAGCTCCCCGACGAGCTCGAGCCCTCCGTCGCCTACGTGCTCACGGCATCCGTCGAGGCGGGCTTCGAGCTCGAGGAGGCGCACGTCGCGCTCCTGTCCGACTCCGAGTTCTTCGGCCGCGCCGTCGGCTACGACAGCCGGCAGCCGAAGCGCCTCGCGAGCCGGCGCAAGAACGTCGTCGACCCGCTCCAGCTGCGGCCGGGGGACTACGTCGTGCACGAGACGCACGGCATCGGGCGATTCGTCGAGCTCGTGCAGCGCGAGGTGTCCAGCGGCGGCCGGCACCCGGTGACCTCGACGCGCGAGTACCTCGTGCTCGAGTACGCGCCCTCCAAGCGCGGCATGCCCGGCGACCGCCTGTTCGTGCCGACCGACCAGCTCGACCTGCTCACGCGCTACGTCGGCGGGGAGGCGCCCGCGCTCAGCAAGATGGGCGGATCGGACTGGGCCGCCGCGAAGGGCCGCGCGCGCAAGGCGGTGCGCGACATCGCGGTCGAGCTCGTCAAGCTCTACAGCGCGCGCATGGCGAGCCGCGGGCACGCCTTCGGGCCCGACACGCCGTGGCAGCGCGAGCTCGAGGAGGCCTTCCCGTTCACGGAGACCCCCGACCAGCTCACGACCATCGAGGAGGTCAAGGCCGACATGGAGCGGCCGATCCCGATGGACCGCCTGCTCTCCGGCGATGTCGGCTACGGCAAGACGGAGGTCGCCGTGCGCGCGGCGTTCAAGGCGATCCAGGACGGCAAGCAGGTCGCGATGCTCGTGCCGACGACGCTCCTCGTGCGGCAGCATATGGAGACCTTCACGGAGCGCTTCGCGGGGTTCCCCGTGCACGTGCGCCCGCTCAGTCGCTTCCAGACGGCCAAGGAGGCGCGCGAGACGATCGAGGGGCTCGAGCGCGGCACGATCGACATGGTCATCGGGACGCACCGCATCCTCAACGAGAAGGTGCGCTTCAAGGACCTCGGGCTCGTGATCGTCGACGAGGAGCAGCGCTTCGGCGTCGAGCACAAGGACGCGCTCACGAAGCTCAAGACGAACGTCGACATCCTCTCGATGAGCGCGACCCCGATCCCACGCACACTCGAGATGGCGGTGACCGGCATCCGCGAGATGTCGACGCTCGCGACCCCGCCCGAGGACCGGCACCCCATCCTCACGTTCGTGGGGCCGTATAGCGACCGGCAGGTCGCCGCCGCGATCCGGCGCGAGCTCATGCGCGAGGGCCAGGTGTTCTACGTGCACAATCGCGTGAGCTCGATCAACCGGGTCGCCGCACACCTCGCCGAGCTCGTGCCGGAGGCGCGTGTCGCGGTCGCGCACGGCCAGCTGAGCGAGTCGGCGCTCGAGCAGGTCATGGTCGACTTCTGGGAGCGCCGCTTCGACGTGCTCGTGTGCACGACGATCATCGAGACGGGCATCGACATCGCGAACGCGAACACGCTCATCATCGATGCGGCGGACAAGTACGGGCTGAGCCAGCTGCACCAGATCCGCGGGCGTGTCGGCCGTGGCCGCGAGCGCGCGTACGCCTACTTCCTCTACGACGAGAACAAGCCCCTGAGCGAGACGGCGCACGACCGCCTCGCGACGATCGCGGCGAACACCGAGCTCGGCGGGGGCATGCAGATCGCGCTCAAGGACCTCGAGATCCGCGGCGCGGGCAACCTCCTCGGCGCCGAGCAGTCCGGGCACATCGCGGGCGTCGGCTTCGACCTCTACCTGCGCATGATCGG
>JAATFA010000036.1 GCA_015655445.1 Actinomycetales bacterium | reverse complement strand
CGCGCGGCCCATGGCGACGCGCTGACGCTGACCACCGGAGAGCGCCTTCGGCTTGCGGTTGAGGTAGGGCTCGAGGTCGAGCAGCTTCGCCGCCTCGAGGACGCGCTGGGCGCGCTCCTCCTTCTTCACGCCGGCGATCTTGAGCGCGAAGCCCATGTTCTCGGCGACCGTCATGTGCGGGTACAGCGCGTAGTTCTGGAAGACCATCGCGATGTCGCGATCCTTCGGCGGCACGTCCGTGACGTCGCGATCCCCGATGAGGATGCGGCCGTCGTTGACCTCCTCGAGGCCCGCGAGCATCCGCAGGGTCGTCGACTTCCCGCAGCCCGAGGGGCCGACGAGCACGAGGAACTCGCCGTCGGCGACCTGGAGGTCGATCTGGTTGACCGCGGGGACGGTTGAGCCCGGGTAGATGCGCGTGGCCTTGTCGAACGTGACTGTCGCCATGAGAACTCCTTCACCGGCAGGTACGTGCCGGACGATCCGTCGTGAATGGATTGCAGTGCTGATCTCTGGCGCCGGGCGCCGTTGACCTCCCGCCAGTATGCCACCGCGCGCGCCCTCCACGTAATCGGGGGATCGCTCTGCGCTAGCCTGGTCGCGGTCTGTGAACCTTTTCCAGGCTGCTCTCGTACCATCCATGGGGCCCCTGCCCGTGAAGGGGTCCGTGTTCGTGAGGCCCTGCTCGTCGGGGTCTGTGTTCGTGAGGCCATCAGCGCCAGACCCAGAGCGAGGTTGGATGACGACCGGATCGACGGGCGGAGACCGTCTGAGCAAGAACCAGCGACGCGAGGCAGCGCGCCAGAAGGCGCGCGAGCTGCGCGAGGCGCAGAAGCGCAAGGAGCGGCGCAACCGGTTCCTGGTGCAGGGGGGCATCATCGTCGCGGCGCTCGTCGCGGTCACGGTCGTGGCGCTCATCATCTTCACCTCCGTGCGCCCGGCCGGCCCAGGGCCGAAGAACATGGCGAGCGACGGCATCAAGATCGGCCAGAACCTCGTCGCCGTGCGCACCCCCGCGCTGCCCGTGAGCGCGAGCCCGACCCAGTCGAAGCCCAATCCGTCCAATGTCATCGACGTGCGCATCTACGTCGACTACCAGTGCCCGTACTGCAAGCAGTTCGAGGCCGCGAACAGCCAGCAGCTCGAGTCGCTCCTCGACTCGGGTGCGATCACGCTCGAGATCCATCCGATCGCGATCCTCAACCGGTCCTCGCTCGGCACGAAATACTCGACGCGCGCGGCCGCCGCGATGGCGTGCGTGGCCAACTACTCGCCCGACGACTACTTCACGGTCAACACGGCGATGTTCGAGCACCAGCCGGACGAGGGCACGAACGGCCTCACGAACGACCAGATCGCCAAGATCATCACCGACGCGGGCGTCAAGAACGCGAAGGAGATCACCGACTGCATTAAGGACCAGCGGTTCGCGAACTGGGTGGACGCGGCGACCGTGCGCGCGGCGAAGGGCCCCATCCCCGGCACGACCCAGATCAGCGCTGTGACGCAGACCCCGACCGTGCTCGTCAACGGCCAGTACTACCAGGGCGCGCCGGGCGACGCGAACGCGTTCGCCTCGTTCCTCGCGCAAGCGGCGGGCCAGGTCTTCAACGACACCGCGACCCCGACGCCCGCCCCGAGCCCGACGCCGTAGCCTCCTCGCCTCGCTGGATTTGGCGTGCGTCTCAGGATCGAGGACTCCACGCGCCTGGGGTTCGAGCTCGGGCGGTCTTGTGAAGATCTGCCGGGCGATCACGTCTCCACAGCGTGAAGCTCAACTGGCTGCTGCTGAGCGGCGGCGTCGCGTTCCTCGTTTTCATCATCACGCTCTTCGTCGCCGCGCCGTTCTGGAACGGTTTCGGGGTAGCGATGGCGGTCGTCGGCGTGGTCGCTCTGGCCGCGGGAGTCGGAGCGCACATGGGGAAGGCCAGACAGCGGTGAGCGACACGTCGAGACGAACTGGAGGGGAACGTCGCGGACGGTGCTCACGACTCGGCGTCCCCGTCCGCGACGAGGGCGGACTCGATGGCGCGCGGCCTGCGCCACCTCGTGGAGCCCCCTGTCGGGTTCGAACCGACGACCCCCGCTTTACAAGAGCGGCGCTCTACCAGCTGAGCTAAGGAGGCGGGACGAGACGATCCTAGCGGTGCGCCTCCCGCGCGAGCCGCGAGCGCGAGCGTCCGGCCGGGCGTCCCGCGCGCTCCTCCACGGAGGTCCGGCCGGGCCGGGCATGCGCGCGAGCCGCGATGCGTTGAGGAGGAATATGCCCACCCCTTCGGACTCCCCGCGCTCCCGCTTGCTCACCGTCGTGTCCGTGGCCGCGGCGTTCGTGCTCGGCACGTTCATCGCGCTGCAGTCGCGCGTGAACGGCGAGCTCGGCCGCCGGCTCGGCGACGGCTACCTCGCGGCCGTGTTCTCGTTCGGCTCGGGCCTCGTCATCCTCGCGATCGGCATGCTCTTCTCCCGTGGCGGCCGGCAGGGCCTCGCGCGCGTCGTGCGCGCGGTGCGCTCGCGCTCCATCCCGTGGTGGTACGTCGTGGGAGGGGCCGCAGGCGCGCTCCTCGTGCTCTCGCAGGGCCTCGCCGCCGCGACCGTGGGAGTCGCGCTCTTCACGGTCGCGGTCGTCGCCGGACAGACGATCGGCGGCCTGCTCATCGACGCTCGCGGGCTCGGGCGTCTCGCGCCGAAGGCCGTGACGCTCACGCGTCTCGCGGGAGCGGCGCTCATCCTCGTCGCGGTCGTGTGGGCGGTCTCCGCGCAGCTGCACGGCAACGTACCGTTCGGCCTGCTCGTGCTGCCCCTCATCGCGGGCTTCGCGATGGGATGGCAGCAGGCGGTCAACGGCGAGATCCGCGTCGTCTCGGGATCCGCCCTCACGGCGACGTTCGGCAACTTCCTCGTCGGCACGGTCGTGCTCGTCGTCGCGTTCCTCATCCACTTCGCGATCGCCGGCGGCCCGCGATCGCTCCCGTCGGCGCCGTACCTCTACATCGGCGGCGTGCTCGGCGTCGTCTTCATCGGGGGAGCGGCGATCCTCGTGCGCGTCATCGGAGTGCTCCTGCTCGGGCTCGCCTCGATCGCCGGTCAGCTCGTCATGTCGCTCGTGCTCGACCTCGTCGTGCCCGTGCCGGGGCACGCGGTCGTGTGGACGACGGTCGCCGGCACGCTCCTCACGCTCGTCGCCGTCGGGATCGCCGCTATCCCCTCCCGAGCGTTGCGAGCCGCTCCGCGACGGGCGTGACGGAGCGCGGCGGCAGCGGTTTGCCGGTCCTGCCGCCGACGTAGAGCCAGCCGAGCAGCTCTTCGTTCTCGGCGAGGCCGTGCACGCGCCGCACCGGCTCGGTGCGCACGTAGCGGCCCGTGCGCCACATGACGCCCCATCCGGCCTCGTCGAGCAGCAGGCTCAGGGCGTGCGCGACGCCAGCGGCCGCCGCGTCCTGCTCCCACACCTCGACCTTCGGGCTCGGCCGCCGGCTCGCGACGACCGCGAGCAGCAGCGGAGCGCGCAGCGGCTTGCGCGCGAGCTTCGCCGCGTGCTCGCCCTCGAGGCCGCTCGCCTCGGCGAACGCGGCCCCGAGCGCCGCCCGCGCATCCCCGCGCAGCTCGATCACGCGCCAGGGGTGCAGCGCTCCGTGGTCCGCGACGGACGCGGCGACCTCGAGCAGCCGCCGGACCTCGTCCGTCGCGGGCGCGTCCTCCGTCACCGCGGGCTGCGAGCGGCGCCGACGCAGGGCATCGGCGGCCGTCACCTCACTCGGCCTCGAAGTCGAGGGCGAGCGAGTTCATGCAGTAGCGCAGGCCGGTCGGCGTGCCGAAGCCGTCGTCGAACACATGCCCGAGATGCGAGCCGCAGTTCGCGCAGCGCACCTCCGTGCGCACCATGCCCAGACTCCGGTCCTCGATGAGCTCGACCGCCTCCGGACGCACCGAGTCGTAGAAGCTCGGCCAGCCGCATCCGGAGTCGAACTTGGTGCCGCTCTTGAACAGCTCGGCGCCGCACGCGGCGCACGTGTACAGTCCGGCGCGCTTCTCGTCGAGCAGCTCCCCGGTCCACGCGCGCTCCGTCGCCGCCTGGCGCAGAACTGCGTACCGCTCGGGGTCGAGCTCCTCGCGCCACTCCTGCTCGGACTTGTCGACGTTGTAGGTCACTGGTCTCTCTCCTGACGGAAGGACGGGATCCTTCCCTACTCATTAAACTCGCGCTCGTGGCGGAACGTTCCCGATCGTCCGCGGATGACGCCGCGAGGGGCGCGGACGCGACGCCCGGCCGTGCCGCGGCGACGCCGGAGCCGGCCGAGGGGGCGGGGGCGGAGGCGCCCATGGAGGCCGACGTACGCGCGACGGCCGCGTGGTACGCGCGGTTCGCGAGCGAGGTGGAGGGCGCCTCGCCGCTGTACCGCGAGTGGGCCTCGCCGTCGCTGCGGACGGGGACGTGCTCACGCGCATCGCGCGCCTGCCGCGAGCGCGGCGCCAGCCCGCGCTCGTGTTCGCGATCTCGCGCCTGCTCGGCGCGCCCGAGTCGGGCTGGGACGAGTATCGTGCGTGGCTCCTCGCGCACGAGGACCGCGTCGTGGCCGAGGCGTGCCGGCGCACGATGCAGACGAACGAGCCGTTGCGCTGTGCGGCGCTCCTGCCCGCGCTCGCGCTCCTCGCCGGGGGACGGCCCCTCGCGCTCGCCGAGGTGGGCGCCGCTGCAGGGCTGTGCCTGTGCCCCGACCGCTACGCCTACCGCTACGACGATCGGCCCGTGCTCGGATCGAGCCCCCTCGTGCTCGAGTGCGTGACGAACGGGCGCGTGCCCCTCCCCGCTCGCGTGCCCTCGGTCGCGGGGCGCGCGGGCGCGGACCTGCATCCCCTACGGCTCGACCGTCCGCGCGACGTGCGCTGGCTGCGGGCCCTCGTGCCGCCCGGCGCGGGCGAGCGGCTCGCACGCCTCGACGCTGCCGTGCGGATCGTCGCGGCGCGGCAGCCGCGCGTCCTCGTCGGCGACGCGGTCGCGGTGCTGCCGCGGCTTCTCGCACACGCCGCGGCCGACGGCGCGGTGCCCGTCGTCGTCGCGAGCGGCACGCTCGTCTACCTCGACGCGCGCGAGCGCGAGCGCCTCTGCGAGGACGTGCGCGAGCTCGGCGCACACCTCGTGACGCTCGAGGCCCCGGCCGTGCTGCCGTGCGTGCAGGCGCTCCTGCCCGACCCGCCGCCGCGCGAGGCCCCGTTCGTGCTCGCCATCGATGGCGAGCCCCTCGCGTTCGCGCACCCGCACGGCCGCGTGCTGCACTGGCTCGCGGGACGTGGGTGACCCGATCCCCTCATGCGCGGCTCGCCGCGCTCGCTCCCGGCCGGGACGCGCGCGCGCGCCTAGCATGTGCGGAATGGGCGCCCTCCCTTCTCCGAGCGCACGCCAGGACGCGGGGCTGAGCGAGCGCGATCGCAGCATCCTCGACTTCGAGCGCGACTGGACCGGCCGGGCCGGGGAGAAGGACGCCGCGGTGCGGGAGCGGTTCGGGCTCAGCACCGCTCGCTACTATCAGGTGCTGAACGCGCTCCTCGATTCCGCGGATGCGACGCGATACGACGCGCTTCTCGTGTCCCGCTTGCGACGGCTGCGCGACGCGCGCGCGGCCGCCCGTGCCGCTCGCAGCTACCCGCGGCGCTCCGACGCGTCGTCGGGGACCACGAGCGACTGAGGACGATGGCCAGCTTCCCGAGAGACCGATTCGACGACATCCCGCCCGGCATCCGGCGGGTCGGCGCGCATCGGGCGCCGCGTCGGCGCGGTCGCGGCTGGCTCGCGTTCGCATGTGCCGTGCTCGCGACGGTCGTGCTCGTGATCGCGGGTGTCGTCGCGCTCTCCGTCATCGACTCGAGCTTCCGGCTGCCGTTCTCCTCGGGGTCCGCGACGCCCACGCCGACGCCGACCCCGACCGCGTCTCCCGTGACGGACCCCTCGACGGTCGACCCCTCGCTCGGCCTCTCTATCACGGTGCTCAACGCGAGTCCGGACGACGCGCTCGACGACGTCGCCCGCGACCGGCTCGCGGGCGCGGGGTGGCCGGTCGGCGCGACGGGCGAGGCCGCACAGCGCGACGTGAAGACGACGACCGTCTACTACAACGACCCGCAGTTCGAGGGGATCGCGCGCGGGGTCCTGCTCGCGCTCGGCGGCGTGGGGAACGTGCGCTACTCGCAGGCGTACGTCGGCGCGCCCGTCACCGTCGTGCTCGGGGCGGACTACTCTGCGGTCGCGGCGGGCTGAGCACCGCTCGCGTGCGGCGCGCGAGGCGGCGGCCGCGGGGCCCCGGCGGTCGGTCCGGGAACGGCAGTGTTACGCCCGTGTTTAATCTTCATTGCATCCCCCGCGGAGGGCGCGTTTCCCGCCATTCCAGGCCTTCCGGGGCATCGCGACTCCATTACTATCTGGTCTTGGTCGCCCATCCGGCTCGTTGATGACGACGCACGCGCGTTCCTCACTCCTCGTCCAGATGCTGCGGGCACCGCCGCGCCGACCCGGTGAGAGCATCTGCTCGAGCCGCTCGCACCACAGCAGGGAGCAAGAGATGGCGAACGGGACCGTCAAGTGGTTCAACGCCGAGAAGGGCTACGGCTTCATCACCGTCGAAGGTGGAGGGCAGGACGTCTTCGTGCACTACAGCGCGATCGACATGGCCGGCTACAAGGTCCTCGAGGAGGGCCAGCGCGTGACCTTCGAGGTCGGCACGGGCGCGAAGGGCCCGCAGGCCGAGTCCGTCCGCATCGCCTGAGCGCGCGCCGATCCGGCGCTCCCCTCCTCCTCTCCCGCGGCTCTCCTCCTCTCGCGCGCGCTTTCGGCGCCCCTCGCTCCTTCGTGTTGTCCTCCCGGCCTTCGTGCCCTCCCGGCCTTCGTGCCCTCCCGGGCCTTCGTGTCCTCCCGGCGCCCCCGCGCGCGTATCCCCATGAGGGGTGCCGAAGTGCTGCCATGCGCCCCGGGGAGCAGCAGGATGCCGCCCCTCGCGGGAAGAACGTCCCTCACTTGCACTCGCCTGTCCTGAGTGCCAGAATCAATTAGCACTCCATCTTTCCGAGTGCCAACCTCAAGCCCATTGACACGTCCAGAGGGACGAGGAGAAACATGGCAAAGATCATCGCTTTCGACGAGGAGGCCCGCCGCGGTCTCGAGCGCGGCCTCAATCAGCTGGCCGACGCCGTGAAGGTCACGCTCGGACCTCGCGGACGGAACGTCGTGCTGGAGAAGAAGTGGGGCGCGCCGACGATCACGAACGACGGCGTCTCCATCGCCAAGGAGATCG
>JAATFA010000013.1 GCA_015655445.1 Actinomycetales bacterium | reverse complement strand
CGCGGGGGTCAGGCGGGGGAGGCGAGGGTCGCCGCGAGCGGGTCCCAGTCCTCGGGGAGCGGATCGCTCGGCGCGACCGTGCTCTCCACCGCGACGGGCTCCCGGCGCTCGGCCGACTCGGCGATCGAGACCATCGCGTCGAGCACGTGGTACGCGAGCTCGCCGGGCGCGCGCTCGGGCACGCCTGCGCGGATCGCGCGCGCGAGCTCGAGCACGCCCGTGCCCCGCGTCGACGTCGACCCCTTCGCCTCGATCACGCGCGGCTCGTCCTCTCCGAAGCGGTGCACGTGCGAGGCCCCCTCGAACGTGTTGGGATCCGGGAAGACGATCGTGCCCTCCGTTCCGCTCACCTCGACGACGCCCACGCGCCGCAGGGCCGACTCGAAGCTGAAGATCGATTGCGCGGCCGCGCCGCTCTCGAACTCGAGGAGCGCGCTGTGGTGCGTCGGGACGACGACGGGGAACTCGGTGCCGGCACGCGGACCGGACCCGATCACGCGCGTCGCGCGCGCCTTCGAGGCCGACGCGGTCACGCGCGCGATCGGGCCGAAGACCTGCACGAGGGTCGTGAGGTAGTACGGCCCGATGTCGAAGAGCGGCCCCGCGCCCACGTCGAAGAGGAACTCGGGGTTCGGATGCCAGGACTCCGGGCCCGGGTTCTGGAAGAGCGTGAGGCCGTTGAGCGGGCGACCGATCTCACCCGCCGCGATCGCGCGCAGCGCCGTCTGCAGTCCCGCACCGAGGAAGGTGTCCGGCGCCGTCGCGACGCGCAGACCGCGTGTGCGCGCCTCCTCGAGCAGTCGCCGTCCGCTCTCCCGGTCGAGCGCGAAGGGCTTCTCGCTCCACACACTCTTGCCGGCGGCGAGGATCTGCAGTCCGACCTCGACGTGCGCCGCCGGGATCGTGAGGTTCACGACGATCTCGACCTCCGGCACCTCGAGAAGCTCCTCGACCGTGCCGCTCGCGGGCACGCCGTACCTGTCCGCCTGCACGCGAGCCCGCTCGAGGTCGATGTCGGCGATGAAGCGCACCTCGACGTCAGGGAAGCGCGTGAGGTTGCCGAGGTACTCGCTGCTGATGACGCCCGCGCCGATGATCCCGACGCCCACGCGGCCGCTCATCGCCGTCCCTCGCGCTCCGCGAGGTACGCGAAGCTGTCGCGCAGCGCGTCGAAGACGTCACCGGCGAAACCGTCGAGCTCGACGACGCGCGTCGCCTGCGGCGCGGCCTCGAGGATCGCGGGGATGTCGACCGCCCCCGAGCCCACGGCCACCTGATCCTCGTCCGAGCGCGTCACGGGGCCGTCCTTGACGTGGATGAGCCGCACACGCTCGCCGAGGCGGCGCAGCAGGTCGGCGGCCGGCACTCCACCGACCTCCGCCCAGTACGTGTCGACCTCGAGCACGACGCCGTCGTCGAGGGCGTCGGCGAACACCTCGAGCGCGGGGACGCCGTCGATGCGCGACTCGAGCTCCCAGTAGTGGTTGTGGTAGCCGATCGTCACGCCCGCGTCCGCTCCCCGCCGCGCGATCTCGTTGACGCGCGCCGCGCTCTCGAGCACGGAATCGCGCGTCTGCCAGCGCTCGGCGGGGATGTGCGGGTCGATGAGGGTTGCGATGCCGAGTCGCCGCGTGGCCGCGAGGATCGGCTCGAGGTCGTCGGCGAGCACGAGACGTGCGTGGGCGGACGGGGCGACGAGCCCCGCCTCGGCGAGGGCCTTCTCGTATTCCTCGACGCGGTCGACGAAGCCGTAGAGCTCGACGCTGCGGAAGCCGATGTCGGCGACGCGCGCGAGGGTGCCACGCAGGTCCTCGGCCAGAGCCGAGCGGACGGTGTAGAGCTGTACCGATAAAGCTGAGGGAGACACGTCATTCCTCACTGAACGAGACGGACGGGCGATCGGGCCGAGAGGGACCCGGCACCAGTCTACGAGCGTGCGATCGCAAGGGCGAAGCGTGTCCCGGCTCCGATCCGCCGCTCCGATCCGCCGCTCCGGTCCGCCGCCGCGGTCCGCCGCCGCGGTCCGAGCCCTGGGCCGCGACCGCCCCGCGGGCGAGCGGAACCGCCGCGCGGCTTCCGCCCGCGTCGGACGCGAGCGCGACAATGGGAGGGTGACGGTCGTCGTGCAGCCCCCGCTCCCGCTCTGGGACGAGCCGCTGCCGGACTACCGCTCGCGCGTCGTCGCGCCCGCGAGCGACCGCGTCGCGTGGCTGCGCGCGCGCTCGCGCGGCGTCACGAGCACCGACGCCGCGCGCCTCTCCGGCGCGGCCGCCGTGCGCGCGCTCGCCGTCGAGAAGCTCACCGGACGCTCCTTCGGCGGCAACGCCTACACGGATCACGGACGAACGCGCGAGCCGGTCATCGCACGCTGGGTGCTCGCCGAGCACGGCATCTCGCCGAGCGCGACGCTCTACCACGCGCTCGGGAACCCGCGTCACCTCGCGACCCCGGACGGCGTGCGCACGCGCGGCACGACCGTCGAGCTCGCCGAGATCAAGACGACGTCGGCGCACTGGCGCTCCATCCCCCGCCCCTACCTGCGCCAGGTCTTCTGGCAGCAGTACGTGCTCGGCGCCGAGCGCACGCTCGTCGTGTGGGAGCGGCACGAGGACTTCGTGCCCGTCGCCGATCCCGCCTGCCGATGGGTGGACCGCGACGACGACGAGATCCACATGCTCATCGGGCTGGCGGATCGGCTCCTGGAGTCGATGCGGACCGGGCCGCGGTGAGCAGCACCGGCGGGACGCGCCGCTCGGGGGCGCGCGCCGGCAGCAGGACGGCCGCCCCGTAGCCGGCGAGCCACAGCATTCCCACCGTCGTCGCGACGAGCTCGAGACGTCCGCCGAGGTGCGTGTTCCAGTTCGCGAGCGACATGAGCCCGCCGGCGGCCGCGATCGCGCCGACCCCGACCGCGCACGCGCGCGAGAGGTAGGCGACCGCGCGGCGGCCGCGGCTGAACGACACCTGCAGCATCGCCCAGCACCCGGCCGCGAACGCGAGCACCGCGGCGGAGGTGTGCACGAAGTCCTCGACCGTGAAGGTCGCGCCGAGCGGGATCGGGCATCCGGGCGTGCACGGCACCTGCGCGGCCACGAGGAAGAAGCCGCTGCTCGTCCACACCGTCGCCGACGGCAGCCACAGCGCGAGCACGCCGACGCTCGAGCGCACCGAGCGGGTGGCCCAGCCGATGCCGAGGCCGCCCGCGACGAGGAGGGTGAGGGCGAGGCGGAACCACGGCGCGCTCGGCTCGCCCGGCGCACCGAGCTCGCTCACGTAGAGATCGCGCCCGGCGGAGGCGCGCTCGACCCACACGAGCACGAGCGCGGCGAGCACGATCGCGGTCGAGGAGGCCGCGACGGCGCGCGTCACGCGTGCCCCGAGGCACGACTCGCCGCCCCGGCCCAGCGGCGGGAGACCGCGACCGCGCCCGCCGCGAGAAGCCCGATCACGACGGCGATGAGCGCGACGTACACGGCGACCGAGAGGTATCCGCCCGGCGATGTCTCCGGGTCGAGGAACGGGTACGGGTACCACGACCGGCCCGTGCGCGGGTCGATCGCAAGCGGCCCGCGCACGAGCGTGTAGACGACCCACACGACGGGGAAGACGAGCACGACCCCGATCGCGCGCCACGGCAGGGAACGCCGCCCCGGCGCGAGGATCCAGTCGAGCACGAGCCAGAGCGGTCCCACGACGTGCAGCACCTCGTTCGACCACGGGACCGTCGACCCCTGCGGCAGGGCGATCGCGCGCAGCAGGAGGTTGTACACGATGCCCGTGGTCGCCATGTACGTCGTCGCGGTCGCGCGCAGCACCGCGAACGACGCCGGGTCCTCACGACGCACGAGCACGAGGACGGCGCCCGCGCCGAGCGTGGCCGCGGCGATCACGTTCGAGTCGATCGTGAAGAAGCTGAAGAAGTTGACGAGCGCGAAGCCCGCGGCGTCCCCCGCGAGGGAGAGGGTGCGCGCGAGCTGCACGACGACGGCCCCCACGATCGCGATCGCGACGACGGCCCGCAGGATCGCGAACAGCGGGCGCATCCGTGCCTCCTCGCGGTCGGCCCCGTGGGGCGGTCCATCGAATGGTAACGGGTGCGCGGCCTCTGTTGCCTGCCCTTGACACCGCGGAAACACGGCCGACTCATTTCCACGATTAGATGGACCCCAAGGGGAGCGGAGGGACCATGCGGGCTGTCGTGATGGAGCGGATCGGAGCGCCCGACGTGCTCTCGCTCGCGCAGGTCGCCGAGCCCGTCCGCGTCAACGCGGAGTTCCTCATCAAGGTCGTCGCCGCGGGCGTCAACCCCATCGACGCGAAGACGCGCGCGGGCGCGGGAGCCTCCGCCGCGATCGACGGCTACCCGGTGATCCTCGGGAACGACTTCAGCGGCATCGTCGTCGAGTCCCCGTACGAGGCGCACCCCATCCGTCCCGGCGACGAGGTGTACGGCATGACGATGGTCCCGCGCCTCGCGGGGACCTACGCCGAGTACGTCTCGGTGCCGAGCATGAGCGTCGCGCGCAAGCCGAGCGCGCTCAGCCACGTCGAGGCTGCGGGCGTGCCGCTCGCCGCGCTCACCGCGTGGGGGATGGTCGTCGACATCGCCCGCGCCCACGAGGGGCAGCGCATGCTCATCCACGGGGCCTCCGGCGGCGTCGGGCACTTCGCCGTGCAGTTCGCGAGCTACTTCGGCGCCCACGTCGTCGCGACGGGCGGTCCCGACAAGCTCGCATGGCTGCGCGAGCTCGGCGCCGACGAGGTCATCGACCACACGACGACGCGGTTCGAGCACGTCGTGCACGACGTCGACGTCGTCGTCGACCTCGTCGGCAACGTGCGCGACGAGACCGGCAGCCGCTCGCTGCGCACGCTGCGCCCGGGCGGCCTCATCATCAACGCGCCCACCGGCAGCTGGCCCGACTTCCTCGCCGACGTCACGGAGGCAGGCGTGCGCGGCACGACGTTCAAGGTCGCGCCCGACGGGGCGACCCTCGCGATCGTCTCGCGGCTCCTGCAGTCCGGCGACGTGCGCGTGTACATCGACCGCGTGTTCGACCTCGAGGACGCCGCCGGCGCCCACACCTACGTCGAACGCGGGCACACGCGCGGCAAGGTCGTCCTCAAGGTGCGCGAGGGCTGATCCCGCCGGACACGGCGGGACGGCAGTGCGGGCCGCGGCGGCTCAGGGCCGGCGGACGAGCACGAAGTCGTCGTGCAGCTCGCTCCCCACGCGGAAGCGCTTCGTGCCCGCGACGCGGAACCCGCTCTTCTCGTAGAAGCGGTTCGCGCGCGGGTTGTGCTGGTTGACGCCGAGCCACACGATCACCGCCCCGCGATCGCGTGCCGCAGCGAGGCTCGCAGCCATGAGGCGCGCCGCGACCCCGGACCCGTGGTGCCGCGCCGCGACGTAGCACTTGCTGAGCTCGACCGCAGGACGCTCCGTCACGAGCGCGGCGACGTCCGGATCCTGCGGCTCGCCCGCGACGAGCATCGTGTAGCCGACGGGCCCGTCCGCGGCCTCGGCGACGAGCACGACGCGCGCGGGGTCGGCGAGGTAGTCGGCGAAGCGCTCGCGCGAGAGGTGACGCTCGACGAAGTCGGCGACATCCTCCGGACTCGTGCCGGGCGGGCACGCGAGCGCGAAGGTCTCGGCCGCGAGGCTCGCGAGCAGCGCCGCGTCCCCCGGCGTCGCGGTGCGCACGCGCGCGACGGCCGCGGGCGGGGCCCCCTCGCCGGACGCCGTGCGCGCGGCATGCGGATCGGACATACGACCTCCTGGGCGGGATCTCGCGGGGCGAGCGCCGACGCGCACGGCACGGGGGCCCGCCGCCGATGCGACGAGCCCCCGTGCGTGCGTCAGAGCGCGTTGACGTCGAGCGGAATGCCCGGTCCGAACGTCGTCGAGACGGCGCCCTTCTGGATGTACCGGCCCTTCGAGCTCGAGGGCTTGGCGCGCTGGATCTCCTCGACGGCCGCCTTGAGGTTCTCCTCGAGCTGCTCGG
>JAATFA010000122.1 GCA_015655445.1 Actinomycetales bacterium | reverse complement strand
CTTCGCCGTCGAGAGCTACCTCGACTTCCACGGCAACAAGTTCACGCGCCGCTT
Source organism: Actinomycetales bacterium (assembly GCA_015655445.1). GTDB lineage: Bacteria > Actinomycetota > Actinomycetes > Actinomycetales > Microbacteriaceae > Diaminobutyricimonas. The sequence goes on along the minus strand of JAATFA010000122.1, from coordinate 5,206 downwards.
CGACGCGGGCAGCTACATCGTGCTCGTGGACGCGATGAGCTCGCACGACGTCGGCCGCGGCCGCGGCGGGGTCGAGGCCGCCCTCGCGCGGGCGACCGCGCGCGCCCTCGTCGTCGGCATCGACTCCGACCGCCTCTTCCCCGTCTCCGGGCAGCGCGTGCTCGCGCGGAACCTCCCGCGCTCGCTCGAGCGGGAGCCCGTCGTGCTCTCCTCGCCCTTCGGCCACGACGGGTTCCTCATCGAGCAGCGCCTCGTGGGCGCGCAGCTCGAACGCCTGCTCGCGAGCTGATCGACGGACCAAGACAAACGAGGTCCCGTCAGCAAAGCTACACTGGACACGGGGAGGTGTCGGTTGGCTTCGGACAGGCAGCGCGCGGCGGGCAGGCTTCGCGTCGGCGTCGTCGACGACCACCGGCTCGTGCTCGAGGGCCTGCAGGCGCGCTTGCGCTCCTATGAGGACGAGCTCGAGGTCGTCATCGCCGCGACGACGTGGGCGGAGCTCGTCGGATCGCCCGAGTTCCCGGTCGACGTCGTCGTGCTCGACCTCTACCTCGGCGACCACATCCCCGTCGAGACGAAGGTGCGCGCGCTCGCCGCGGCGGGCGTGCGCTGCGTGCTCATGAGCAGGCACGCCGCGCCGGGCGCCGTGAGCGCGGCCGTGCGCGCGGGCGCGCTCGGCTTCGTGCCGAAGACGGCGAGCACCGACGACCTCGTCGCGGCCATCCGCGCGGTCGCCGCGGGACAGCGCTACCTCGACGATGACCTCGCCGACACCGTCGAGGGCTTCGTCCCCGCCGTCGACCCGGGCCTCGGGCCGCAGGAGAAGCGCGCGCTCATGCTCTACGCGAGCGGGCTCAGCGTGCCGCAGGTCGCCGTCGCGATGAACACGACCGACGAGACGGTCAAGTCCTACATCAAGCGCGGGAGACGCAAGTACCGGCGCGTGGGCATCGACCTCGGCTCGCGCGTGCTCCTGCGCCGCCACGCGATCCGCGAGGGGTGGCTCTCGCCCGAGGACGAGTGAGCCCGGAACGCGCGCGCCCCGCGCGCGCGGGCATCCGTGGCACGATGGCTGGCAGCCGCATGTCGCGGGGTCCTCGCTGGAGAGCGCATGGAGCTGATCACGAGGGAGCGCAATCGCCTCCTGCACCGCATCGCGCGTGCGATCGGCCTGAGCTTCGCGATCGTCTCCCTCCTGTGCCTGTGTGTGCCGGGCGCCGCCGGCGTGCCCGCGCTCGCCGCGTGCGCGCCCCTCTCGATCGTCCTCGCGGTCGGCCTGCAGCGCATGGGCACGACCGGGCACCTCGCGTGGATCGTCGTCGCCGTGCTCGCGGGCCTCGCGATCATCGCGGTCGTGCTCCACGACGGCCCGCCCACGGTCGCCGCTACGACGGCGGTCACGGAGCTCGCGGCCGCGTGCTTGGGGTGCGTCGCGGTCGTCCTCACGCTCTCCGCGGCGCGCCTCGCCGTGCTCGCGGGCTCGTTCGCCGCGACCGCCGCGCTCACGACGATCGGCCTCGCCCCCGTGCAGCCGCCCGCGCGCACGATCGGCCTCGAGGTCCTCGCGTGGGGCATCGCGCTCGTCGTGGGCGCGTGGATCCGGGCGACCGTGCCGCGCGTCGCGAAGCGCATCGCGAGCATCGGCCGCGCCCACCACGCAGAGCGCACCGCGAGCGAGCTCGAGGCGCAGCGCCGCCAGGACGCGCGACTGCTGCACGACACCGTCCTCGCGACGCTCACGCTCCTCGCGCATTCGGGCGTGGGGGTCTCCCCCGCCGTGCTCAGACAGCAGGCCGGCGAGGACGCCCGCCTGCTGCGCCAGCTGCGCCTGGGCGCACCGCTGCCCGGCCACACCGAGCGTCCCCCGGCCGACGCGGACGGGGGCGTCGTGCTCGGCCGCACGCTCGAGTCGGTGCAGCAGCGCTTCCGCCGCATGGGCCTCGAGGTCGTCTGGCACGGCACGGGGACCGTCCCGCTCGAGCGCGAGGTGCTCGACGCGCTCGTGCTCGCGCTCGCCGAGTGCCTCGAGAACGTGCGCCGACACGCGGGCGTCTCGGAGGCGCACGTCACGATCTCGGAGGACGACGCACGCGTGCGCGCGGTCGTGACCGACGCGGGCGTCGGCTTCGAGCCGGAGGGCGTCGGGCACGACAAGCTCGGCTTCACGGAGTCCGTCGTCGCGCGGCTGCGCGAGGTGGGCGGCAACGCGCGCCTCTTCTCGACCCCCGGCCACGGCACGACGGTCGTGCTCGAGGTGCCGCGATGAGGCTAGCGAGCGGAGGCGTCGGGCTCGTCGCCGACGCGCGGCCGCGCGAGCGCGCGGTCGTCATGGCCCGGCGCATGGTGCGCACCGGCTCCCCCCATCGGGGGAGCCTCGGCATGGGCTTCCTCGGCGTCGGGGCCGCCGTGCTCGTCGGCATCCGCTTCGTCTACGGCCTCGTCTGGTTCGTCGTCGACCTGCCCGACTACCCCGTGCCCGGCGCGGCGATCGCGGCGTGGGCCGTCCTGCTCGCGACGGGCGCGGGCGTCGTCGCGCTCGGCCGCGTGCTCGGCGACCGCATGCCGGATGCCGTCTTCGCGCTCTTCCTCGCCGCGCTCGGGCTCGCGTTCGCTCTCGACCTCGTCGCCGTGTGGGACCTCCACGACGTCGGCCGGTACGCGACGGCGTCGGTGAGCACGGGGATGGCGCTCCTGCTCGTGCTCACGCTCCGCGGGCCGAGGAGCGTGCTCATCGCCGCGTCGGGCCTCGGCGTGCTCCTCGGCGCGGCGATGCTCGCAGACACGACTCTCACGCCCGCGACGATCCCGGGCCAGATCACGACCCTCGGCTTCGCCGTGCTGCCGTCCGTCGTCGGCGTCGTCGCGCTCCGCGGCTTCCGCGGCCTCGTGAGCGTCGAGCTCGATCGCGTGCTCGTGCAGAGCACGGTGCAGGCGCCGCGGTTCGCGGTCGGCATGCTCGCCTCGGAGAAGCTCGCGCAGCTCGACCTCGACGCCGAGCGCCTGCTCGACTCGGTCGCCGACGGCACGACGCCCCTCCCGCTCGACGCCGCGACCGCGGCGCGCGCGGCGTCGCTCGCGACCGAGCTGCGCCTGCACCTCGTCGACGGCCGGCGCGAGACGTGGCTCCACCACGCCGTGAGCGAGTCGGAGCTGCTCGGCGCGCACATGACGGTGAGCGACCCGTCGGGGCTCGCGGGCCTGCTCGAGGCGGAGCAGCGCGACGGACTCCTCTCGGCCGTGTGGCTCCTGCTCGCGGACGTCGTCGCGCCGTCGACGACGACGGTCCTGCACCTCACGCTCGGCCCCGCCGAGCCTGCCGGCGAGGTCCGCCGGTTGCGCGTGCCGATCGTGCTGCGGATGACGGACGTGCCTCGCCATCGTGTCGACCAGGCGGTGTGGAACGCGCTCGATAAGGTGGGACGGTATGGGGGCTCGAGCGAGGACGGCGGTCTCCTGGTGCGCATCGACGCGATCGTCGAGCGCCCCGTCGACGTGAGCTCGAGCAGCGCGAGGGAGACCAGGACGCGATGAGTCAGGACGCGGCAGATGGGGCCGCGGGAACGGACACCGACACGGCCACGGGCGCCGGCCGCGCCCCGGGCACGGCCGCGGCGGTCCGTCTCGCGATCGTCGACGACCACCGCATGCTGCTCGGCGCCCTCACGGAGTGGATCCGCTCCGCGGCGGACGACATCGACATGGTCGCCGCCGTGCCGACGTGGCCCGAGCTGCTCACGCATCCGCGCTTCCCCGTCGACGTCGTGCTGCTCGACCTCGACCTCAAGGACAACATCCCCGTCTCGCTCAAGATCTCGACGCTCAAGACGACGGGCGTCAAGGTCGTGCTCATGAGCACGTACTCGGACCCCCACCTCGTGCGCGAGGCGCTCGCGTCGGGGGCGTCCGGGTACCTCGTGAAGAGCGAGGACGCGAGCGTCATCGTCGAGGCCATCCGCGTGGCCGCCGAGGGCGGCTCGCACATCTCCGCCGAGCTCGACCTCGCGCTCGCGGACGGCGGCGTCGGGCGCGCGCCGAGGCTCAGCGCGCAGGAGCGCCGCGTCATGGCGCTCTACGGCGGCGGCGAGCCGGTCAAGGCCGTCGCCTTCCAGCTCGGGATCTCCGAGGAGACGGCGAAGAGCTACCTCAAGCGGATCCGCGAGAAGTACCGCGTCGCGGGCTTCGACGTCGGCACGAAGGTCGCCTTGCGCAAGCGCGCGATCGCGGACGGGATCCTGCTCGAGACGGGCCGGCCGCGCGAGTACTGAGGGTCCGGTCAGGCCCGCTCGGACGCCTCCGCGATCGCGCGCTCGAGGCGCTCGACCTTGCCGTCGAGCTCGCCCGTGCGACCGGGACGGATGTCCGCCTTGAGCACGAGCGAGACGCGCGTGCCGAACGCTCCCACGGCCTCGGTCGCGCGCCGGACGACGTCGAAGACCTCGTCCCACTCCCCCTCGATCTCCGTGAACATCGACGTCGTGCGGTTGGGCAGCCCGGACTCGCGCACGATCCGCACGGCCGCGGCGACCGCGTCGTGCACCGAGTCCGACCCGTCCTGGCCGCCGCTCGGCGCCACCGAGAACGCGACGATCATCTCCCGCTCCTCTCGTTCGATCCCCCTCGAGTAGACCACACGCGCGCCGGCGCCCCGCGCACGCCCTCCCCGTGCGGACCGCGCGCGAGCACGACCGCGCGCGCGAGCGCCCACGCGAAGAGCGCGACGACGAGCGCGTTGCGCACCGTGAGCACGACGAGCATGGCCGGCTGGAGCCCGAAGACGCCTGGGTAGAGGTACGGGTAGATCGTCTGCGTGAGGCCCGCGAGCACGAGCGAGAGCACGACGGGCACGCGCGTGCGCGTGCGCACGCCGCTCGAGAGGGCCGCGACGACGGGTACGGCGAGCCACGTCATGAACTGCGGCGAGCCGACCTTGTTGAAGGCGATGAGCCCGGTGACGAGGCCGAGCACGAGCACGGGCAGGAGCTCGCGCACGTCCGCGCCGGCGCGCAGCGCGAGCATGCCGAGCCCGAGGACGACGACGATCGCGAGCACGAGCAGGGGCGTCGTGATGGCGCTCGCGGCGTCGGTGCCGGGCCCGCTCACCTGGAAGGTGAGGATGACGGGATCGTAGGCGACCGTGCCCCTCCCCGCCGCGGCGAGCCACATCCACGGCGTCGCGATCGGCGCCTCGATCTGCAGGCCGCGGCCG
>JAATFA010000133.1 GCA_015655445.1 Actinomycetales bacterium | reverse complement strand
CTCCCCCGAGATCGCCGACTCCGCGTGGATCGCGCCGACCGCGACGCTCGTCGGGGGCGTGCGCATCGCCGAGCGCGCGAGCGTCTTCTTCGGCGCGGTCGTGCGCGCCGACGGCGACGAGATCGAGATCGGCGCGGACTCGAACCTGCAGGACAACGTGACCGTGCACTGCGATCCGGGCAAGCCCGCCCGCATCGGCCGAGGCGTCTCGGTCGGCCACAACGCCGTGCTGCACGGATGCACGATCGAGGACGACTGTCTCGTCGGCATGGGCGCGACCGTGCTCAACACCGCCGTCGTCGGCACGTGCTCGCTCGTCGCCGCGGGCGCGCTCGTGCTCGAGGGCACGGTCGTGCCGCCCCGCTCGCTCGTCGCGGGCGTGCCCGCGAGGGTGCGACGCGAGCTCACCGACGCGGAGGTCGAGGGTCTGCGTCGCAACGCCCGCGCCTACCTCGAGCTCTCCGCCGTGTACGCGTCCGCCGAGCACGGGCTCCCGAGCACTCAGGGGCCGGATAGACGCTGAACGGCCGGAGGGCCCGTCAGGGCCTCTCGCCGAGGAGCTCGTCGATCTGGCCGGCGGCGAGCCGCGTGCCCTCCTCCATGCCCATGGCGATCATCTGCTCGAGCTGGTCGGCGCTCGAGAAGCGGGTGACCGACGTCATCCGCGTCCGGTCGCCGAGGCGCTCGAGCGTGACGACGACGTGCACGGGCGCCAGCTGCGGCTCCGCCTCAGGCTCGCCGTCCTCGCCCGCGAACCCGTCGTCGAACTCGAGGCGGTGAGGCGGGTCGACGAGGGTGATACTCCACCAGCCGCCCATGCTCTGCCCGTCCGGTCCGGTCATGGAGTACCGGGACTGCCCGCCGGGCTCGAACTCGTGGCGCGTGAACGTCGCGGGCCACTCGGGCGGCCCCCACCAGCGCTCGAGCTGGCGCGGGTCCTCCCACACCTGCCACACGCGCTCGACGCTCGCGTCGAACTCGGCGATCAGGGTCAGGGTCAGGGACCCGAGGTCCTTCTCACTGCTCACCACGGTCATGGTCAGCCCTCTCTCCTGGGGGTCGTCACGTTCTTCGTCGTGCTCGTGTCGGCGAGCAGGTCGGCGATCCGGTCGGCTCGGCGCCGCCACGTCGCCTCATACTCGTCGAGCAGGCGCGACGCCCTGCGGATGAGGTCGACGTCGCCGTGGACGATCTGCTCCCGGCCCCTCCGCCTCTTCACGACGAGCGCGGCGCGCTCGAGCACCGCGACGTGCTTCTGCACCGCCGCGAAGCTCATGTCATAGCCCCGCGCGAGCTGCGACACGGACAGCTCCTGCCGCAGGACGCGCTTGACGATGTCGCGACGAGTCCGGTCGGCCAGCGCGTGGAAGACCAGGTCCGCTTGCTCGTCGTCGAGCTCTATTACAACCATCTTGTTGTACGTTAGCCGCCCCACGCCCGCACCACAAGGGGCGGTCGAGGCGAGCCGGTGACGCACGGTGCGCGACCGAGCCCAGGGCCGACGGCCTCGCGCGCGCCGCCGCCGCATCCGGCGCGGGCACCCCCCGATCGGGGCACTTGACCTCGCGGACGCATGCGCCCAGGCTGTGGCGGTGACGTCCACCTTGCTCTCCCGTCTCTCTCTCGCGACGGGAGCGGCCGTCGCGGCTCTCCTGCTCGTCGCAGCGCCGTCGTACGCGGCCGGAACGACAGCCCCGCCGAGCACGCAGGGACTGCAGTACGTGGCTCTCGGCGACTCGTACGCCGCCGGCTTCGGCATCGCCCCCAGCACCGGCGCGCCCGTGCCCGGCTGCCAGCAGGCCGACGAGGACTATCCGCACCAGGTCGCCGCGCAGTTGGGCATGAGCCTGACCGACGTCACGTGCACGGGCGCGGTCACCGCGAACATCGTCGACACCCCGCAGGTCACGCCCGCGTACTTCGGGGGCGGCACCGCGAACCCCCAGCTCTCGGCCCTCTCGGCGGACACCGATGTCGTGACCGTGAGCATCGGCGGCAACGACACGGGCTTCTCGAGCATCGCCGCGACGTGCATCGCCGAGACCGCGAGCGGCCCGGTCGCGGGCCCGGACGAGCCGTTCACGGCGGACAACTGCCAGAGCATCTTCGTGCAGGACGGCGTCGACACGCTCGCCGCGCACATCACGACGACCGTGGCGGCCAACCTCGCCAACGCCTACGCGGCGATCGCGAAGGCCGCGCCCAACGCGAAGGTCTTCGTCGTCGGATACCCGTCGCTGCTGCCCGACGCGGCGAACACCCCGCCGAGCGGCTGCTTCACGAGCGCCTTCGGGGACGGACCGCCGTATCCGCAGAACTCCGTGCCGTTCACGGACGTCGACGTGCCGTACATCCACTCGATCGAGGTGCTCCTGAACCAGACCATCGCGGCGCAGGCGGCCGCGGCGG
>JAATFA010000073.1 GCA_015655445.1 Actinomycetales bacterium | reverse complement strand
GAGCGCGGCATCCTTCTCGATGTACTCGCGGTACTCGTTGAGCGTCGTCGCGCCGATGAGGCGCAGCTCGCCGCGCGCGAGCATGGGCTTGAGCATGTTGGCGGCCGCGACGGACCCCTCGCCGCCGCCGGCGCCCATGAGCGTGTGCAGCTCGTCGATGAAGGTGATGACGCGCCCGTCGGACTCGTCGATCTCCTTGAGCACGGCCTTCAGGCGCTCCTCGAACTCGCCGCGATACTTGGCACCCGCGACGAGGGCCGCGAGGTCGAGCGCGACGATCTCCTTGTCCTTGAGGGAGTCGGCGACATCGCCCGCGACGATGCGCTGGGCGAGGCCCTCGACGACCGCCGTCTTGCCGACCCCCGGCTCCCCGATGAGCACGGGGTTGTTCTTCGTGCGGCGCGTGAGCACCTGGCTCACCCGCCGGATCTCGGCATCCCGCCCGATGACCGGGTCGAGCTTGCCGCTCTTCGCGATCTCGGTGAGGTTGATGCCGTACTGCTCGAGGGCGGACTTCTGCTCCTCCTGGCTGGAGGGCGCGCCCTGCATGTTGGCCATTCTGTCCTCCCGGAAACTTGAGTTCTGGTGACTCAAGTTTACCGCTGCATCGCCGCGCGCGCCACCGCGGACTGCTCGCCCAAGGCGAACGCGGCTCGAGATTCTCCCTCGCTCTCAACGAAAACTTTCGCTAACGAAATAGCAAATTCTCTTGACGCGGCGGCTGGGCGCTGGCTTAGGATCGCACTGTTGCGGAGGAATTCCACTCGCGATGGGGCGGTTCGAGGCCGGCTCGCCCGTCGCCGAGGAAGAACGACGCTTCTGAATCTCAAAGAGGAGTTCAAGGCCGACAGCGATGTCCGCCTCGATCAGGAGGTAGTCCATGAGTACGCAATCACAGCAGGGCCTCGCCTTCACCCGGCGCGGCTTCCTCGGGCTCGCGGGTACGGCGGGGGCCGCCTCGGTGCTCGCGGCGTGCACGACCGGCGGCGGCGGCGGAAGCGGCGGCACGCTCAAGTTCTGGAACATGCCGTGGGGCAACCCCGAGTTCAACAAGCTCGACAAGCAGATCACCCTCGACTACAAGCCCAAGAGCGGCCTGCCGAAGGCGAGCTACCAGGTAGTCCAGTGGGCGAACTTCACCCAGACCTTCTCCTCCGCCGTCGCCTCGAAGACGGGTCCCGCGGTGAGCTCCGGCGGCGGCACGCAAGCGTTCCTCTTCGAGAGCCAGGGCGCGATCGCGTACGCCGACGACCTGCTCGACTCGTGGAAGAAGAACGGCCTCTACGACGACTTCCTTCCCGGCCTCATCGACACCATGAAGGTCGACAAGGGCTACGCGGCCGTGCCCTACAACCTCGACATGCGCGTGCTCTGGTACAACAAGTCGCTGCTCGACCAGGCGGGGGCCACTCCTCCCACCGACTGGCAGTCGTTCCTCGACGCGTGCGAGGCGCTCAAGAAGATCGGCGTCTACGGCTACGGCACCGCCGCGGGCGCGGGCGCCTACACCGGCAGCCACATCCTCGTGAGCTGGATGATCGGCAACGGCGGCGGCCTCTTCGACGAGGACCACCAGCCCAATTGCGTGACCCCCGAGAACATCGAGGCGATCAACTTCGTGCTCGAGTGCGTGTCGAAGGGCTACGTCGACCCGGCCTCGGGCACGTACACGAGCGCCAACGCACAGGACCAGTGGAAGGCGAAGAAGTTCGGCATGGGCTTCGACACCGGCGGCCTCGCGAACAACGTCGGCGGGGACATCAAGAACGACCTGCTCGTCGGCACGCCGCTCAAGAGCCCGAAGGGCACGCAGGGGATGCTGTTCTTCCCGAACAACATCATGATGTACACCAACACCCCGAGCCAGAAGGGCTCCGAGGCGTTCCTGACGTACTACTACCAGAACATGGCGCCGCTGTGGACGAAGAACACCGGCATCGGCCTGCCGCCGCTCAAGTCCATCACGGAGACGAAGGAGTTCCAGGCCGACGCGAACAACGTCAAGATCATCCAGGAGTGGCAGCCCATCGCGCGCACGTGGGCAGCGCCTGGCGGCAACTCGCTGTTCCTCGGCGTGACCGCGGTCGACGGCACGCCCATCATGGACACGTTCGCGCAGTCCGTCCTCGGAGGCAAGACCGACGCGAAGTCGGCCCTGCAGCAGCTGCAGGACGGCATCAAGTCGGCCCTCAACAAGTAGCAGAGCGCTCGGTCCGTCGACGCCCGACGACTACGAAGGAGTAGGAATGTCAGCTGCCTCCGTCGGAGACGGACTTCGGCGCGCCCGGCGGGGGATGGCCCCGGCCGGCGTCGGCCCTCGGGGCGGACGCCGGCCGCGCGGCCGGTTCGGCGGCAGGAAGGCCACGCTCGTCGCGTTCGCCCTCCCGTCGCTCGTGCTGGTCGTGCTGCTCAACCTGTATCCCGTCATCTACGCGGCGTTCCAGACGGTGCACAACGGCACGCTCATCTCCTCCGGCGACTTCGTCGGCATCCGCAACTTCGTGGACGTGCTCACGGCCGTGAGCTTCTGGCGCGCCGCGGGGTTCACGCTCGTGTTCACGATCGTCGGCGTCTTCGGCAGCTGGATCGTCGGCCTCGGGCTCGCGATGCTCCTGCGCACGCGCATCCCCGCCGGCGGCCTGTTCAAGGTGCTCCTGCTGCTGCCCTGGATCGTGCCCGTCGTCGTCTCGGCGACGTCGTGGAACTGGCTCGTCGCGACGCCGCAGAGCCCCTTCCCCGTGCTCGCCCAGGCCCTCGGCCTCGGCAACGTGCTCTTCCTCGCCGATCCGCTCCTCGCGCAGGTCACCGTGTGCGTCTTCAAGGTGTGGATCAGCTTCCCGTTCATGATGATGATGATGAGCTCGGCGCTCGCGTCCGTCGACACCAACGTCTACGAGGCGGCGCGCGTCGACGGTGCCAACGGGCGGCAGATCTTCTTCGGCATCACCCTCCCGCTCATCTCGCGATCCACCTACATCAGCTGGATCCTCATGACGATCTTCTGCGTCAACGACTTCCCGACGATCTTCCTGCTCACCGGCGGCGGACCCGTCAACGCGACGACCTCCCTCGTCGTGCTCTCCTACCGCACGGCGTTCGCGCAGTACCAGACGGGTCCCGCGGCCGCGATCGCCGCGATCATGACCGTCACGCTCGTCATCGTCTCGGTCGTGCTGTACCGCCAGATTCGAAAGGTGAACATCGAGTGAGCAGCGTCGCCCTCCCCGCCGTCGACCGCGAGCCCGCCGACCGCAGCCGGCGCCGCGTGCGCCAGGCGGACATCAACACGGACCTGCGCGGGCGCTGGTGGCGGTTCCTCGTCATCCTCGTCGTCACGATCGTCGTGCTCGTGCCCATCGCGGCCGTCGTCTGGCTCTCCCTGCAGCCGGGCCTCGGAAGCTCGGCGACGGGCATCACGCTCGAGAACTTCGGGCTCGTCTTCACGCAGACGAACGTGCTCGGCTGGCTCACCAACAGCCTCACGGTCACGCTCGTCACGGTGCTCGTCGCCGTCGTCGTCGCCGCGCCCGCCGGCTACGTGCTCTCCCGCGGGCGCAACCGGCTCGTGTCGTCGTACTCGCTCGTGCTCTTCATGGTGCAGTCGCTGCCGAGCGTCATCTCGATCATCCCGCTCTTCATCCTCTTCGCCGGGCTCGGGCTCGCCGACAACCTCGTGGGCGTCACGATCGTCTATGTCGGGGCGACGATGTCCGTCGCGATCTGGATGATGGCGGCGTACTACGACTCGATCCCCATCGCGCTCGAGGAGGCGGCGTGGATGGACGGCGCGAGCGTGTTCGGCGGCTTCGCGCGCATCGTGCTGCGCAACTCGCTGCCCGGCATCCTCTCGACGGCGATCTTCTGCTTCCTGCTCGCGTGGAACGACTACCTCATCGCGCTCGTCTTCCTGCGGTCGGACCAGAACTTCACGCTTCCCGTCGGCCTCGAGTCCTTCTTCCAGCAGAACGCGACCAACTGGGGTCTCGTCATGGCCGTCGCGGTCGTCATGATGCTCCCGCCGATCATCGTCTTCTCGGTGCTCAACCGCTACTTCAGCGTCGGCGGCATCGGCGGCTCGCTGGCCGGCCGGTGACGCCCGAGGACGGGCCGCTCGTCCGTCCCCTCCGGGAGGGCGAGGGGTCCGTCGCGCCCGCCATCCGCGCGGCGGTCGACCGGGTCATCCCCGCCGACGAGTGGCCCGCGGGCTGGGCGGGCGGGGTGGGCCTCCACCTCGACCCCGCGAACCCCGACCTCGAGTGGGCACGGCCCGTGCTCGCCTCGCTCGCACGCCGCCTCGACGCGGCCGCGCGCGAACGGGGCGGCGCGTCCTTCGCCGCCCTCGACCCCGCGGGCCAGGACGCGATCCTCGCCGGGCTCGAGGCGGACCCGCTCGCGGCCGCCGAGTTCGCCGACCTGCGCCGCGTGTGCTGGGAGGGCTACTACGCGGCGCGCGGCGACGTCGTGCCCGCGGGGCTCGCGATGATCGGCTTCTCGGCGGTCCCGCCGGGGGTCGAGCCGGTCGAGCCGCAGCCCGTGCCCACCGTGCGCGCGAGCGCCGTGCGGCGTCGCTACGACGCGATCGTCGTGGGCTCGGGGCCCGGGGGAGGCGCCGTCGCGCGCTCCCTCGCCGCGAGGGGCAAGCACGTGCTGCTCGTCGAGCGCGCGCGGCCGGCCTCGAACCGGCAGCTGCGCGGCGACCACCTGCACGGCAAGCGCAACGCCGTGTACGCGCCGTCGGCCGGGCCGGGGCCGGGGCATCCGCGCGTCCTCGAGTCGGACGGGTTCGAGACGATCGTCGACGGCACGGGCGATGCGGCGCTCTACGGGCTCAACGCGATGCTCTTCGGCGGCGGCACGCGCATCTGGCAGGGGATGGCGTGGCGCTTCCTGCCGGAGGACTTCGCGATGGCCTCGACCTACGGCAACCCGGAGGGGGCAAGCCTCGCCGACTGGCCGGTCGGCTACGACGAGATGGAGCCCTACTACTCGAGGGCCGAGTGGGAGCTCGGCGTCGCCGGCGAGGAGGGCGGCCTCACGACGCGCACGCGGCGCAGCGCCGGCTACCCCATGCCCGCGATGGGCTCGGAGCCCGCGCGCGAGGTGCTCGCCGCGGCGGCCGAGCGTCTCGGCTGGCGCTGGGGGCCCATCCCGCTCGCGATCAACAGCGTGCCCCACGACGGTCGTGCCGCGTGCGTGCGCTGCCCGCAGTGCGTCGGGCACGCGTGCCCCGTCGACGCGAAGAACGGCGCCCACAACACGTTCGTGCCGCGCGCGGTCGCGACGGGCCGCTGCGAGCTGCTGCTCGACGCACAGGCGCTGCACGTGACGGACGGCCGCGGGAGCGCGTCGGTGCGCATCGTCGCCGACGCCTCGACGACGCCCGTCGAGCTCGAGGTGCGCGCGGACGTCGTCGTCGTCGCGGCCGGCGCCGTCGAGACGCCGCGCCTGCTGCTCGCGAGCGGCATCGGCAACGAGCACATGGGCCGGCACCTGCACGACCACCGCTTCGTGACGATCGTGAGCACGATCGACCCGCCCGCGAAGGACTTCCTCGGGCCGGGCCACTCGATCGCGACGCTCGACCACGTGCACGGCGAGACGATCCCGTGGGGCGGCGGCGTCATGGTCGACCTCATGGGAATCCTCCCGCTCACGACCGCGGCGGACCCGCCCGTGCCCGGCGTGCCGGCGTGGGGAGCCGGGCACAAGCGCTGGATGCGCGAGGGGCGCCGGAACGTCTTCGGCGTCTTCGGGATCGGGCAGGAGGTGCCCGTGCCGACCTCGCACGTGGGCGTGGACGCGACCGTGCGCGACCGGTGGGGCGTGCCCGCCGCGCGATTGCGCAAGGACACCCACTGGGCCTCGCTCGAGATCGAGGAGGGCATGGCACGCGTGGGCGTCGAGTGGCTCGAGAGCGCGGGCGCACGCGACATCGCGCGCCGCTTAGGCCGGGCGACAGCCTCCGCCGCGGGCGAGCACTCGTGCGGCACCGCGCGCATGGGCGACGACCCGGCGCGCTCCGCGACGGACGCGGGCGGGCGCGTGCACGGCGCGCGACGCGTCTACGTCGCCGACGCGTCGCTGCACCCCACGAACGGGAGCGTCAACCCGACGCTCACGATCGTCGCGAACGCGCTCCGCGTGGCCGACCGCCTGCTCGCCGCATGGCCGGAGTGAGCGCACGGCGCGCGGGGCCTCACGGGCGGGCGAGCGGACGCCACACGACGACCTGGTTCGCCTTCTTGACGCGCGTGCCCGCGCGCAGGGTGATGACGTCGCCCTCGGTGCCCGCCGCGAAGACGCGGCGTCCGGGGCGGTTGAGCAGCTCGTCCGCGAGAGCCGTCTCGAGCTCCCGCACCCGACTGCGCAGGCTCGCGACCTCGTTCTCGAGGTCGAGGATGCGGCGGATGCCCTCGAGGTTGAGCCCCTCTGCGCTCAAGCGCGCGATCTCCCGCAGCTGCACGACGTCGCGCATCGAGTAGCGGCGGGACTTGCCGGCGGTGCGGCTCGGGCTCACCAGCCCCAGCCGGTCGTACTGCCGCAGGGTCTGCGGGTGCATGCCCGCGAGCTCGGCCGCGACGGCGATCGCGAAGAGGGGCGTGTCCGGGTCCATCGTCATGCGGGCCTCCCCCGTCAGCCGGCCGCGCGCGCAGCCGTGCGCACGCGCTCGAGCAGCTCGGCACGCGGGTTCTCGTCGGGCATGGCCGCGGCGAACGCCTCGAGGTGCTTGCGCGCCTCCGCGGTGAGGTGACCGGGCACGGCGATCTGCACGGTCGCGAGCAGGTCGCCCGTTCCCTTCGACGTCGTGATGCCGCGCCCCTTGACGCGCAGCACGCGCCCGCTCGGCGTGCCGGGCGCGACGCGCAGGCGCACGGTCTCCCCCTCGAGGGTCGGCACCTCGATCGTCGCGCCGAGCACGGCCTCCGTGAAGCTCACGGGCACGTCGAGGCGAAGGTTGAGCCCGTCGCGCTCGAACACCGGGTGCGGGCGCACCGACACCGTGAGCACGAGGTCGCCGGGCTGGCCGCCGTCGGGGCTCGGCTCGCCCTTGCCGCGCAGCCGGATGCGCTGGCCGTCCTGCACGCCCGCCGGGATGCGCGCGCGCACCGAGCGACCGCCGCTCTGCTGCAGCGTCACGGTGTCGCCGCGGATCGCCGTGAGGAAGTCGAGCGTCACGGTCGCCGAGACGTCACGACCCCGCGTGGGCCCGCCGAAGCCGCGGAAGCCGCCCGTCGAGCGGCCGAAGCCGCCGCCGCCGAACATCCCGCCGAGCAGGTCGTCGAAGTCGCTCTGGGTGTAGGGCGTGCGCGTGCCGCCGCCGCGGTTGAACATCCCGAAGACGTCCTCGAAGCCCGGCGACCCGCCGCCGCCGGCGGTGAAGCGCGCGCCCGATCCCATCGCGCGGATCTGGTCGTACTCGCGCCGGCTCTCCGGATCGGAGAGCACGGAGTACGCCTCGCTGATCTCCTTGAACCGGGCCTCCGCCTTCGGATTGCCCGGGTTCGAGTCCGGGTGGAACTGACGCGCGAGCTTGCGGTAGGCCTTCTTGAGGTCCGCGTCCGACACGTCCTTCGAGACGCCGAGCACGGCGTAGAAGTCCTTCTCGAACCAGTCGTTGCTGGCCATCGTCGGCGCCCCCTTTCTTCCTGTCCTGTGGTCCCTGCTGCCGAGGAGCCGGCCCCTGCGTCCGCAAACGCTTCGGCCGGCTCCTCTCTTCCCTTCCTTCGGGGCGGTGCCCCGCCCCCGGCTGCTCCGACGCCCCGGCTACTCCGACTCGGCCGGCACCGCGACGGCGACCTTCGCCGCGCGGATGAGCCGCTCGCCGAGCGCGTATCCCGTCTCGATGACGTCCGCGACGGTCGGCTCCGCGACCTCCGGGTTCGGCAGCTGCACGAGCGCCTCGTGGACGTGCGGGTCGAATCGCTCGCCCTTCTCGCCCACCGCGCGCAGTCCGTACTTCTCGAAGCCCGCGCGGATCTTCTGCGCGACGAGCGCGAGCGCGGATCCCTCGGCGAGGTCGCCGTGCTTCTCCGCGCGATCGAGGTCGTCGATCGCGGGCAGCAGCGAGCGGATGACCTCGGCGATGATCGCCTCGCGGTTGGCGACGCGATCGCGCTCGACGCGAGCGCGGAAGTTCACGAGCTCGGCCTGGGCGCGCAGCATGTCGTTGCGCATCTCGGCGACGAGGTCGCGCTCGGCGTCGTCGAGGATCTGCCGGTCCTCCTCCGAGAGCGGCTCGCCCGCGCCCTGAGCGCCCGGCGCGCCCGCGCCCGGATCGGTCGTGCTCGTCTCGACGTCGGGACCCTCCGCCGCGGGCAGGCTCTCGTCCCGTCCCTGGGCGTCCTCGTCGGCCGGGGGCTTGCGCACCTCGCCCGTCTCGGGGTCGATGCGCCGCCGGTCGCGCACGACGGGCTCCTCGCCGGGCCCGCCGCCGCCGGCCGCCTTGTCCTTCTCCTCGTCGTCCGCCATGGTCACCGGGGCTCCTCGTCGTCCACGACCTCCGCGTCGACGATGTCCTCGTCGTCGCTCGCCGCGGAGGAGCCGGTCGGCTGGTCGGACGAGGACGACGCGCCCGCGGACGCCGTGCCCTGGTCCTGCTGGGCGTAGAGCGCCTGGCCGAGCTTCGTCTGGCTCGACTGGAGCTTCTCGAAGGCGCTCTTGACCGCCGACTCGTCGTCGCCGGCGAGCGCGGTCTTGAGCGCGTCGAGGTCGCCCTGCACGTCGCTCTTGACGTCGGCCGGGAGCTTCTCCTCGTTCTCCTTGATGAGCTTCTCGATCGAGTACGCGAGCTGCTCGGCGTTGTTGCGCACCTCGGCGGCCTCGCGGCGGGCCTTGTCCTCCGCCGCGTGCTCCTCGGCCTCGCGCACCATGCGCTCGATGTCGTCCTTGGGCAGCGAGGAGCCGCCCGTGATCGTCATCGACTGCTCCTTGCCGGTGCCCTTGTCTTTCGCAGACACGTGCACGATTCCGTTGGCGTCGATATCGAAGGTGACCTCGACCTGGGGAATACCTCGGGGAGCCGGAGCAATACCGGTGAGCTCGAAAGTACCCAACGGCTTGTTGTCGCGGGTGAACTCACGCTCGCCCTGGAAGACCTGGATCGCAACAGACGG
>JAATFA010000011.1 GCA_015655445.1 Actinomycetales bacterium | reverse complement strand
GCGCCGCGCTGGGCGATCGCCTACAAGTACCCGCCGGAGCAGGTCAACACGAAGCTGCTCGACATCGTCGTGAGCGTCGGGCGCACGGGTTGCGCGACGCCGTTCGCCGTCATGGAGCCCGCGCGCGTGGCGGGGAGCGTCGTGCGGCAGGCGACGCTGCACAACCAGGAGGTCGTGCGGGCGAAGGCCGTGCTCATCGGCGACACGGTCGTCATCCGCAAGGCCGGCGACGTCATCCCCGAGGTGCTCGGCCCCGTCGTCGAGCTGCGGGACGGCACCGAGCGGGAGTTCGTGATGCCGACGACGTGCCCGGAGTGCGGCACGCCGCTCGCGCCCGCGAAGGAGGGCGACATCGACCTGCGCTGCCCGAACGCGCGCAGCTGCCCCGCGCAGGTGCGCGGGCGCGTCGAGCACATCGGATCGCGTGAGGCGCTCGACATCGAGGTGCTCGGCGAGGTCGCCGCCGCGGCGCTCACGCAGCCGCTGTGGCCCGAGCGTCCGCCGCTGCCGACCGAGGCGGGGCTGTTCGACCTGCGGATCGAGGACCTGTTCCCGATCGAGGTCGTCGTGCGCGACCCGGAGACGGGCCTGCCGCGCGCGGTCGGCGACGACGAGCCGGGCCGAGAGATCACGACGCGCGACGGCGTGCGCCTGCGGGTCAAGGTCGACGCGCCCTTCCGCCGCAACCGTCGCCGCACGGGTCGCGACGCGGACCCCCCGTTCGACCCAGAGGCGACCGAGTTCGGCGGGGACGCCGACTTCGTGCCGTCGGAGGCGGCCCGCAAGCTCATCGCGAACATCGAGGCGGCCAAGACGCGCGAGCTGTGGCGCTTCGTGAACGCCTTGAGCATCCGCCACGTGGGACCCGTCGCGGCGCGCGCGCTCGCGCGGCACTTCGGCTCGATCGCGGCGATCCGCGCTGCCGGACGGGACGAGCTCGCGGCCGTCGACGGCGTCGGCGGGATCATCGCGGACGCCGTGCTCGAGTGGTTCGAGGTGGACTGGCACCGCGAGATCGTCGACCGCTGGGAGGCCGCGGGCGCGCAGCTGGCGATCCCGGGCCACCCGGGGCCCGGCCGTGCGGGTGGCCCCGAGGGTCCGCTCGCGGGCGTCACTGTCGTCGTGACGGGCGCGATCGAGGGCTTCACGCGCGAGGAGGCGCAGGAGGCGATCATCGCGGCGGGCGGACGGGCCGCGGGGAGCGTGAGCAAGAAGACGGACTTCGTCGCGGCGGGCCCGGGGGCCGGGTCGAAGCTCGCGAAGGCCGAGGAGCTCGGCGTGCGCATCATCGATGCGGAGCAGTTCGCGCTCCTGCTGCGGGAAGGGCCCGCGGCGCTCGATCCGGCCGAGTCCGCGGCGCTCGATCCGGGCGAGTCCGCCGGGCACGAGTAGCGCCCGCGCGCGTTCACCCGTCGCGAAGAGTTAACACACCGGACCCCCACTCTGGGGACGACTCGTCTAAGATTCGAGTGCGCGAAGTCGAGCGTCGCGTTGCGGCGGAGACGCCGGACGGATCCGAGGGAACCCGAGCTTGTTGCTTGACGTCACGGTGGTACTGCTCACCTCGGGACTGCTCGGTCAGGTTCCCGAGGCCGTAGGCGCGCCCGTGCACTCGGTCGTCGTGACCGCTTCGTCGGCGCAGTCCGTCGCGTCCGACGCGTCGGCCGTGAGCGGCTCGGGCCCCTCGCCGAGCGACGTGCCCGCGGACCTCGCCGTGCACGAGGAGACGGGCCGCAGCGCGTCGGTGCGTCCGGTGAGCGCTGCCCGCCTGCCGAGCCTGCGCGGCCCGGCGCTGCTCGACCAGCTCTCCGTGCAGCCGCGGTCGGCGATCTCGGCGCTCGTGAAGGAGCATCCGACGAGCGTCGCCGCGCTGCTCGCGCACGAGCCCGCGGCGCGCGAGGTGACCTCGTGGTGGGGCGACCTCGGCGACACGCGGCAGCGCATGCTCGAGCGCACGGCGCCCCAGCTCGTCGGCAACCTCGACGGCATCCCGTTCTCGGCGCGCGACGCGGCGAACCGGGCGACGCTTGCGCGCGCGATCGAGCAGACGAGGGCGCAGCTGCGGCGGGCGGGCCGTGCGGAGACGGCCGACCTCGCCCACCGGCTCGCGGCGCTCGAGGCCGTGCGCTCCGCGCTCGGCTCCTCGCGGGCCGTGCCGCGGCGCGAGCTCGTCGAGCTCGAGGTCTCGGAGTCGCCGAAGGCCGCGATCGCGATCGGCGACCCGCAGACCGCCGACTACGTGAGCGTGCTCGTGCCGGGCATGTTCTTCGGCGTCAGCGAGCAGATGGACGCGTGGACGGACACGGCCGCGCGTCTGTACGACGAAGAGGTGAGCTGGCTGCGTCTGTTCGAGCACGCGGCCCCTTCCACGGCCGCGAGCGCGACGACGGCCGTTGCGAGCTCGACCTCGGCGTCGGCGGACGCCGCGGCGCGCGTGGCGACGATCGCCTGGATCGGCTACCAGACCCCGCACCTGCTCAACGTCGGCTCGGACGTCCTCGCCGAGCAGGGCCGCGACTCGCTCACGGGTCTCGTCGAGGGCCTGCAGGCGAGCCGCACGGGCGACGAGCCGTTCGTCTCGGTCGTCGCCCACTCCTACGGCACGACGGCCGCGCTCATGGCGCTCAGCGAGGAGCACTTCGAGGTCGACGCTCTCGTGCTCGTCGGCTCGCCCGGGGGGCCGGCATCGTCCGCGCGCGACCTGCACGTGCGCGACGGCAACGTGTTCGTGGGCGAGGCGAGCTGGGACCCTATCCCCAACAGCTCCTACTTTGGCACGGATCCGGGCACGCCGGCGTTAGGCGCGCGGCGCATGAGTGTCGCGGGCGGGGTCGATGCGATCACGGACGAGACGCTCGCGGCGTCGGTCGGGCACAACGACTACTTCGGCGCGGGCACGGAGTCGCTGCGCAACATGGCGCTCATCGGCATCGACCGCCCGCAGTTCGTGACGGACGGCACGGCGAAGGATCGGGGCCGCACTCTCGCCCTCCTGCACTGACGCGGGCGCGCGGCGCGCATCGTGCCGGTCCCACCCCGTGCGGGGCTCGAGTGGTAGCGTGTGGCCTCCGGGCGGGGGGGCGACGGGTGACGAGACGATCGCGGGCGCTGCCGACGGTCATGCTCGCCTGCCTCCTCGTGGTCGGCGGATGCGCTCTCGTGCCGCGCGCGCCCGTCTCGTCCGAGCACGGGCGTGCGCGGTTCGTCGCCATGCTCGACGAGACGCAGCGGGCCGTCGGGGGCGCGTGGGCGAACCGCGACGACCCGACGCCGCGTGGCTGCACGCTGCCCTTCTGGGTCGCGGGCGCGCGGTACCCGGGCCTGCGCCTGGGACCCGCCCCGCGGTTGGCGACGGCGGCGGTCGCGCGCGTGCGCGAGCTGTGGGGCGACCGCGGGCTCGCCGTGCGCGCCGACCGCGTGGGGACGGCGAGGCAGCTCACGGGCACCGCGCGTTCGGGGGACCTGCTCGTGTTCCGCGCGTCCGCGCGGGGCATGACGCTCCAGGGCGAGAGCGCGTGCCTGCCGCGCTGACCGCGAGCGTGTGGCCGCCGCGGGCGGGCGGGGGCGCTCAGTAGCCCTGTCTCGGCGCGCGGGAGCCGACGACGGAGCGGATGCCGGCGTCGAGCAGGCCCGCGTCGGTCGCGATCGCGACGTGGTCGAAGCCCGCGGCGCGCAGGAGCTCGCCGCGCGCGGGCGTGCCCGCGAAGGCGCCGACGGCGAGAGCGTGGTCGTGCGCCACGCGCGCGATGCGAGCGAGCGGTGCGTCGTCGTGGCGGTCCGCGAGCAGCTCGTCGAGCTCGACGCCGAGCGCGAGGGCGAGATCGAACGGGCCGACGAAGACGCCGTCCACGCCCGGCGTCGAGAGCAGCTCGTCGAGGCGCGCGAGCGCGGCGGGCGTCTCGACCATGATCCAGCACCGGCCCGCGGCGGTCGCGGTCGCGCCCCACAGGGGCGCGACCGGACCCCAGCTGCGCGCGCCGCGCGGGGGATAGTGCACGGCGCGCGCGGCGCGCTCGGCCTGCTCGCGCGTCTCGACCATGGGGACGATGACGGTCGAGGCTCCCGCGTCGAGCGCGAAGCCGATCGCGGCCTCGTCGAGCGCGGAGACACGCACGAGCACGTCTGCCCAGCCCGGCCGTCGCGAGCGCAGGGTGGCGTGGAGCGCGGCGCGGTCGAAGAGCCCGTGCTGGGCGTCGAGGCACACCCAGTCGAGCCCGCTCGTCGCGAGCGCGCTCGCGACCTCGGGGCTGCCGAGCACGGCCCACCCCCCGCGCGTCGAACCCGCCATAGCCGATCCTCCTGCAGTCCGATTGTTAGCTTCACAAGGAATTTACATGCGAAACGCTGCAATCATCCGCAAGTGCAAGGTCAAATGGAGTGTGATCGGCGCCATGCGCCTTTCGTTCGCCCACATCTACCGAGAGGTGCCATGATCCCGTCCAGCGCTGCCGCCGTCCACCTGCCCGCATCGGGCATCCGCGAGATCGTGAACCTCGTCGCCGGATCCCCGGACGGGCAGGTCGCACGACTCGAGATCGGCGAGCCGGACGCTCCGCCGCCTGGGCACGTGCTCGCGGCCGTCGAGGACGCGCTCGGCAGTCGGCTCGGCTACGTGCAGAGCGCGGGCGTCCCTGCGCTGCGCGAGGCGATCGTCGCGCGGCTGCGCCGCCTGCGCGGCCTCGAGGTGCCGCTCTCGCGCGTGCTCGTGACGCACGGCGCGGTGCAGGGCATCCTCGTGGCGCTCGCGACGGTCGTCGCGCCGGGCGACGAGGTGCTCGTGCCGGATCCGGCGTGGCCGAACTACGAGATGCAGGCGACGCTCCTCGGCGCCCGCATCGTGCGCTACCCCTTGCGCCCCGAGGACGGCTTCCTGCCCGATCCCGAGCGGATCGCGGCCCTCGTGACGCCGCGCACGCGCGCGCTCGTGCTCAACTCGCCGGGCAATCCGTCGGGCGCCGTGCTCGACGCGGGCCTCATGCAGCGCGTCGTCGAGCTCGCCGCCGCGCGCGGACTGCTCGTCGTCTCCGACGAGGTGTACGACGAGATCGTCTTCGACGGCGCGCACGTGGGTGCCCACGAGTTCGCGCCCGCGTCCGTCGCGTCGGTGTTCTCCTTCTCGAAGACCTACTCGATGACGGGCTGGCGCGTCGGCTACGTCGTGCTGCCAGAGCACCTCGCCGTGTCGGGCGAGCGCGTGCAGGAGACGATGCTCTCGTGCGTGGCGACGCCGTCCCAGATCGCGGCCCTCGCCGCGCTCACCGGGCCGCAGGACTCGGTCGTCCGCAACCTCGAGCGGTACCGCGCGCGCCGCGCGCTCGCGCTCGAGCTGTTCGCGGCCGGGGGCGTCGAGGTGCCTGTCCCCGGCGGCGCCTTCTACCTGCTCGTGCCGCTCGCGCGCGGAGCGGACTCGCGCGCCGCCGCGCTCGACCTCGTGCGGTGGGGGGTGTCGGTCGCGCCGGGGAGCGCGTTCGGCGAGGTCGCCCGCAGCTTCCTGCGGCTGAGCCTCGCGAGCTCGGAGGACACGCTGCGGGCGGGGATCGCGCGCTTGCTCGACTGGCACGCCGCGACGGATGCCGGCCGAGACCTCCTCGGCGCGAGCGTTTGATAACAGCCAGTCATCATTTCGTTTCAAATACATTGCGTGTGTGACATCTGTGTTAAAACTGCCGCGATCTACCCCTCTCGAACCTTCTGAATGAAACATCGCGGCTAGTGTGATGCCTCGAACGCGAGCGACGGAAGCGAACGAAGGAGAGGTGCACCGTGCAGGTCGGATTGGGCGTCTTCACGGGGGAGGTCCTGCCCGAGCAGGGGATCACCCAGACGCAGCAGCTCGCCGACGAGCTCGAGCAGATGCGCGAGGCCGAACGCGTGGGGCTCGACGCCGTGTGGATCAGCGAGCACCACTTCCTCGCCAACGGCTACGTCGGCAGCGTGCTGCCCTACGCGGCCGCCGCGGCGCACGCGACCGAGCGCATCGTCGTCGGCATCTCGGTCGCCCTCGCGCCCCTCTACGACCCGGTGCGGCTCGCCGAGGACGCCGCGTTCCTCGACCAGCTCTCCGGCGGTCGCGCCGCGCTCGGCATCGCCCTCGGCTACCGCGACGTCGAGTACGAGGGCTTCGGCACCTCCCGCCGCGAGCGCGTGCGCCGGATGGAGGACACGGTCGCGATCTTGCGGCAGTCGTGGGGCGACGGCCCGCTCGACCACACCGGCCGGGCCTTCACGCGGCGCGCGCCCGGCGTCTTCCCCAAGCCCGTGCGCCCCGGGGGAGTGCCGCTGCTCATGGGCGGGCACGCGAACGCCGCGATCCGGCGGGCGGCGCGGCACGCGGACGGCTTCATCATGGACGGCGGAACCGACTCCCGTGCCTTCGGCGACTCGGGCCACAACCGTCCGCTCGCCGAGCGCGTCGCGGAGCTCGTCGGCGAGTACCGGGCGGCGCTGCGCGCATACGGCCGCGACGACGCCGAGCCGAAGGTCTACCTCACGCTCGGCGGCTTCCTGCACGAGGACGGCGCGGACGCCGCGTGGGAGGTCGTGAGCGAGGGGTACATGTACACGCGCCGCGTCTACGGCGAGTGGTACGGCCTCGACCCCGCCGAGTACGCGGGATGGCATCCCCGTCTCATGTCGCCGCAGGAGCACGCGGCACGGCGCACCGAGGTGCTCCTCGGCCGGCCCGCCGACCTCGTGCCCGAGTTCGAGGCGCTCCGCGCCGCCGTCGGCGACGGCCTGCACGTCATGTTCCGCTGCCGGTATCCCGGCGTCTCGCACGAGGACACGCTGCGCTCGATCGCCCTCCTCGGCGAGGTGCGCGAGGCGATCGCATAGGCGGGGGCGCGCATCATGACAGCGAACACTCCCGGAGACGACGTGCTCGTGCGCCTGCGCGGCATCCGCAAGGCGTTCGGCGCGAACGTCGTGCTCGACGGCGTCGACCTGGACGTGCGCGCGGGCGAGGTGCTCGTGCTGCTCGGTCCGAGCGGCTCGGGCAAGAGCACCCTCCTGCGCACGGTCAACATGCTCACGCCGCCCGACGCGGGCACGGTCGAGTTTGACGGCGAGGTGCTCGTCCCGCCGGCCTCGCGCTGGCCGTGGGCCTACCGGCGCCAGTCCGCGCGGCTCGCGCGCCACCGACGCGAGATGGGCATGGTCTTCCAGCACTTCAACGTCTTCCCGCACATGAGCGTGCTGCGCAACATCACGCTCGCCCTGCGCAGCGCGCAAGGGCTGTCGAAGGCGGACGCGGAGGCGGTCGCGCTCGAGCGGCTCCGCGCCGTCTCCCTCGCCGAGAAGGCCTCCGCCTACCCCGACTCGCTCTCCGGCGGGCAGAAGCAGCGGCTCGCGATCGCGCGCGCCCTCGCCCTCGCCCCCAAGCTCATGCTCTTCGACGAGGCGACGTCCGCACTCGACCCCGAGCTCGTGAAGGGGGTGCTCGACGAGATGCGCGCGCTCGCCGGCTCGGGCATGACGATGATCGTCGTCACCCACGAGATCCAGTTCGCCAAGGAGGTCGCCGACCGCGTCGTCTTCATGGAGCACGGCCGCATCGTCGAGGAGGGGCCCGCGGCGCAGTTCGACGAGCCGCGCGAGCAGCGCACGCGTGAGTTCCTGAGGGCGCTCTCGTCATGAGCTGTCGGGAGAGCGCGCGGGACGGAAGGGCGGGCCGCCGATGAGCTTCGACTTCGACATCGTCCTGCGCACCCTGCCCGCGATGCTGCAGGGGCTCGTGCTCACGGTCGAGATCGCCGTGTGGGGGTTCGTGGTCGCCGTCGTGCTCGGACTCCTCGTCGCGGTGCTCGGCCTCGCCCGCTATCGCACGCCGCGATGGATCGCCTCGGCGTGGCTCGCGCTCATGCGCGGGGTGCCGCTGCTCGTGTTCATGTATTGGGTCTATTACGGCCTGCCGCAGCTCACGGGCGCGACGATCGGCTCGTTCGCGGCCGCCGTCGTCGCGCTCGGGCTCACGGGGTCCGCCTACATGGGCGAGGTGTTCCGCGCGGGCCTGCTCGCCGTCGACCCCGGGCAGCAGGAGGCGGCGGACGCGCTGGGCCTGCCGCGCTCGACGGCCTTCTGGCGCGTCGTGCTTCCGCAGGCGGCGCGCTTCATGGTCGCGCCGAGCGTCAACGTCTTCGTCGGACTGCTCAAGGGCGCCACGATCGTGTCCGTCATCGGCGTCGCCGACATGCTCTACATCGCCAAGAAGGTGTCGGTGCAGACCTTCACGCCGTTCGAGCTGTACACGACCGCGGGCCTCATCCTCGTCGTCATCACGGTCGCCGTGGCGCTCCTCGGCTTCGTCGTCGAGAGGCGGCTCGATCGCGGGCGGGTGCGGCATGCGTGAGAAGGGGTTCGCATTCGACCTCGGCGTCGTGCTCGCGCACCTGCCGGAGATGCTCGGCGCCTTCGGGCTCAGCGTCGCCGTCGCCGTCGCGGCGATGGCGCTCGCGACCGCGGCGGGACTGCTCGTGGCCGTCGGCGCGACGTCCCGCTGGCGCGTGCTCGTCGCGCTGTGCTTCGCCCACATCCAGGTCTTCCGCGGCGTGGCCCTCTACGTGCTCATCATCTGGGTCTACTTCGGGCTCGCGATCACGCTCCAGGTGAACATCGCGCCGACGCCCGCCGGCATCCTCACCCTCGCGCTCCTCGACAGCGCCTACCTCGCCGAGATCTTCCGCACGGGCCTGCAGAAGGTCGATCGCGGACAGCGCGAGGCGGGCGCCGCGCTCGGACTCTCCGACGGCGCGATCCTGTGGCGCGTCGTCGTGCCCCAGGCGGTGCGGAGCATGATCCCCGCGATCGGCAACCAGTTCACGGACGTGCTCAAGGACACCTCGATCCTCGCCGTCATCGCCGTGCCCGAGCTCATGTACACGAGCCAGTCGCTCGCGCAGCAGACGTACCGGCCCTTCGAGTTCTACACGGTCGCGGGCGTGCTGTTCGTGATCGGCGTGAGCGTCATCACGTACGCCGTCCGCGTCGCGGAGCGGCGCGTGCGCCGCGGGGCGGTGCGCGGCGTCGTCGCGCCCGCGGGCGTGCCCATGGTCACGAGCGTGAGCGGCCGCGAGCCGGGAGAGCCGCCCAGGATGGAGGACGAGAGATGACGACGGAAGCCGCCGACCGACCCGTGGCGATCGTGACGGGAGCGGGGTCGGGCATCGGCCGCGCGACGGCGCTCGAGCTCGGCGCGCGCGGTCATCGCGTGGCCGTGCTCGACCGCGACACGGAGCGGGGCGAGCACGTCGCAGCCGAGCTCGGCGACCGCGGCCGGTTCGTCGCGGTCGACATGGCGGACCCGGACGAGGTGCGCGCGGCCGTCGACGCGGTCGCGGGCGCCTGGGGCCGCATCGACGCGCTCGTCAACAACGCGGGCATCGCGATCGCCAAGCCCTTCCTCGAGTACACCGAGGCGGAGGTGCGCCGCGTCCTCGACGTCAACGTCGTGGGCGCGTTCGTCGCCCAGCAGGCGGTCGTGCCGCACCTGCTGCGCGCGGGCGGCGGTCGCATCGTCAACGTCGCCTCGACGGCCGCGTTCGTCTCCTCCTCGACGCCCGAGAGCGTCTATGACATGTCGAAGGCCGCGATCCGGCAGCTCACGGTGTCCTCCGCGGTCGAGCTCGCCCCCCTCGGCATCAACGTCAACGCGGTCGCGCCCGGCACGATCGCGACCGAGCTCACGCTCGCCGTGCTCGACACGCCCGCCGCGATGGAGAAGGCGTCCGCCAAGATCCCCGCCCGCCGGCTCGGACGGCCCGAGGACATCGCCGCGGCGATCGCCTTCCTCCTGTCCGACGCGGCGGACTACGTGCACGGCCACGTGCTCGTCGTGGACGGCGGGTGGCTCCTCGAGTGAGGGGCCGTCCCCGTCCGCGCCCCCTGCCGCCCGCGCTCGCGCGGACAGCCGCACCATCGACCAGTTCCCCCCGCCCGTTCCCCCCACCAGCAGAGGAGCCCCGCTCATGACCCGCAGCACCGCCCCCTCCGACCAGCCCCGCAACGCCACCCGGCGCGCCCTCCTCACCGGGGGCGTCGTCGCCGGGTCGGCCGCCTTCCTCGCCGCTTGCACGCCGACCGCCGAGGCCCAGGACTCCTCGAGCGGCGGCCAGGACCTCCTGCGCCGCGTCATCAAGGACAAGAAGGTGCGCCTCGGCGTCGACCTCACGTTCAAGCCGCTCCAGTTCAAGGACCCCGCCAACGGCAACAAGCCGAGCGGCTACTCGGTCGAGCTCACCGAGCTCATCTTCTCGGACCTCGACGTCACGATCGAGTGGGTCGAGATGGAGTTCGCGCAGCTCTTCGCGGGCCTCGTCGCGGGCAAGTTCGACATGGCGGGGATCCCCGCGACGATCCTGCCGAGCCGTGCGATGCAAGTGCTGTTCAGCACCCAGCCCGCCTTCATCGAGTCCAACGTCGTGCTCCTGCGACCCGGCCTCGACCTCACGTCGGAGGGCCAGCTCGACAGCCCGGACATCACGATCGCCGTGCTGTCCGGATCCTCGCAGGAGGCCGCCGTGCCGCTGCTCTACCCGAAGGCGAAGACGAAGAGCCTCGGCAACCAGGAGGCGATCCAGGACGTCGCCTCGGGCCAGTCGGACGTGAGCCTCCTGAGCGAGTTCAACATCGCCGACGCGCTCAAGCAGTTCCCGCAGCTGCGCGTGCTGCAGGGGCCGTCGTCGCTCGTCGACATCAACACGTACTTCGTGCCCGCGGGCGAATGGGGGATGAAGTCGTTCATCGACAACTCGCTGCTCTACTACAACTCGCACGGCACGCTCAAGGGCATGTGGGACAAGTTGATCGGCGACGCGGCGACGGCGGCTGGCCTGCCCACCGTGCCCGTGACCCTGCCCTACCTTCCCCGCTGAGCGCGTCGTGGAGCGGGACCTGCGTGGACGCACGCTCGTCGTGACGGGCGCGGCGGGCGGCCTCGGGACGGCCGTCGCCATGCGCCTCGCCGCTCGCGGGTGCGACGTCGTCCTGTGCGACGTCGCACCCGCGCCGCTCGCGGCTCTCGCCGAGCGGCTCGCCGCGGCGGGGGCGCGCGTCGCGCGCGTCGTCGGGGACGTCGCCGACGAGTCGACGGCGCTCGCGGCCGGCGAGGCGTGCGACCGCCTCGGCGGCGCGCCCGTGCTCTTCAGCAACGCGGGCATCGACCCGCTCGACGCGCGCTCGGTCGTCGAGACGGATCCGGACGTGTGGGATCGCGTGCTCGCCGTGAACCTCCGCGCGGGCTACCTGCTCTCGCGCGCCCTCATCCCGAGGATGGTCGCGGCGGGCGGCGGGAGCATCGTCTACACGGCGTCGACGGCCGCGATGCGCGGCGAGCCCGCGGAGGCCGCGTACGTCGTCTCGAAGACGGCGCTCCTCGGCCTCGCGCGATCGGTCACGCGGGATTTCGCGAGCGCGGGCGTGCGCGCGAACTGCCTCTGCCCCGGGCCGCTCGAACAGGTCATGGGCGATCGTCGTGCCAAGATGACGGAGCAGGAGCTGCGCCACCGGAGCACGCGGTTCGTGGACGTCATCCCGGCGGGCCGGGAGGGCGGATACGAGGAGGTCGCCTCGACGGCCGCGTTCCTGCTGGGGCCTGAGTCGTCGTACGTCGCGGGCACGGCCGTCGTCGTCGACGGCGGGCTGCTCGCGTGAGCTCCCGCGGGCGGCGCGGGACGGAGGGAGGATCGCGCATGGCCGAGGACGTGGCGGGGGAGCCGGGGGAGAGCGCGCGCCGCGAGTCCTACTCGCTCGCGGGCCTGTCGAAGGTCGTCGCCCGGTCTAACGCGACCGTGCCCCTCGATCGCGTGGACCGCGCGCTCCTGCGCCTGCTCAACGATGATCCGCGGCTGTCGCAGCGCCAGCTCGCCAAGCACATCGGCATGTCGGCGCCCGCGGTCGGGGAGCGCATCGCGCGCCTCGAGCGGCTGGGCGTCATCACGGGCTATATCGTGCGTGTGGACTGGGGGAGGGTCGGGCTCCCCGTGCTCGTCTACATCCCCCTCACGGTCGCTCCCGGGACGGACCTCGAGCGGCTCGTCGCCGACCTGCGCGCGATCCCCGAGATCGAGGAGCTCACGGTCGTCACGGGAGGCTACGACCTCATCGCGCGGCTGCGTCTGCGCGACCACACCCATCTGCAGGAGGTGCTCCTCGACCGCCTCTACCCCCTGCACGGGCTGCAGCGGTTCGAGACGTTCCTGAGCCTCGGGTCGATCCCCATGGACGACGTGCTCGAGAACCTCCTCGACGACGGGAGCCCGCGGCCCGAGTAGGAGGCCTTCGGGGCGGACGCCTCCGGGCGGTCCTAGGGGGCGGGCTCCGGCTCGGGGGCCGCTGGCCCGGGCTCGCGCGCGGGGAGGACGGGCTCCGGCTCGGTGCCGGGGATCCCGGGCTCCGGCTCGGGGGACGGGATCACGGGCTCGCTCGGCGCGGGCTCGGTGGTCGGCAGGGGTCCGGGACCGGGATGCGGCTCGGGCGCGGGCGGGTTCTCGGGCGGCGCGGGCGGCTCCGGCGGGAGCGGGGCGTCGGGCGTGTCCGGCGGGATCGGGGGCCCGGGCAGGATCGAGGACTCGAACGGAGGGGCGCCCGCCGCGCCGCGCAGGGCAGGACTCATCGCTGTCGTGGCCATGGCTCGACCCAACCCGCTCCACCTGGACGCCGGGTGTGTGTCGCACTCCTCCTCCCCATCGGCGCATGGCGTGCGGCTCTCCCCGCTGGGGCGCTCGGCCCGGCGGCCGGGGCCGAGCGCGAATAGACTGGCGGTGTTTCCCCGCTCGATCGTCGACGGAGTCGCTGTGTCCGAAATCACCCCTGAGGTCGTCCGCCATCTTGCCGGCCTCGCCCGGATCGCCCTCACCGAGGAGGAGGTCGCCCGCTTCACGGGCGAGCTCTCCCACATCGTCGACGCGGTCGCGAAGGTCAACGAGGTCGCCACGCCCGACGTGCCCGCGACGAGCCACCCGATCCCGCTCGCGAACGTCTTCCGCCCCGACGTCGTGGGGGAGACGCTCGACCGCGCCGCCGTCCTCGCGGGCGCCCCCGAGCACGACGGCAGCCGCTTCCGCGTCTCGGCGATCCTCGGGGAGGAGCAGTGACGGACTCCGCCCGGGAGGAGCTCACGCGGCTCCCCGCCGCCGACCTCGCGGACCTCCTGCGGTCCAAGGAGGTCTCGAGCGTCGAGGTCACGCGCGCGCACCTCGACCGGATCGCGGCCGTCGACGGCGACGTGCACGCGTTCCTGCACGTCTCGGACGCGGCGCTCGCGACGGCCGCCAAGGTCGACGCCGCGCGCATCGACGGCGCGGACCTCTCGCCCCTCGCGGGCGTGCCCGTCGCCATCAAGGACGTCCTGTGCACGACGGACATGCCCTCGACCGCGGCCTCGCGCATCCTCGAGGGGTGGATCCCGCCCTACGACGCGACCGTCGTGCGCCGCTTGCGCGACGCCGACCTCGTGCCCCTCGGCAAGACGAACATGGACGAGTTCGCCATGGGCTCCTCGACCGAGCACTCGGCGTTCGGGGTCACGCGCAATCCGTGGGACCTCGAGCGCATCCCCGGCGGGTCCGGCGGCGGCTCGGCGGCTGCGGTCGCCGCGTTCGAGGCCCCCGTCGCGCTCGGCAGCGACACGGGAGGGTCGATCCGTCAGCCCGCCGCCGTGACCGGCACGGTCGGGTTCAAGCCCACCTACGGCGGGGTCTCGCGCTTCGGCGTGATCGCGCTCGCCTCGTCGCTCGACCAGGTCGGGCCGGTCGCGCGCACGGTGCTCGACGCCGCGCTCGTGCACGACGTCATCGGCGGGCACGATCCGCACGACTCGACCTCGCTCCCCGACGCATGGCCGTCGTTCGCCGACGCCGCACGCGCGGGGCGCACGGGCGAGACGCTGCGCGGACTGCGCGTCGGCGTGATCCGCGAGCTCGACGGCGAGGGCTTCCAGGCGGGCGTGCGCACGCGCTTCTCCGAGGCGCTCGACCTGCTCGCGCGCGCGGGCGCGGAGATCGTCGAGGTGAGCGCGCCGCACTTCGAGTACGCGATCGCCGCCTACTACCTCATCCTCCCGGCGGAGGCCTCGAGCAACCTCGCCAAGTACGATTCGGTGCGATTCGGGCTGCGCGTGACGCCGCCCGGCGGGGGCACGGTCGAGGACGTCATGGCTGCGACGCGCGAGGCGGGCTTCGGCGACGAGGTCAAGCGTCGCATCATCCTCGGCACGTACGCGCTCTCGGCGGGCTATTACGACGCGTACTACGGGAGCGCGCAGAAGGTGCGCACGCTCATCCAGCGCGACTTCACCGCCGCGTTCGAGGCGGCCGACGTGCTCGTCTCGCCCGCGGCGCCGACGACCGCGTTCCGGTTCGGCGAGAAGCTCGACGACCCGCTCGCGATGTACCTCAACGACGTGACGACGATCCCTGCGAACCTCGCGGGCGTTCCCGGGCTCGCGCTCCCGATCGGGCTCGCGCCCGAGGACGGTCTGCCGGTGGGCCTGCAGCTCATGGCGCCCGCGCGCGCGGACGCGCGGCTCTACACCGTCGGCGCGGCCATTGAGCAGCTTCTCGAGGACGTGTGGGGCGGGCCGCTCCTCGCGAAGGCGCCCGCGCTGCCGGGCGGGATGCTCGCCGCGGAGGAGGGCGCTCTCTGACCCCGCCTCCCGCGTGTCCCGCCCGCGCCGCCGCGGGTCCGGGCCACGCCGCCGGCCGCCGCCGTGGTGCGCGCCTCAGCGCCCGACCGTCGAGCCGCGCACGACGAGCTCGGGCGTGAGTCGCTCGGAGGCGACGGTCCTGCCCGCGAGCATGTCGAGCAGCGTCTCGAGCGCGCGGCGCCCCATCGTGTGCATGGGCGAGCGGATGGTCGTGAGCGAGATCGTGATGGACTCGGCGAGGGGCGTGTCGTTGTAGCCGACGAGCGCGACGTCGTCGGGGATGCGCAGCCCCTTGTCCCGCAGCACGCCCATCGCGCCGATGGCCGCGAAGTCGTTGGTCGCGAACACGGCGTCCGGGTACGGCGGCTCGGCGAAGATGCGCTCGGCGGCCTCGCGGCCCGCGGTCGCGTCGAATCCGTTGCGCACGATGCGCCGCTCGGGGACCTCGACGCCGGCGGCGCGGAAGGCGTCGACGAGCCCTTGCGTCCGCTCGCGCCCCGTCGAGGCGAAGGGCAGCCCGGCGAGGATCGCCACGTCCCGCCGGCCGAGGGAGAGCAGGTGCTCAGCGACGAGCCGCCCCCCGGCGAGGTCGTCGCACGTCACCGCGACGTGGTCGCCCGCGCGGCGCGACGTGAGCACGAACGGCACGTCCTGTGCGGCGATCTCGTCGAGGAAGGGGTCGTCGAGGTGGGCGTCGCCGAAGATGAGGCCGTCCACGCGCCGGTCGAGCATGCTCTGCGTGCGCGTGCGCTGGAGCTCCGGTCGGTCGAGGGAGTTGGTCACGAACGTCGAGATGCCGCGCTCGGCGGCGGCCTCGTCGATGCCCTCATAGATCGTCGCGAGCACGAAGTCCTGCAGACGCGGCACGAGCACGCCGACGAGATCGGAGCGCGAGGTGCGCAGGCTCGCCGCGTGCGGGTTGCGCCGGTAGCCGCCCTCGCGCGCTGCGGCCATGATCGCGGCGACCGTCTCGGAGGACGCCCAGCGGCCCGGCTCGGTCTCGCGGTCGTTGAGCACGCGCGAGACGGTCGTGATGCTCACGCCCACTCGCTCGGCGATCATGCGCTGCGTCATCGGGCGCCGTGCCGTCATGGACCCTCCTCTGCCTCCTCTCATTATCGGGGCGCGTCGCCGTTCGGGGCGGCGTGGGACACGTCGGCGGACGATTAACACAATCGAAACACGTAAACGATTGACGTAATCGTTTGTGCGGCGCCAGACTGATGCCCGGCCGCGCCCGCGGTGCGGCCCTCAGGATCACCGATGCTCGTGCCCGTGAGGGGCGGCGGAGAGGCCAGGATGCCCCGAATCGTTGTGCTCGCGACCGGCGGGACGATCTCCTCGCGCGCCGGGGAGACCGGCTCGATCGCGACCGACCCCGTCACGGCGCTCGTCGATCGCATGGGGCCCGTGCCGCACGGCATCGTCGTCGAGCCCGTCGACATCCTGCGCCTGAACTCCTTCAACCTCTCCATGGCCGACCTGCGAACGATCGCGCTGGCGATCGCGCGCGAGGCCGCTCGCGCCGACGTCGACGGCGTCGTCGTCACGCACGGCACGGACACGATGGAGGAGTCGGCCTTCCTCGCCGACCTCGTCCACGACAGTGCGACCCCCGTCGTCTTCACGGGAGCGCAGCGCGGCGCCGACCACCCGGCGCCGGACGGCCCCGACAACATCCGGGACGCCGTGCTCGTCGCCGCGGATCCGGCTGCGCGAGGCCTCGGCGTGCTCGTCGTCTTCGGCGGCGCGGTGTTCGCGGCGCGCGGCGTGCGCAAGCAGCACTCGATCGCGCTCGCCGCGTTCGCCGCGCGCGGCGGCGGCCCGATCGGCCACGTCGTGCAGGGGAGCGTGCGCCTGACCGCGCGGCCCGTGCGCTCGCCTGCGCTCGCGATGCCCACGGAGGGGTTCGCATCCATCCGCACGGACATCGTCGTGTGCTATCCGGGCGCGGGGCGCGTGCTCTTCGACGCCGCGGTCGCCGCGGGCGCGTGCGGAGTCGTCGTCGCGGGCACCGGCGCGGGCAACCCGAACGGCGCGCTCGTCGAGGCGATCGCCTCCGCGAGCGAGCGCGGCGTCGTCGTCGCCCTCGCCACGCGCGTGCCGGAGGGCCCCGTGCTCGCGATCTACGGCGGCGGGGGGGCCGTCGACGCCGTGCGCGCGGGCGCTGTGCCCGTCGGCGACCTCTCGGCGGCGCAGGCCCGCGTGCTGCTCGCCGTGCTCCTGGACCGATTCGCCCCCGCGCAGGCGCGGTCGCGACTGGCCGCCCTCTCCCTCTCCAGAAAGGAAGACCACAGATGACGAAAGAGATCTTCGTCGCGTTCGGGATCGACGTCGACGCGATCGGCGGTTGGCTCGGGTCGTACGGCGGCCAGGACTCGCCCGGCGACATCTCCCGCGGCGTCTTCGCCGGCGAGGTGGGGGTGCCGCGCCTGAACACGCTGCTCGCGCGGCACGGCCTGCCGGCGACGTGGTTCTGGCCCGGGCACTCGATCGAGTCCTTCCCGCGCGAGTTCGAGCAGGTCGTCGCGGCCGGCCACGAGATCGGCGTGCACGGCTACAGCCACGAGAACCCCATCGCGATGTCGCGCGAGCAGGAGGCGGACATCCTCGACCACTGCATCGAGCTCATCTCCACGCGCACGGGCCGGCGTCCCACGGGCTACGTCGCGCCGTGGTGGGAGTTCTCGCCGGTCACGAACGAGCTCCTCGTCGAGCGGGGCATCCGCTACGACCACTCCCTCATGCACCGCGACTTCGAGCCGTACTACGTGCGCGTGGGGGACCGCTGGACGACGATCGACTACGACCAGCCCGCCGAAGCGTGGATGAAGCCGTTCGTGCGCGGCGAGGAGACGGACCTCGTGGAGATCCCCGCGAGCTGGTACCTCGACGACCTGCCGCCCATGATGTTCATCAAGTCGAGCCCCAACAGCCACGGCTTCGTCAACCCGCGCCACCTCGAGGAGATGTGGCGGGACCAGTTCGATTGGGTGTATCGCGAGCTCGACTACGCGGTCTTCACGTTCACGATCCACCCGGACGTCTCCGGGCGCCCGCAGGTGCTCCTCATGCTCGAGCGCCTCATCGAGCACATCGGCCGTCACGACGGCGTGCGCTGGAGCACCTTCGACGAGATCGCGCTCGACTTCCTGCGCCGCTTCCCGCGCGCCGCCTGACGGTCCCACCCGTCCCCCTAGTCAGTCCCGTCCCCCTCGTCAGTCCCGTCCCCCTCGTCCCCCTCGTCGTAAGGACAGATCATGAGCACTGCAGTCCCGGAGAGCGCAGCGACGCTGCGCACGGTCGGCGTCAAGGAGACGCGTCGCGCCACGGCGATCGCCTTCTTCGCGTGGACCATCGCGGTCTACGACTTCATCATGTTCGGCACGCTCCTGCCGGACATCGGCAAGAGCTTCGGATGGAGCACGAGCTACTCCCTGCTCATCTCGACGCTCGTGAGCGTCGGCACGTTCGTCGTCGTCATCGTCGTGGGCCCCCTCGTGGACCGTCTCGGCCGTCGCCGCGGGATGATCATCTCGGTCGGGGGCACGGCGCTCTCGTCCGCGGCGACCGCGGCGACCATGAGCGGCGCCTACCTCGTCGGGGTGCGCTCGGTGAGCGGGCTGGGCCTCGCCGAGCAGTCGGTCAACGCGACCTACCTCAACGAGCTGTACGCGCTCACCGAGGACAAGAAGATCAAGCGCAACCAGGGCTTCGTCTACTCGATGGTGCAGACCGGGTGGCCGCTCGGGGCGATGCTCGCGGCGGGATTCGTCGCGATCATCATCGCGATCTTCGGCGTCGACAGCTGGCGCATCGCATTCCTGCTCGCGACGGTGCCCGCGATCGTCGTCGCGCTCATCTGCCGCACGCTCAAGGAGAGCCCCCAGTTCGTCGTGCAGCGCCACGTGCGGCGGCTGCGCACGGAGGGGCGCACCGAGGAGGCGGCGGCGATCGCGCGCGCGGCCGGCCTCGACCATGAGGCGTCGGCCCCGCTGCGGCGGATCTTCCAGGGCAAGCACGTGCGCAACACGATCGTGCTGTCCCTCGCGTGGCTCGTCAACTGGTTCGGCATCCAGACCTTCTCGGTGCTCGGCACGACCGTGCTCGAGACGGGCAAGGGCATCGAGGCATCGAACGCGCTCCTGCTCGTCGTCGTCTCCAACCTCGTCGGCGCGGTCGGCTACCTCACGCACGGATGGCTCGGCGACCGGCTCGGACGCAAGCGCGTCATCGTCGGCGGATGGATCCTCGGCGGCATCT
Source organism: Actinomycetales bacterium (assembly GCA_015655445.1). Taxonomy (GTDB): domain Bacteria; phylum Actinomycetota; class Actinomycetes; order Actinomycetales; family Microbacteriaceae; genus Diaminobutyricimonas. Next base: position 8,167 of record JAATFA010000011.1, on the reverse strand, counting down.
GCTTCGCGGCGCTCCTGCTCGGACCCAGCGACCCGGCGTACGTGCTCGTGACCTACATGGCGGGACTGTTCTTCCTGCTCGGACCGTATGCCGCGATCATGTTCTTCCAGGCCGAGTGCTTCGACACCGACTGCCGTGCGACCGGCAGCACGTTCATCGGCGCGATGAGCCAGCCGGGCGCGATCATCGGGGGCTTCATCCTCACGGGCCTCACGGCGGCGGCCGTGCCGTTCTCGACCGCCGCCCTGTGGGTGGGCGCGCTCGGGACGCTCGTGTCGGGCCTCATCATGCTCGCGGCGCGATCGGTCGCTCCCGCGCACCGCGAGGCCGAGGCCGACCTCGCGGCGGGGGGCCCGCGATGACGGGCACGGGCGCGCCCGTCGCGATCATCAGCGGAGCGGCGTCGGGCATCGGCCGCGCGACCGCTGCGCGGCTCGCGGCTCGCGGCGATCGCGTCGTCATCGGATACTTCCCGGGCGACCCGCACGACCCTCGCGGCACGCTCGAGCTCGTCGAGGCGGCCGGCGGCGAGGCGATGCTCGTCGAGCTCGACGTGCGCAGCACGGCCTCGGTCGGCTCGTTCGTCGCGCGGGCCCTCGAGGAGTACGGCCGCGTCGACCACGTCGTCGCGAACGCCGGCATCCTGCGCCGCGTGCCGTTCGCCGAGATGAGCGACGAGCAGTGGGACGACGTGCTGCAGGTCGACCTGCACGGCGTCATGCGCCTCGCGCGCGCGGCCGTCCCGCACCTTCCCCGGGGCGGATCGGTCGTCGCGATCTCCTCGATCGCGGGCGGCGTGTACGGATGGCAGGAGCATGCGCACTACGCGACCGCGAAGGCGGGGGTCGTCGGCCTCGTGCGGAGCATCGCGGTCGAGCACGGCCCGAGGGGCGTGCGCGCGAACGCCGTCATCCCCGGGCTCATCGAGACGCCGCAGTCCCTCGACGCCGTCAACTCCCTCGGCCCCGAGGGGCTCGAGGCGGCCGGGGCGGGCATCCCGTGGGGGCGCGTGGGCCGGCCCGAGGAGGTCGCGAGCGTCATCGAGTTCCTCGCCTCCGACGCTGCCGCGTACGTGACCGGTCAGGCGATCACGGTCGACGGCGGCCTCACGGTCGCCATGAGGGACTGAGGCGGTCATGGAGGAGACGATGGGAGTGCTCGCGGGACGCACGGCGCTCGTCACGGGAGCGGCGAGCGGGATCGGTCTCGCGATCGCACGGCACTTCGCAGCCGCGGGAGCGCGCGTCGTGCTCGCCGACCGGGATCCCTCGGTGCGCGATCGCGCGGCCGGCCTCGGCGCGGCGGCGACCGTGTTCGACGCGTCCGATGAAGCCGGGGTCGAGCAGGGCGTGGCCGAGGCGACGGCGGCGCTCGGCCGCATCGACACGCTCGTGACCTCGCACGGCATCCTCACCGAGTCGCCCGTCGCGACGATGCCGCTCGCGACATGGCGACAGACGATCGAGGTCGACCTCACGAGCGTCTTCCTGCTCTGCCGGGCCGTGCTCCCTGGCATGATCGAGCGTCGCGACGGTCGCATCGTGAACGTCGCGTCGCAGCTCGCGATCAAGGGAGGGGTCGGCCTCGCCCACTACGCGGCAGCGAAGGCCGGGGTCGTCGCGCTCACGAAGTCTCTCGCGCTCGAGGTCTCCCGGCACGGCGTGCTCGTGAACGCGATCGCCCCCGGGCCCATCGAGACTCCGCTCGTCGACGGGATCAGCGAGGAGTGGAAGGCGGCCAAGCGCTCCGAGCTTCCGCTCGGCCGGTTCGGCACCGTGGACGAGGTCGCGCCGACCGCCGTCCTGCTCGCGTCGAGCCCCGGCGGCGACCTCTACGTCGGGCAGACGCTCGGCCCCAACAGTGGCGACGTGATGCCCTGATGTGCGGGGCGTGCGGGCGGGCACGGGTGGACCCCGTGTCGGCGGCGCTCGCGGCGCCCTACGCGAGCGTCGTCGTCGCGCGCCTGTGCAGCGCCGTGCTCGGCGGGGTCGGCTCGGCCGGGGCCGGAGTGGGCGGCGTCGTGCTCGGCGAGGCCGGGCTGGGCGGCACGGCTCGGCGCACGGCCCGCGTCGCCGCCGGGCCGACGGGCTGGACGTGTGCGACGTCCTCGGGAGCGCGAGCGTGCGCGACCTTCCCGGAGCTCGTGCAGGTCGTCGCCGGCGAGCTCGCGCGCCGTGCCGTGGGCGAAGGGGTCGATCCCGTCGCGCGCGTCTGGGAGGTCGCGCGGGCGGCCGCTCCGCACCGTCCCGTGCACCGTCCGCCCGGTACGGGCGACGCTGCGGGCGCGGGTGAGCGGTCCCGCGCGGACGGGCGCGGCGGACGCGGCACGTGGATCCACGACGCCGTCGCCGACGCGCTCGCCGTCGCGCTGCCGATCGCCCTCGCTCGCACGGCGCTGTCCCCGGGGGAGCGGCGCGGTGAGGGGCGAGGCCGGCGGGGACTCGAGCCGGAGCGCCCGCGCGGCGGAGACTAGGAGAACAGCTCCTCGAGGAAGCCCACGAGCTCGCGCCAGCTGCGCGCGTCCGCGGTCGGGCGGTAGGTGTCGAGCTCGGGGAGCGTGAACGCGTGCGGCGCGCCGGAGTAGGTCACGACCTGCCACTCGACCTCCGGACGCGTGCGCAGCTCGTCCTGGAACGCGGCGATCGCGTCGTCCGGCACGACAGGGTCCGCGCCACCCGTGAGGACGAGCAGGGACGCGGCGATCGCGTCGACCTCGGGTGGCTCGTGCGCGATGAGACCGCCGTGGAAGGAGGCGACGCCACGCACCGCCGCGCCCGTGCGCGCGAACTCGAGGGCCGCCGATCCGCCGAAGCAGTAGCCGATGACGGCGGTGCGCGAGGCGTCCACGCTCGGGTCGGCGATCATCCGCTCATACCCCGCCCGCACGCGAGCGCGCAGGAGCGGAAGGTCCGCGTAGTACTTCTGCACCTGCTCGCGTGCGGCATCGCCCGTGGGGCGCACGCCCACGCCGTAGACGTCGAGCGCGAAGCCCACGTAGCCGAGCCGCGCGAGCATCGTGGCCCTCGCCTTCGGGTACTCGCGCAGACCCGTCCAGTCGTGGATGACGAGCACGCCCGGGCGGGGACCGTCGATCGTCTCGTCGTGGGCGAGGTAGCCCTCGAGCGCGTATCCGTCGTGGTCGTAGGCGATCGTCTCCTCGGCGATGCGGGAGCCGGGACGGAGGGGGACGGAGTCGATGAGCGTGCGGTGTGCGGGAGAGAACTGGGTCATGCGGTCAGGCTATTCCTCCGGGCTCGAGGGACGCTCTGAGGGATGCTCGAAGCGGGGCTCGGCGGGACGGGTGCGCGAGCGCGCTCGCGGAGTCGCCGCCCGTAGAATCGTGTCCGTGGCTCGCACGGAACTCATGGACTTCGATCGCGCTCTCGAGCTGTTCGAGCCGGTGCTCGGCTTCGAGGTGCACGTCGAGCTGTCGACGCGGACGAAGATGTTCTTGGAGGCCCCCAACGTCTTCGGCGCCGAGCCGAACACGGCGATCGCGCCCGTCGACGTCGGCCTGCCCGGGAGCCTCCCGGTCGTGAACGAGCAGGCGGTGCGGTACTCGATCTCGCTCGGGCTCGCACTCGGCTGCTCGATCGCCGAGTCGAGCCGGTTCGCGCGCAAGAACTACTTCTATCCGGATCTCGCGAAGAACTATCAGATCAGCCAGTACGACGAGCCCATCGCCTTCGACGGCGAGGTCGAGGTCGAGCTCGAGGATGGGCGCCTCTTCACGGTGCCGATCGAGCGCGCCCACATGGAGGAGGACGCCGGCAAGCTCACGCACGTGGGCGGCGCGACCGGCCGCATCCACGGCGCCGAGTTCTCGCTCGTCGACTACAACCGCGCGGGCGTTCCGCTCGTGGAGATCGTGACGCGGCCCATCGTCGGCGCCGGGCGGGACGCTCCCGAGCTCGCGCGCGCGTACGTCGCGACGATCCGCGACATCGTGCGCGCGCTCGGGGTGAGCGAGGCACGCATGGAGCGCGGCAACCTGCGGTGCGACGCGAACGTGTCCCTGCGTCCGCACGGCCAGCGCGAGCTCGGCACGCGCACGGAGACGAAGAACGTCAACTCGTTCCGGTCCGTCGAGCGCGCGGTGCGCTACGAGATCCAGCGGCAGGCGGCGATCCTCGCGGACGGCGGGACGATCGTGCAGGAGACGCGGCACTGGCACGAGGACACCGGCACGACCTCCCCGGGCCGTCCGAAGAGCGACGCGGACGACTATCGCTACTTCCCCGAGCCGGACCTGGTGCCGGTCGTGCCCTCGCGCGCGCTCGTCGAGGAGCTGCGCGCGGCGCTGCCGGAGGCGCCCGCGGCGATGCGACGACGCCTCAAGGCCGAGTGGGGCTTCACGGACGCGGAGTTCCGCGACGTCGTCAACGCGGGCCTGCTCTCCGAGATCGCGGAGACCGTGCGTGAGGGGGCGGCGCCGTTCCAGGCGCGCAAGTGGTGGACGGGGGAGATCGCGCGCATCGCGAACGCGCGCGAGGTCGAGCCCGGGTCGCTCGTGGCGCCGCAGCACGTGTCGGAGCTCATCGCGCTCGTCGAGAGCGGCGAGCTCACCGATCGTCTCGCGCGTCAGGTGCTCGAGGCGGTCATCGACGGCGAGGGCGCCCCGCACGAGGTCGTCGAGAGCCGTGGGCTTGCGGTCGTCTCGGACGACGGAGCGCTCCTCGCGGCGATCGACGAGGCGCTCGCGGCACAGCCGGACGTGCTCGACAAGATCCGGGACGGCAAGGTGCAGGCGGCGGGCGCGATCATCGGTGCCGTCATGAAGGCCATGGGCGGCTCGGCGGACGCGGCGCGCGTCCGCGAGCTCGTGCTCGAGCGAGCGCGGGGCTGAGCCGGCAGGGCTGAGCCGGCAGGGCTGAGCCGGCAAGGCTGAGCCGGCAAGGGCGCTGCGTGCGAGCGGTGCGCGGGACTCTCCGTGCGCGGACCGCGCGGACGTCCCCCGGCCCGTCACCGCTGGAGGTCGTCGAGGCGCCGGCGGGCGCGCTCGGCGTCTCGCTCGGCCCTCTCCGCTGCGGCGTCCGCGTCGCGCTGCTCGCGCTCGATGTCGCGGCGCGCGGCGTGCGCCTCGTCGAGGTCGGATTCGAGCGCCGCGAGGCGTTCGCGAAGCTCGTCGAGCTCGGCGCTGATCCGGTCGCGGCGGCGCTCGATGAGACCGAGCCGGGCGGCGACGTCGGCGGACTCGGAGCGCGCCTCGCGAGCGCGCCTCTCGGCCTCCTGGACGTCGCGGCGCGCCTCGGCGAGCTCGCGCTGGGCCTGCTCGCGCCGGGCCCGCTCGCGGCGGACCTGCTCGCGCTGGGCCCGTTCGCGTCCGGTCGGCTCGCGTCGTCGGCGCTCCTCCGTGCCGTTGCCGTTCCCGGTGCTCGTGCCGCTCGCGGTGTCCGTGTCGTCCTCGGTGCGGATGTCGTCCTCGGTGTCCGTGCCGCCCGCGGTGCTCGTGCCTCCTTCGGCGCCGGATCCGCCGATCGCGGCCGCGAGGCTCTCGTCGGGTGCGGCGACCGCATCCGTCAGATCGACGGGATCGAGGCCCGTGGACGCGAGCGGGCGCACGAGTCGGGCGGATCGCACGGCGAGCGCTGCCCGCTCGTCGGCGAGCGCAGCCTGCAGGGTCTGCTCGATCTCGTCCTCCGCGGGGGCGCCCACCGCGCCGCCCGCCTCGGCCGCCGCGGCCCGCGCCTCGCGGGCGAGGGCCGCGATCACCTGCCTGCGCTGTCCGGCGAGGGTGCGCAGCGACGGCGCGTCGAGCGACTCCTGCGCCTCGCGCAGCGTCTCTCCGAGCGCGAGCAGCTCGTCGAGCTGGGCACGTCGCCGCCGCACGAGCGCGTCGACCGCCCACGCCGCGGCGGAGGGCTTGGCGAGCGCGACGACAGCCCTCGCGAGCTCGCGCTCGCCCGCCGACCGCAGCTCCCGGGCGCGCGCGTTGCGCGAGCGCGTGAACTCGGCCGGCGGCAGGGCGTAGAGCTCGTCCGCGATCGCCACGAGCTCGTGTCCCGAGGGCGGCGTGCCCTGCTCGTGCCGGTCCGTCCCACCACCGTGCCCAGGCGGCTCGGTCGGCGCGGCGCGGCGGGGCATCCAGCCATTGCACCCGGTCCTCCGGGCGCCGGTCAAGCGAGCGGCGGGACTCCGCGCGAAGGTTGCCGCTGCACGAAGGCCCTCGCCCGGATCCGCGGTGGGATCGGGCAGGCGTCGGCGCGGCAGGCGCGGTCGCGGCGGCCCCGGCGGCGCAGGCGCGGCGGGCTCGGCTGCACAGGCGCGCGGCCGCGCGGATGCGGGCGCGTGATCGTGGTCCTGGCGGTCGCGCGGTGCGGTCGGCGGGCGCGAGGTCGACGACCCCGAGGTCGACGACCCCGAGGTCCGGCGGCCATGAGGCCCGGGGGCATGACGCCGGGCGCGAGGTCCGGCTCGTCGAGGTCTGGCGCCACGTTACCCGTCGGGCGGTACCGGCGGTCCCGGCGGGCTCGGGGGCGCCGTCGTGCTCGAGGGCACGTGCGGTGCGGTCGGCGGCGCGGAGTCGGGCGGCCGGCGCCGGCTCTCCCGTCCCGCAGATCCGGGGGAGGGGCTCTCCGCTACGCCTTCGATGCGGTGTGCGGGCTCGGTGACGTGGATGTGGCCAGTCGGCGTGCGCCAGATGAGCGTGCCGGTGGGGTCGAGCTGGTGCGCGGTCCAGGACGAGTGGTGTTTGAGGGTGTGGTGGGCGCGGCAGAGGTGCGCGAGGTTGTCGTGCCGGGTCTCGCCGTGGGCGGCGGCCCACGCGGTCGTGTGGTCGAGGTCGCATCGCGCGGCTGGGCGTCCACATCCGGGGAAGCGGCAGTGGCCGTCGCGCACGTGCAGCCAGCGCCGCAGCTCTGCGCTGGGCCGATAGCTCTCCCGTCCGACGGAGAGCACCGTGCCGGTGATCGGATGGGTGAGGATGCGGGTGAGGCCGGGAGCATGCGCGGTGAGACGCGCGGCCGTCTCGATGTCGATCGGTCCGTGTCCCTCGAGCCGGGCGGGCTCGTTCGTGTGTCCGAGCAGAGCGAGCACCGGGACGGTGAGGTGGACGGTGGGCACGATCGCGGCCTGCTCGCCCTCGGTCGCTCCGAGCAGCGCGTCGCTGAGCAGGTCGGCGCGCAGCTGCGTGAGCGTGCGCTCCTCCGAGGCGCGTGCGCCTTGTCGGCGCGCGAGGCGGGTGAGGCGGTCGTCGATCGCGGCGGCCTCGGTCGCGGGCAGGTGCGCGGTGAGCCAGCTCATGCCGTCCCGCCCGGGTTCCACCCACACGCCGCGCTCGTCCCGCGCGCGCCGGTGCCGTTCGACCGCCGTCCGGGCGAGCATGCGCTCCCGCAGCTCCCGCAGCCGACCGCGGAAGCGGGGCGGGGCCAGCCGCTGCGCGAGGGGCAGCGCCGCGCGCTCGAGTCGCATGCAATCGGGCGCCGGCAGGTCGGCGGTGTCCTCGACGAGGATGCGGGCGTGCCGCTCCGAGATCCGGCCCTCGTCGAGGGCCTCGAGGGTCGCCGCGAGCGGGTCGTGCAGCGACGCAGCGAGCCCGATGAGGGCGTCGGCGGCGCGCTCGGAGACGTGCAGGGCGACCGCGACCTCCGCTCGGAGCGAGCGATGCGCGAGCTCTCGCGCGCGAGCGGATCGCACGTCGCCGACCGCGCCCTGCTCGCCGCTGAGCCGACGCAGGCGCTCGATCGCGCGCAGCCGGTCGGCGGCCGCCATCGCGAGCGCCCGATCGGCGAGCATGAGCTCGTCGACGGCGACCGCACGCGCCTCGACGAGCTCGGGGAGCTCGCCCGGCCATGGCGTCGCGTCGATCGGCTTCATGCACCCAGCACAGCAGCAACCACCGACATTCCCCCCGGTCCGGCGACGCTCCCGTCGGACGCGACCGTGCGCCCCGTCCGACGCCGTGCGGCCCCCGTGTCCGCGCCGTGCGCGCCGCTCACGCCGCGCGCCGGCCACGCCGCGCGCTGGCCGCTCACGCCCTGCTCACGCCCCGCGCGCGCCGCGGCCCCGCTCACGCCGCGCGCCGCGGCCCCGCTCACGCCCCCACGTAGGCGGCGAGGTGCTGCCCCGTGAGCGTCGAGCGCCCGGCGACGAGGTCGGCGGGCGTTCCGTCGAAGACGATCCGGCCGCCATCGTGACCCGCGCCGGGGCCGAGGTCGATGATCCAGTC
>JAATFA010000118.1 GCA_015655445.1 Actinomycetales bacterium | reverse complement strand
GAGCTCGAACGCCACCGTGAGCGCCGGGTCCTGGCGGTCCTGGTACACGTCGTCCATCCGTGTCTCGGTGTTGCTGAGCGGGGTCTCGCACCGCCAGAAGTACGCCAGCACCCGGAATCCCTCGGTGGTGTATCCCTTGTCGTACAGGCGCTTGAACGCCCACATGACACTTTCCATGTAGTCGAGGTCGAGCGTCTTGTAGTCGTGGTCGAAGTCGACCCAGCGCGCCTGCCGCGTGACGTAGTCGCGCCACTCGCGCGTGTAGCGCAGCACGGACTCGCGCGCCTTCGCGTTGAAGGCGCCGACGCCCATCTCCTCGATCTCGCGCTTCTGCGTGATGCCGAGCTGGCGCATGGCCTCGAGCTCGGCGGGCAGGCCGTGGGTGTCCCAGCCGAAGCGGCGCGGCACCTGCTTGCCGCGCATCGTCTGGAAGCGCGGGAAGAGGTCCTTCGCGTAGCCGGTGAGCAGGTGGCCGTAATGCGGAAGCCCGTTGGCGAACGGCGGGCCGTCGTAGAAGACCCACTCCGCGCAGCCGGCACGCCGCTCGATCGACGCGCGGAACGTGTCGTCGCGCTCCCAGAACGCGAGCACGCGGCGCTCGACCTCCGGCAGGTCCGGAGACGCGGGGACGGCGTCGCGTCCGCCCAGGGGATAGGCCATGTCTCGCTCCTCGCTTCTGCTCCTCACGAGGACGACGGGCGCCGCGGTACCACCTCGCTTGCCGGCCACTTCTCCCGCGCGGCGTGCGCGCGAGCGGCGGGCCGGCCGCTCATTGTCCGCGCTGACGGGCGGAACCCGCTCGGTTCTACTCGCGCCCCGCGAGGGACGCTTTCTTCCGAGGACTCCCCGGTGATGGCCGGATCGCTGTCGTTGCCGAGAAGTCTACCGAACGCGCGACGTCGCGCGGCGCGACCGGAGGGCGACGAGCGCGACGAGGATCGCGGCGAGCACGAGCGCGAGCACCATCGTCGCCGTGCCCGACCAGCCGTCGCGCGCGAAGAAGATCCCGCCGAGCCAGCCGAAGAGGCTCGAGCCGCCGTAGTAGGCGAGGGTGTAGAGCGCGCTCGACTGCGCCTTGCCGGTCTCGGCGGCCTGGCCGCTCCATCCGGAGGCGACGCCGTGGGCCCCGAAGAACCCGACGGTCGCGACGACGAGGCCCACGAGCACGGGCACGAGGGCGTCGGCGATCGTGAGCGCGACGCCGAGGCCCATGAGCGCGGCACTCGCGACGAGCACGGGGAGGCGGCCCGCGCGGCTCGCGAGCGCGCCCGCCTGGGCGGACGCCCACGTTCCGGCGAGGTAGGCGAGGAACACGAGGCTCGCGAGCGAGGGCGGTAGGCGGAACCCGGGCCCCGCGAGCCGGAAGCCGAGGTAGTTGTAGAGCGCGACGAAGCCGCCCATGAGCAGGAGGCCCTGCGCGTAGATCGCGAGCAGACGCGGCGAGCGCACGTGGCGCGCGACGAGGCGGCCGACGCCCCTCGCCCCGCCGGCGTGCGGCACGAACCGCCGCGATGCCGGCACGAGGCGCAGGAAGCACACGGCCGCGCCGGCGCACAGGACCGCGACCGCGAGCACCGCGAGGCGCCACCCGACGAGCTCGGCGAGCGGTCCCGCGACGATGCGGCCGAGCAGCCCGCCCACGGACGTGCCGGCGACGTACGTGCCCGCCGCGCGCGCGGACGACTCGGGGTGCACCTCCTCGCTCAGGTAGGCGATCGCGATCGCCGGCACGCCGCCGAGCGCGATGCCCTCGACGACGCGCCCCGCGAGCAGGAGCCCGAACGAGGGGGCGAAGGGCACGAGCATGCCGAACGTCGTCGCCGCGATCACGGCGATGCCCATCGCCCGCACGCGCCCGATGCGGTCGGAGGCGAGCGACCACGGGATGACGCCCGCCGCGAGCCCGATCGTGGACGATGAGACGACGAGGGCGGCGCTCGCGGCGTCGACGGAGAGCTCGGCGCTGATCTGGGGCAGCACCGCCTGCGGGGAGTAGAGCTGCGCGAACGTGGCGACACCCGCGAAGAAGAGCCCCGCGAGCACGCCGCGGTACTCGCGCGACCCGCGGCGGTGCCCGAGTGCGGCGGCGAGCTCGTCTCCTCCGCCGGCATGCACGGTCCCGACGCTAGACCGCGGTCCCCTCCGCGCCAAACCGGGCGCCGTCGACGCCATCGCGCACGAGCGCGATCGCGCGCGCGACGACGGGCGCGAGCGGCCCCCGTCGCGACCCGGCGCGCGCCCACGAGAGCCAGGCGCCCGCGAGCGCGCCCGCGAGCGCGTCCGCGACGATCACGTCGTCTCCCCCGTGGTCTGCCGCGCGTGTGTGCACGCCGGCCCCGGCGCTCCCCTTCGCCGTGCCCGCGAGCGAGCGGCGCAGCGTCGCCGCGAGGCGGGCGAGCCGCAGCGAGCCCGAGGCGAGCGCCTCCGCGCCGAGGGCCATCGCCTCGGCCTGCGTGAGCACGAGCGGCACGCTCGCGGCGCTCGCGCCGGCGGCGACGCGCGCGACCGCGCGCACGGTGCCCTCGAGCCCGCGCGGCGCGGACGCGAGCTCGGCCTCGAGCGCGTCGAGCAGCTCGTCGACGTCGACCCAGAGCACGTCGCTCTTGGCGGCGAAGTAGTTGAAGAAGCTCGCGCGGCTCACCCCGGCCCGGCGCGCGATGTCCTCGATGCTCGTCTCGGCGTAGCCGCGCTCGAGGAACAGCTCGCCCGCCGCCTCCTCGATCGTGCGCCGCGACGAGGAGCGGGGCCTGCCGCCGTGGGAAGGCATCGTCCTCCTCGTGCGTTAGGTTCGTGTACCGCGTCCAGAAACATCCGGACGACAGGGTCTCCCGAAAGGATGCCATGAGCACCACGACCGTCCCGTCCACCCCGGCCGCCGGATCGTCCCCGCAGCGCGATCGCGTCGCCCGTCGTGTCACGTGGGCGTCCCTCGTCGGCACGGCCCTCGAGTCCTACGACTTCTACGTGTTCTCGTACGCCGCCGCGTTCTTCGCGGGCCCGCTCTTCTTTGCGCCGCTCGGAGCGTTCGGCGGCACGCTCAGCGCGCTCGCGACGATCGGGGTCGGATTCATCGTGCGCCCGCTCGGCGCGATCGTCTTCGGGCACCTCGGCGACCGGATCGGACGCCGGCGCACGCTCCTGCTCACGATCGCCATCATGGGCGTCGCGACGGGGCTCATCGGCGTGCTCCCGACCTATGCCGCGGCGGGCTGGCTCGGTGCGGCGCTGCTCGTGCTCCTGCGCCTCGTGCAGGGCTTCTCGCTCGGGGGCGAGTGGGGCGGCTCGATCCTGCTCGCGACCGAGCACGCGAGCCCCCGCCGTCGCGCCTTCTACGCCGCGATGCCGCAGCTCGGGTCCCCCGTCGGCTCGATCGTCTCCGCGGTCGCGTACCTCGTGCTCGCGACCCTCCCCCACGCGGCGCTTCTCTCATGGGGATGGCGCATCCCCTTCCTGCTCGCGATCCCGCTCCTGCTCGTCTCCCTCTACCTGCGCTGGTCGATCGACGAGACGCCCGTCTTCCGCGAGCTCGTGCGCGAGCACCGCGTCGACCGCGTGCCCGTGCTCACGGTGCTGCGCCGTCGTCCGCTCGCGCTCCTCGTGGGCGTCGGCGCCGCGCTGCTCGGCATCGGCTCGTACTCGCTCATGAACACCTACACGCTCAGCTACGGCTCGAGCGCGCTCGGCTACGACTACGACCAGCTGCTGCTCGCGACGACGATCGGCGGCCTGCTCCAGCTCGTGACGATCCCGCTCTTCGGCGCGTGGGCGACACGCATCGGCTCGGCCGCGGTCGTCGCCCTCGGCGCGGCGTCGACGGCCGTCATCGCCGTGCCGATGTACCTGCTCCTGCAGTCGGCGACCTTCCCCGTGCTCGTGGGCATGATGATCGTCGGCGGCATCCTGCCGACCCTCAGCTGGGCGGCGCTCGGCGGTCTCATGTCCGATCTGTTCGCGGACCACTATTGCTACAGCGCGCTCTCGATCGCCTACAGCGTCGCCGCCGTCGTGTCGGGGTTCGTGCCCTCGATCACGCAGCTGCTCGCGGGCGCGACGCACGGTGCGTGGTGGCACCCGGCGATCGTGCTCGTCGTCATGTCCCTCGTGACGCTCGTCGCCGCGATCGTCGCCGGGCGCATGCGCGCGTCCTCCCGGAGCGCGCGTGCCGTTGATCCCGTGCCCGCACGCCCCTAGCATGAGGGCAGGTCGGGCCTCGTGCCCGCGGGCACGCGAGGGACGACGACATGACCGGCACCCCGTCCGACGAGCCCGGCACGCCTGATCCGGCAGCCGGGGACGCTCCGACGCGCCGGCTGCCGAGCGCGTCCGAGAGCGCGCCGACGGAGGCGCTCCCGACGGCCGCGGGCGGTGTCGCGGGGCCGGCGAGCGCCGGCGGCACGGGCGCACGGCCCGCCGGTGCCGGGGACGCGAGCGACCCTGGCGGCGGATCAGGCGGGCCACGCGGCGGATCAGGCGGGTCCGGCCGTGGCCCGGGCGGGCCTGGCGGCCCGTGCGGCCGCGGACGAGGGCCCCTCATCGCGCTCGTGATCGTCGCGGTCGTGCTCCTCGTCGCCGTCGCCGTGCTCGTGACGCTCCTCGTCGCGCGCGGCTCGGGCACGCCCGCCGGCCCCGCCGCGACGACGTCCGCGAGCCCGACGCCGACCGCGACGCCGACGCCGACCGCGACGCCGACGTCCACGTCCACGTCCACGTCCGGCGGATCCGGCACGGGCTCCGGCGGATCCGGCACGGGCGGCTCCGCCAGCCCCGGATCCGGCGGATCGGGCTCCGGCGACGACTCCCTCGCGTTCACGCAGTTCTCCATCCCCAACGCGACGTGCACGGGAGAGACGGGCACGAGCCCCGTGACGGTCGCCTACGCGAGCACGGGCGCGACGCGCGCGTGGTTCGGCGTCGGCACGACGAACGGCAAGTCCGCGCCCTCGCTTTCGGCGCTGCCGCCGAGCGGCTCGTTCACGTTCGACTACCAGTGCTCCAACACGCAGCAGCTCTGGGCGATCACGATCGAGGCGGCGAACGGCGACAGCATCAGCAAGTACCGCAACGTCTTCCGCCACGACCCCGAGTGACCCCGGCCCCTCACCGCCCCGAGGGGCCCTGTGCGCGCGGCCGCGCGAGGGTACCATGGAGCGACAGCCACACTCAGGCACCCTACACGCGGTGCCGCACACATCGATCCCGGAGAAGCCGCCCATGTCCACGCCCATCCCCGACAAGCCGGCCCTCGAGGGACTCGAGGCGAAGTGGGGCGCCGTCTGGGAGGCGGCGGGCACGTACCGCTTCGACCGTGCGCGCGCGACGCGCGAGAACGTCTACTCGATCGACGTCCCCCCGCCCACGGCGTCCGGGAGCCTGCACATCGGCCACGTCTTCAGCTACACGCACATGGACATCGCCGCGCGCTTCCACCGCATGCGCGGGCACACGATCTTCTACCCCATGGGCTGGGACGACAACGGCCTGCCCACGGAGCGGCGCGTGCAGAACTACTACGGCGTGCGCTGCGACCCGTCCCTGCCCTACGACCCGGACTTCGTGCCGCCCCGCGCCGGGGGCGAGGGCGGCAGCACGCGAGCCGCGGACCAGCTCCCGATCAGCCGTCGCAACTTCATCGAGCTGTGCGAGCGCCTCACCGTCGAGGACGAGCGGCAGTTCGAGGACGTGTGGCGCATGCTCGGCCTCTCCGTCGACTGGACGCAGACCTACCGCACGATCGGCGACGAGGCGCAGCGGGCCGCGCAGCGCGCGTTCCTGCGCAACGTCCGCCGCGGCGAGGCGTACCAGGCGGATGCCCCGACGCTGTGGGACGTGACGTTCCGCACCGCCGTCGCCCAGGCCGAGCTCGAGGACCGTGAGCAGCCGGGCGCGTACCACCGTCTCGCGTTCGCGCGCCCCGACGGGTCGGCGATCGAGATCGAGACGACGCGTCCCGAGCTCCTCCCCGCGTGCGTCGCGCTCGTCGCGCACCCGGACGACGAGCGCTACCGCGCGTACGTCGGCACGACCGTGCGCACGCCGCTCTTCGGCGTCGAGGTGCCCGTCCTCGCGCACCGCCTCGCGCAGCCCGACAAGGGCAGCGGCATCGCGATGATCTGCACGTTCGGCGACGTGACCGACGTCGTCTGGTGGCGGGAGTTCGGGCTCCCGAACCGCGCGATCATCGGCTTCGACGGCCGCATCGCGAGCGAGCCGCCCGCCGCCATCGCGTCGGAGGCGGGGCGCGCGGCCTATGCGGAGCTCGCGGGCAAGACGGTGTTCGGGGCGCGGCAGCGCGTCGTCGAGCTGATGCGGGAGTCCGGCGACCTCATCGGCGAGCCACGGCCGATCACGCATCCCGTGAAGTTCTTCGAGAAGGGCGACCGTCCGCTCGAGATCGTCTCCACGCGGCAGTGGTACATCGTCAACGGCGCGAACGACGAGGCGCTGCGCCAGACGCTCCTCGAGCGCGGGCGGCAGATCGACTTCATCCCGGAGTTCATGCGCGTGCGCTACGAGAACTGGGTCGGCGGTCTCTCCGGCGACTGGCTCGTCTCGCGCCAGCGGTTCTTCGGCGTGCCGATCCCCGTGTGGTACCCCCTCGACGAGCACGGCGAGGCCGTGCGAGACCGCCCCATCCTGCCCTCGGAGGACGACCTGCCGGTCGACCCGAGCTCCGCTCCCGCACCCGGATACGAGGAGGCTCAGCGCGGCATGCCGGGCGGCTTCGTCGGCGAGCTCGACATCCTCGACACGTGGGCGACCTCCTCGCTCACCCCGCAGATCGCCGGCGGATGGGAGACCGACCCGGAGCTCTTCGAGCTCGTCTTCCCGTACTCGCTGCGGTCGCAGGGGCAGGACATCATCCGTACATGGCTGTTCTCGACCGTCCTGCGCGCGCAGCTCGAGCACGGCACGGTGCCCTGGCGCCACGCAGGCATCTCCGGATTCATCGTGGACCCGGACCGCAAGAAGATGTCGAAGTCGAAGGGCAACGTCGTGACGCCCGCGGCGATGCTCGAGGAGCACGGCTCCGACGCCGTGCGGTACTGGGCCGCCTCCAGCCGGCTCGGCACCGACGCCGCCTTGGATCCGCAGAACCCCAAGCAGATCCGGATCGGCCGCCGGCTCGCGATCAAGGTGCTCAACGCGGCGAAGTTCGTGTACGCGTTCCCGGAGCCGGAGGGCGCGGACGGCCGGGTCGCGGTGACCGCCGCGCTCGACCTCGACATGCTCGCCGAGCTCGGACGCGTCGTCGAGGTCGCCACGCGCGCCCTCGAGGAGTACGACCACGCGCGCGCCCTCGAGGCGACCGAGCAGTTCTTCTGGACGTTCTGCGACGACTATCTCGAGCTCGTCAAGGAGCGCGCGTACGACGCGAGCCATCCCGGGCAGGCGAGCGCCGTCGTGGCGCTCCGCACGGCGGTCGACGTGCTGCTGCGACTGCTCGCCCCCGTGCTCCCGTACGCGACGGAGGAGGTGTGGAGCTGGACCCACGAGGGCTCCATCCACACGGCCGCGTGGCCCGATCCGCCGCTGCAGGCCGAGCCGACGGGGCTCCTCGCGCTCGTGAGCGCTGCCCTCGTGGGCATCCGTCGCGCGAAGACGGACGCGAAGGTCTCGCAGAAGACCCCCGTCTCGCTCGCGCGCATGGCCGGGCCCGCACTGCTCGCGTCCGCGGCGGACGACCTCCGCGCGGTCGGGCGCATCGAGCGGCTCGAGCTCGAGGCCGCCGACGAGGTCGCGGTGCTCGCGATCGAGCTCGCCGAGCAGACGGCCTGACCGTGCAGATCGGCACGCGCTGGCGCGTCGGCGCCCCTCCGCCCTCGCGGCTGCCGGCGGCCGTCGTCGCGGCCGTGCACGAGGTCGAGTCGCGCCTCGACGCCGGCACGGCGGACCGCGCGCGCTGGACCCTCACGTGGCTCGAGGGACGGCCAGTCGTGGAGCTCGACGACGGCACGACGATCCGCGTGCTCGCGGGCGGCTCGGTCGTCACCCACGCGCCGGACGAGGACGCCGACGAGGAGCCGTAGCCCTCAGCGGGCGCACGCGCCTCGGCGGGATCGCGGCGTCAGCGGCGCACGCGTATGGCGTCGAGGCCGAGCGCGTCGTGCTCGTCGATGAGTCGCGCGCGCTCGCGCATCGCACGGGGATCCGCCGACCGCGCCGCGGCACGATCGGCGCGAGCTCGACCCCAGACGAGGAGCGCCCACCCGATCCGCACGGCCAGCCCCTCCAATCCGCGGGGTCGACGACGCCGCACGCTCGACAGGCTCGCAACCGTCATCGCTCCACTCCGTCCGACTCGTTCACGGTAGAGGGAGCCGCCGACATCGGCGTCTCCTCGGCGTCGAGCACGGGGAACGCGTTGAAGTGCAGCTGCACCGGGCGCGATCCGGGAACGGGATGGTCCTTCTGATCCCGGAACCGCGCCGCGATGCGGTCGATGACCCCCTCGACCTCGCGCACGACCTCGGCGAGCTGGGGCGCGGTGAGCCGGAGGTTGCTCGTGCTGAGCGTGGAGGCGTCACGCCAGCTCTCGGCGAGCACATCGTCGCCCCGCTCGAGGAACTCGGCGAGCAGCACGCTCCGCGCGCGCTCCCACTCGCGCTCGACGATGCGCGACGCCGCGCGCGTGGACGCATCGCGCGGGAGCTCGCCGTACTCGAGGGCGAGGCCCCCCGGCACGCGCTCCCACCACCGCTCGCGGGCCGTGCCCCGGCCGACGACCTCGCGCACGAACCGGTGCTTCTCGAGCTGGCGCAAGTGGTAGCTCGTCGCCCCGCTCGACTCGCCCAGCCGCTCCGCGAGCCCGGTCGCGGTGAGCGGGCCGTAGACAGAGAGCTGGTCGAGGATGCGCGTGCGCAAGGGGTGCGCGAGCGCCTTGAGCGCGGCGACGTCGAGCACGCGCCGTTCGGGGATCCTCGGCTCGGTCATATTCTCGAGCGTACGCATGCAAAGACTCCTTTGCAATGGTTTATTTGCAGTGCTTTCTTTGCACTCGTCGATGCGCTCGCCTCGGGGATCGCACGCGCCGGGCTAGCATCGTGCACGTGAGCAACCCCCTCTTCGATGCGAGCGACCTCCCCTACGGCCTGCCGCCGTTCGCGGAGATCCGCGACGAGCACTACCGGCCCGCGTTCGGCCGCGGCTTCGAGGAGCAGCGCGCGGAGGTCGCCGCGATCGTCGCGAACCCGGATCCCCCGACGTTCGCGAACACGATCGAGGCGCTCGAGCGCAGCGGCCGCACCCTCGCGCGGACGCTGCGCGTGTTCTCCAACAAGAGCTCGGCCGACGCGAACGAGACGACGATCGCGCTCGAGGAGGAGCTCGCGCCGCTGCTCGCGGCCCACGAGGACTCGATCCTGCTCGACGCGGCCCTCTACGCGCGCGTCGACGCCCTCCACCGCGACGCCGACCGGCTCGACCTCACGGCCGAGCAGCGCTACCTCCTCGAGCGCCGACACCGCGAGATGACGCTCGCGGGCGCCGCGCTCGGCGAGGAGCAGAAGGCCCTCCTCACCGACTGCAACCAGCGCATCTCCACGCTCACCGCGCGGTTCGAGAGGAACCTCCTCGCCGACACGAACGACCTCGCCGTCGTGTTCGACTCCCCCGACGAGCTCGACGGCCTGAGCGAGGCCGAGCTCTCGGCGACTGCCGAGGCAGCCCGCGAGCGCGGTCTCGACGGCCGTCACCTCGTGACGCTCGTGCTGCCGACCGGCCACCCCTACCTCGCCTCGCTCACGAATCGCGAGAGCCGCCGTCGCATCATGGCGGCCTCGCGCAGCCGGGGCGCTCGCGGCAACGAGTGGGACACGCGCGCGATCGTGCTCGAGCTCACACGACTGCGCGCGGAGCGTGCGCGTCTGCTCGGCTTTCCCTCGCACGCCGCGGCCGTGACGGCGGGGCAGACGGCGGGCACGCCCGCGGCGGTCGACTCCCTGCTCCGCCGCCTCGCCGCGCCCGCTGCCCGCAACGCGCGCGCGGAGCAGGCCGACCTCCAGGCCGCCGTCGGGGACGCCTTCGCGCTCGAGGCCCACGACTGGGCGTTCTACGCGGAGAAGGTGCGCGTGGCCAAGCACGATGTCGACACGTCCCTCATGCGGCCGTACCTCGAGGCGGAGCGCGTGCTGCAGCACGGCGTGTTCTACGCGGCGACGAGGCTCTACGGCGTGACGTTCGAGGAGCGCACCGACCTGGCCGCCTACCACCCCGACGTGCGCGTGTTCGAGGTGCGCGACGAGGACGGCAGCGGCGTCGGCCTCTACCTGCTCGACCTCTACACGCGGGACTCGAAGCGCGGCGGCGCCTGGATGAACGACCTCGTCGGCCAGAACGCGCTGCTCGGCGATCCCGTCGTCGTCGTCAACAACCTCAACGTGCCCAAGCCCGCGCCCGGGCAGCCGACGCTGCTCACGATCGACCAGGTGTCGACGCTCTTCCACGAGTTCGGCCATGCGCTGCACGGCCTGTTCGCGCGCGTGACCTACCCGAGCCTGAGCGGCACGAGCGTCTACCGCGACTTCGTCGAGTTCCCGAGCCAGGTCAACGAGATGTGGATGCTGTGGCCCGAGGTGCTCGAGAACTACGCCGTCCATCACGAGACGGGCGAGCGCATGCCGGCCGAGCTCGCGGAGCGGCTGCGCGCATCCGAGCAGTTCAACGAGGGCTTCGCGACGAGCGAGTACCTCGCGGCGGCGATGCTCGACCAGTCCTGGCACTCCCTCGGGCCGGAGGATAGCGTCGAGGACGTCGCCGCGTTCGAGGCGGCCGCGCTCGCCGACGCGGGCCTGGACAATCCCGTCGTCCCGAGCCGCTACCAGAGCACGTACTTCGCGCACGTCTTCTCGGGCGGATACGACGCGGGCTACTACGGGTACGTGTGGAGCGAGGTGCTCGACGCGGACACGGTCGAGTGGTTCCGCGAGAACGGCGGGCTCTCGCGCGAGAACGGCGAGCGGTTCCGGCGACGGCTGCTCGGCGTGGGCGGATCGAAGGATCCCCTCGAGGCGTATCGCGACTTCCGCGGACGCGACGCGGACATCCAGCCGCTGCTCGACCGCCGCGGCCTCCGCTGACCCCTCCCCCACCCCGCACCCCGTGCGATGCACGCGAAGTGTGAGTTTGTGCGGGTTCGACGCCGTCGAACCCGCACAAACTCACACTTCGCGCGGTGACGGCGCGGCGGGCGCGAGCGCGCGCAGGGTGCGCACGCGCGTGGCGAGGTCCGGGCCCTGCGGCGCGACGATGACCTCGTCCGCACCCGTCGCGGCGGCGAGGTCCGCGACGCGCGCCCGTGCGGTCTCGGTCGCGCCGATCGCCTGCATGCGGATGCGCTCGTCCACGAAGGCCTCGTCCGCGGCCGTCCACTCGTGTGCGAGCGCCTCCTCGAGCGTCGGGAGGCGACCCGGACGCACGCCGTGCCGCATCCGCAGCTGCTGCAGCACGTTCGGCAGCAGCAGGCGCCGCGCCTCGGCGTCGTCGTCGCCGACGAGCGCGGCGACCGCGACCGCCGAATGCGGCTCCGCGAGCACGACCGACGGCGTGAACAGTCGCCGGTACAGCTCGAACACGTAGGGCGTGTTCTCACCGCCGGCGAAGTGGTGCGCGAACGCGAACGGCAGGCCCATGGCCGCGGCGAGGCGTGCGCTGAAGTCGCTCGAGCCGAGCAGCCAGATCTCGGGCGCGTCGCCCATGCCCGGGATCGCGAGCACGCGCGACCCCTGTCCGCTCTCGAGGGGCTCGATCGTCCCGAAGTAGGCGAAGAGCTCGAGCACCTGGTTGGGGAAGTCGTCGGGGCCCTCCGACGCGATCGCACGGCGGATCGCGGCGGCGGTGAGCTGGTCCGTGCCCGGCGCGCGGCCGAGCCCGAGGTCGATACGATCCCCGTGCAGCGCGTCGAGCGTGCCGAACTGCTCGGCGACGATGAGCGAGGAGTGGTTGGGCAGCATGACGCCGCCGGACCCGACGCGGATCGTCGACGTGGCCGCCGCGATGGCGCCGATGAGCACGGCGGGAGCCGAGCTCGCGACGCCCGGCATGCTGTGGTGCTCGGCGACCCAGAAGCGCCGGTAGCCGAGCCGCTCCGCCTCGCGCGCCGCCGCGATCGTGTCCGCGAGCGCCGCCGCATGCGAGCTGCCCGCGGTCACGGAGGCCAGGTCGAGCACGGAGAGCGCGGGTGTCATCGTCGGGGAGAACGCGCGAGCCGCCCACACCATTCCCGATCGGCCCGCGCATCCGATGAACCGTGAGTTAGGATAGCCTAACCTTCTTCTCGACCAGGAGCCGCGCGATGACCCTCGCCCCGCACCAGTCGCCGACGATCGCCTATCACCTCTACCCGGTCGCGGTCGCGCGCGTCGTCGACCTCTCGCCCGGCTTCCGGCGCTTCACCCTCGCCGGCGAGCGCCTCGACCGCTTCGCGGACAACGGCTTCGACCAGCGCATCAAGCTCATCCTGCCGCTCGAGGGCCTCGGCCTCGACGAGCTCCCCGTGCACGACGAGTGGTATGCGAGCTGGCGCGCCCTGCCGGCCGGACGCCGCAATCCCGTGCGCACGTTCACCGTGCGCGCGGCACGACCCCGCGAGCGGCAGATCGACGTCGACGTGGCGCTCCGGCCGCCCGCGGGCCCCGCCTCGCGGTGGGCAGCGGAGGCACGCGTCGGCGACGAGCTCGTCGTGCTCGGCCCCAACGCCGCGTACGACGGATGGCATGGCGGCATCGACTTCGTGCCGCCGCGACGCGTGGGTCGCGTGCTGCTCGCGGGCGACGAGACGGCCGTGCCCGCGAT
Organism: Actinomycetales bacterium; assembly: GCA_015655445.1. Taxonomy (GTDB): domain Bacteria; phylum Actinomycetota; class Actinomycetes; order Actinomycetales; family Microbacteriaceae; genus Diaminobutyricimonas. The sequence continues at coordinate 1,059 of JAATFA010000118.1, read as the reverse complement.
CGCCGCCATCCTCGAGCGCGTGCCGCCCGCGCTGCGCGGCACCGCGGTCGTCGAGGTCCGCGACCCCCTCGACGCCGCGTGCCTGCCCGCCCACCCCGGCGTCGACGTGCGGGTGCTCGCCCGCGGCGGAGCGCCGCGTGGAAGCCTGCTCGCGCCCGGCGTCGTCTCCGCCCTCGACGGGCTCGGACCGGTCGCCGACGCTCGCACCGCTGCCGCCGCCCGCGCGGGCGCGGATCCCGGCGACGCCGTCCTCGACGTGCACGCGCTGTGGGCGCCGCCCGCGGCCGCTCGCACGCCGCACGAGGACGACCCGCTCTACGCGTGGCTCGCGGGCGAGGCACACGTCGTCAAGACGCTGCGGCGACACCTCGTGCGCGACCGGGGGGTCGACCGGCGCACGCTCGCCGCCATGGGCTATTGGCGCCTCGGTCGTCCCGAGCTCGGCTGACCCGCCCGGACCCGAGCGCGCTCAGGCGCTCTTCTCGCCGCGCAGGTCGCGGTGCGGCACGATCGTCGGCGCCGCGTTCTCGAGCACGGCCTCGCGCGTCACGACGACGCGCGCGACCTCGGAGCTCGACGGCACCTCGAACATGATGGGGCCGAGCACCTCCTCGAGGATCGCCCTCAGCCCGCGCGCGCCCGTCTGCCGCAGCACCGCGAGGTCGGCGATCGCCTCGAGCGCACCGCGCTCGAACTGCAGCTCCACGCCGTCCAGCTCGAACATGCGCTGGTACTGCCGCACGAGCGCGTTCTTCGGCTCGGTGAGGATCTCCATGAGCGCCTTCTGGTCGAGCGGCGAGACCGTCGTCACGACCGGCAGACGCCCGATGAACTCGGGGATGAGGCCGAACTTGTGCAAGTCCTCCGGCAGCACCTCGCTGAACAGCGACGCCTGGTCGCGCTTGCTGTGGAGGGGGGCGCCGAAGCCGATGCCCCGGCGGCCGACGCGCGCCGAGATGATGTCCTCGAGGCCCGCGAACGCGCCCGCGACGATGAAGAGTACGTTCGTCGTGTCGATCTGGATGAACTCCTGGTGCGGGTGCTTGCGCCCGCCCTGCG
>JAATFA010000072.1 GCA_015655445.1 Actinomycetales bacterium | reverse complement strand
GGGTGCGACGGGCACAGGCGCGACGGACGCGAAGGCCGCGGCCCCCGGCGCATCCTGCGTGCCGGAGCGCACGTTCCGCTGCTGCCCGCCGCCATGGACGAGCGGCTCGACCGTCACGCCGCGCGCAAGGGCGAGGGCGCCGACGCCGACGGGGCCCCCGATCTTGTGGGCCGAAACGCTCATCGCGGCGAGCCCCACCGCGTGCAGGTCGAGCGGCACCTGGCCGTAGGCGGCGACCGCGTCCGCGTGCACGGGCACGCCGTGCTCGGCCGCGAGCGCCGCGACCTCGTGCACGGGCTGGATCGTGCCGATCTCGTTGTTGCCCCACACGAGCGTCACGAGCGCGACGTCGTCGTCGAGCGCGTCGCGCACGGCCTCCAGGCGCACGCGACCGACCGCGTCGACCGGCAGCCACTCCACGACCGCGCCCTCGCGCGCCGCGAGCCACTCGAGCGTGTCGATCGTCGCGTGGTGCTCGCCGAGGGGCGCGAGCACGCGACGTCGCGCCCGCCCGTCGTCGCCGTCGCGACGCGCCCAGTACAGCCCCTTGATCGCGAGGTTCACCGCCTCCGTGCCGCCGCTCGTGAAGACGACCTCGATGGGATCCGCGCCGAGGGACGCGGCGACCCGCTCGCGCGCGTCCTCGAGCATGCGCCGCGCCGCGCGCCCCGCGGAGTGGATGGAGGACGGGTTGCCGACGAGGCCGAGCGCATCCGTGTAGGCGGCGATCGCCTCGGGGAGCATGGGCGTCGTCGCGGCGTGGTCGAGGTAGACCGTCACGCGCCGCCTCCTCCCGCGCCGCCGCTCGCACCGCACCGCGAGCGGCGCGAGGCGCCGCGCAGCGGGCGAGAAGGGCAGCCTCTACTCTAGAACCCGTGCCGTCCGCCGACCCCCTCCGATCCCTCGGGGTGCGAATGACACCGGCCGGCGGCGAGATCCGCGTCGCGAGCGCGACGGCGGCCTCGATCGATCTCGTGGTGTGGGACGGGCCCGATGCCGGGCATCCCGGGCACCGCGTGCCGCTCGCCCGCGACGCGCACGGCGTGTGGAGCGCACGCACGCACGTCCTGCGTCCCGGCGCGCACTACACGCTCCGCGCGGACGGTCCGCGCGAGGGCGGCGCGCCCTTCGACCCCGCGCTCGACCTGCTCGACCCCTACGCGCGCGGGCTCGCCCGCACGCCCGGCGGAGGGTGGCGCGCACGCGTGCCCGCCGACGACGCGTTCGACTGGGGCGGCGTCGAGCGGCCGAGCATCCCGCTCGACCACGTCGTGCTCTACGAGGCGCACGTCAGGGGGCTCACGATGCTCCACCCGGGCATCCCGGAGGAGCTGCGCGGCACCTACGCGGGTCTCGCCTCCGACGCAGCGATCGAGTACCTCACCGGGCTCGGCGTCACGACCGTCGAGCTCCTGCCCGTGCACCAGTTCGTGAGCGAGCGGCGGCTCCAGGAGCAGGGCCGCGTCAACTACTGGGGCTACAACACCCTCCACTTCTTCACGCCGCACGACGGCTACGCGACGCGCTCGGCGCGGCGCGAGGGCGCGGACGCCGTGCTGCGCGAGTTCCGAGGCATGGTGCGGCGTCTGCACGAGGCGGGCCTGCAGGTCGTGCTCGACGTCGTCTACAACCACACGGCCGAGGAGGGGCAGGACGGACCGACGACGAGCCTGCGCGGCCTCGACGATGTGACCTACTACCGCCACGACGCGCAGGGGCACTACCTCGACACGACCGGATGCGGCAACACGCTCGACGCCTCCCAGCCCGTCGTGCAGCGCCTCGTGCTCGACTCGATGCGGTACTGGGCGAGCGAGGCGCACGTCGACGGCTTCCGCCTCGACCTCGCAGCGACGCTCGCGCGCGACGCGGACGCCCGATTCGACCCCGCCCACGCGCTCCTCACGGCGATGCGCGACGACCCCGTGCTCGGCGAGCGGCTGCTCATCGCCGAGCCGTGGGACGTCGGCCCCGGCGGATGGCAGGTCGGCCGCTTCCCTGCCGGCTTCTCGGAGTGGAACGACGGGTTCCGCGACCGGATGCGCGACTTCTGGCTCACGGACGTCGCGGCCGCGCGCGCCCGCGGCGTCGCCCCCGTCGGCATCGGCCCCATGGCGCGCAGGCTCACCGGCTCGGCGCACGTGTTCAGCGAGGAGCGCGGGCCGCTCGCCTCGATCAACTTCGTCACCGCGCACGATGGCTTCACGATGGCGGACCTCACGGCGTACGACGTCAAGCACAACGAGGGCAACGGCGAGGACAACCGCGACGGCACGGACGCGAACCACTCCTACAACCACGGCGTCGAGGGTCCCAGCGACGACCCCGCGATCACGGCCGTGCGCCGCAAGGCGATGCGCAACCTCCTCGGCACGCTCCTGTTGAGCGCGGGAGTGCCCATGCTCACGGCGGGCGATGAGTTCGGGCGCAGCCAGCGCGGCAATAACAACGCCTACTGCCAGGACGGCGAGCTCACGTGGCTCCGGTGGGAGCGGGAGCCGTGGCAGGAGGACCTGCTCGCGATCACGCGCCACCTCATCCGCATGCGACGGGAGAACCCGGCCGTGCGGCCCGTGCGCTACGGCCGCTGGGGCGAGACCGTGCCGAGCGCGACGCAGATGGACTGGTACAACAAGGAGGGCCTCGCGATGACGCTCGAGGACTGGGACTCCCCCGTCGAGCGCACGCTGCAGTACCTCGCGGCCTCGACGCCAGAGTTCGAGCCTTTCAACCGCATCCTGCTCGTCGTGCACGGGCTCGAGGAGGGCGTCACGGTCACGCTCCCCGAGCACGAGGGCGTGGGCGGGTACACGCTCCTGTGGGACTCCGCGCGCGATGCGCTCGACCCGGACCAGCTCGAGTTCGGGCCCGGCAGTGACCTCGTCGTCGCACCCACGTCGATGCAGCTCTTCCGTGCGCACCCAGCCCCCTGACCCCGCCCCGCCCCACTCCCGCTCCACGGCTCCCCACTCCCGCTCCACGCGCCGGCGTGTCTGCCGTGCGCGCCCGTTATTCCGGGCGCGCACGGCAGACACGCCGGCGCGTGCGGGGAGGGAAGGGAGGGAAGGGGGTCAGGCGACGGCGACGAGGCCGAGCTCGGCGGGGGTCGCGAGCAGGGTGTGCCGGGGCACGACGCGCACGGTGTAGCCGAAGCTTCCCGCGCGCGCGAGCCGCACCGTGCCCGCGAACGTCGCGCGGCCGTCCTCGGCCTGCTCGAGGTCGAGGCGCGTGCGCGAGATGTCCACGAGACGATCCTCGTCGCGCGTCGGGCCGTACACGACCTCGACCTTCACGTCGTCGGGCGAGAGGGACCCGAGCTCGACCTGCGCACGCACGTGCAGCTCGTCGCCCACCTGCGGCACGGCGTCCACGCCGCCCGACTCGACGTGCGCGACGTGCACCGCGCTCCATCCCGACCGCACGCGCTCGATCCACGCGGCGAGCTCGCGGCCGCCCGCGTAGGACGACGCGGACACGGCCCGCTCGGACCGCGCGGCGGGCACGTAGAGACGCTCGACGTACTCGCGCACCATGCGGTCCGCCGACAGGCGTGGGGAGAGCGTCGCGAGCGTGTGCCGCATCCACGCGGTCCACCGGCGGGGCACGCCGTCGGCGTCGCGCTCGTAGAAGCGCGGGGCCACCTGGTGCTCGATGAGGTCGTAGAGCGCCTCCGCCTCGAGAGCGTCGCGCTCGGCCGCGTCGCCCGCGCTGTCGGCGGACGGGATCGCCCAGCCGTTCTCGCCGTCGTAGAACTCGTTCCACCATCCGTCGAGGATCGAGAGGTTGAGCGAGCCGTTGAGCGCGGCCTTCATCCCCGACGTGCCACAGGCCTCGAGCGGACGCAGCGGGTTGTTGAGCCACACGTCGGTGCCCGGGTAGAGCACTTGCGCCATGCCGATGTCGTAGTTGGGCAGGAACACGATGCGCCCGCGCACGTCCGGCTCGGAGGCGAACCGCACGAGCTCCTGGATGAGGCGCTTGCCCTCCTCGTCCGCCGGGTGCGACTTGCCCGCGACGACGAGCTGCACGGGCCGCTCGGGATGCGTGAGGAGCGCGCGCAGCCGCTCGCGGTCGTGCAGCATGAGCGTGAGCCGCTTGTAGGTGGGAACGCGGCGCGCGAAGCCGATCGTGAGCACGTTCGGGTCGAGCATCTCCGAGAACCACGCCGGCACCCCCGCCCCCGGGTTCTGCTCGTTCCAGGAGGCGATCATCCGCCGTCGGGCGTCCTCGACGAGCTGCGCCCGCATGCGGCCCTTGACCTCCCACAGGTCCGCGTCCGTGATGGCCGGCGAGTTCCAGTCGCAGTGCGTCGTGTCCCACGCGCCGAGCCGGTCGGAGACGAGGTCGAGCAGGATCGGGTCGGTCCACGTGGGCGCGTGCACCCCGTTCGTGACGGACGTGATGGGCACGTCCTCCGGGTCGAACTCCGGCCACAGCGCGCCGAACATCTCGCGGCTCACGGCCCCGTGCAGCCTCGAGACGCCGTTCGCGCGCTGGCCGAGGCGCAGCCCCATGACGGCCATGTTGAACGTCGACGGGCTCCCGCCGGGGTAGTCCTCGAGTCCGAGCCGCAGCACGTCGTCGACCGGGACCCCGGGCAGGAGCGGCGACGAGAAGTACCGCTTGACGAGCCCGAGGTCGAAGCGGTCGATCCCCGCGGGCACGGGCGTGTGCGTCGTGAAGACGGTGCCCGCGCGCACGACCTGGAGCGCCTCCGCGAAGGTCAGGCCGCCCCCGATGAGGTCGCTGATGCGCTCGAGCCCGAGGAAGCCCGCGTGGCCCTCGTTCGTGTGGAACACCTCGGGCGCCGGCGCCCCCGTGAGCTCGCCGAAGACCTTGAGCGCGCGCACTCCGCCGATGCCGAGCAGGAGCTCCTGCAGCAGACGGTGCTCGCCGCCGCCGCCATAGAGGCGATCGGTGACGCCGCGGAGCTCCTCCGCGTTGGCCGGGATGTCGGTGTCGAGCAGGAGGAGCGGCACGCGGCCGACCTTCGCCTGCCAGATGCGAGCGTGGAGCACGCGGTCCTCCGGCAGGGCGAGCGCGATCTGCGCGGCCGTGCCGTCCGGGTGACGCAGCACCGACAGCGGCAGGCCGTCGGGGTCGAGGATCGGGTAGCTCTCCTGCTGCAAGCCCTCGCGCGAGATCGACTGGCGGAAGTAGCCCGCGCGGTAGAAGAGGCCGACGCCGACGATCGGCACGCCGAGGTCCGAGGCGCTCTTGAGGTGGTCGCCGGCGAGGATCCCGAGGCCGCCCGAGTACTGCGGCAGGGCCGCAGCGATGCCGAACTCGGGCGAGAAGTACGCGACCGACGCCGGGGCGTCCTCGAGCGACTGGTACCACCGGGGCTCCGACACATACGCGCGCAGGTCCTCGCGCAGCGCATTGGCGCGCTCCACGAACGCGTGGTCCTCGGCGAGCGCGCCGAGGCGCGCGGGGTCGACCTCGCCGAGCAGGGTGTAGGGGTCGTGCCCCCGCTGCTCCCACAGGTCGGGGTCGATGAAGCGGAAGAGCTGCACGGTCGGCTCGTGCCACGACCAGCGGAGGTTCGCCGCGAGCTCCTCGAGCGCGGCGAGGGATTCGGGAAGAACGGTACGGACGGTGAACCTGCGAATCGCCTTCACCCGTCCGAGCCTATGGCACGCCGGTTACCGGCCGATTAATTGCGGACGACTGGGAATCGCTCGCCCCGTTCGGAGGCGATCTGCGGGATTGATACTGTCGGCACGTGGTCGAACGTGCGAGTCGAGCCGAGCCCGCGGTCGCGAACGGGGGTCCCGCCCTCCGCATCGGACGCATCCCGATCCGGCACCTCGCCCCCCAGCAGCCCGACCGGCTGTGGCCCGCGAAGGCGTACGTCGGCGAGGTCGTGCCGTTCGAGGCGACGGTGTTCAAGGAGGGCCACGACGAGATCGGCGTGCGCCTGCTGCTGACCTCCCCATCGGGCGCGACGACGACGCACGTCATGAGCGCGACCGCCCCCGGCACCGACCGCTGGGCGGTCGCCGCGCTCGTGGACGAGGAGGGCACGTGGCGCTGGCGCGTGCGCGCCTTCCGCGACGACTGGAGCAGTTGGCTGCACGACGCGCGCATCAAGGTGCCGGCGGGGATCGACGTCGAGCTCATGCTGCGGATGGGCGCTGACCTGCTGCGCCGCGCGGGCCGCAGCAAGGCGGTGCTCGCCGCGCTCTCCGCGGCGCAGGACGCGACCCTCGCCCCCGAGGAGCGGCTCGCCCCCGCGCTCGACGCGCGCCTCGCGGCGGCCCTCGAGGCGCGCCCGCTCGCGAGCCTCACGACGGGCTCCGACGAGATCAAGCTGCGCGTCGAGCGCACGCGCGCGGGCGTCGGCAGCTGGTACTAGTTCTTCCCCCGATCGGTGGGCGCGAAGCGCCGCCCCGACGGGAGCTGGCAGAGCGGGACCTTCCGCACGGCCGCCGCGCGTCTGCCCGAGATCGCGGCGATGGGCTTCGACGTCGTCTACCTGCCGCCCATCCACCCGATCGGGCGGAGCTTCCGCAAGGGCCCCAACAACACGCTCGACGCGGGCCCGAACGACCCCGGCTCGCCGTGGGCCATCGGGGCCGCGGAGGGGGGACACGACGCGATCCACCCCGAGCTCGGCACCGAGCGCGACTTCGCGTTCTTCCTCGCGGAGGCGGGGCGCCACGGCCTCGAGGTCGCTCTCGACCTCGCCTTCCAGTGCTCGCCCGACCATCCCTGGGTCGCCGAGCACCCGGAGTGGTTCACGCGGCTCCCGGACGGCACGATCGCCTACGCGGAGAACCCGCCCAAGAAGTACCAGGACATCTACCCGCT
>JAATFA010000034.1 GCA_015655445.1 Actinomycetales bacterium | reverse complement strand
TGCTGCTCAACCTGCGCATCGCGCTGTCGATGCAGAACCGCAACTGGAAGGACGTGCTCTTCGCGCTCCTCATCGTGCCCGCCGAGGTCTACATGTGGATCCGGATCGGACACTTCCTGCGCGCATGGTCGAAGTTCCTGAGCCAGAAGCAGGTCGACAACTGGGCCGCGCAGGCGAAGGCGGAGCGCGGCAGCGGATACGCCTACCTCGTGCCGGTCATCCTCGGTGCGGCGCTCATGGCCGCACTCACGGCGGGATGGTTCGCCCTCGCGCCCGTCGTGCAGTCGACGATCCTGTGGATCGGCTGGCCCGTGCTCGGCCTCATCACGGTCCTGCAGACGGTCTCGATGTTCGGCCAGCTCCTGCGCCGCCACCGCGGCTACCGGGTCTGAGGTCGTCGACGCACGACGCGGAGGAGGGCGCGGCTCACGCGCCCTCCTCCGCCGTCATGCGGTACCCCACGCCGCGAACCGTCTCGATCCATCGCGGCGCCGTCGTGGAGTCCGCGAGCTTGCGCCGCAGGTTGGCCATGTGCACCTCGATCGCGCGCTTGTCCGTGTCGCTCACGTAGTGCGTGGTCACGTAGCTCTCCCCGCGCAGCAGCAGCGCGAGGTCTGCCTTCGTGCGCACACGGCGCCCGGACTCCATGAGCGCCTCGAGCAGGTCGAACTCGCTGCGCGTGAGGTCGACGCTCACGCCGTCCACCTCGACGAGCCGCATCTCGGGGCTCAGCCGCAGGCCGCGGTGCTCGAGCCAGGCCTCGTCCTCGAGCTCCGGGTCGACCGGCCCCGCTGGAGGGGACGGGCGCTCGGGGGCCCGGAGCTGGTCATCCCGCGCACCCGCCGACTCCGCTCGCGCCGCCACCGGCGTGGGCTCGTCGACCACCTCGACGACGGGCGCCGTCGCCGTCTCGCCGACCGTCTCCGCGCCGCCCGCGGTCACGAGCGTGCGCGGACGGCGCAGCATCGCCTCGATGCGCGCCCGCAGCTCGCGCGGGCGGAAGGGCTTCGTGAGGTAGTCGTCGGCGCCCGAGCCGAGCCCGCGGAGGGCGTCGATCTCCTCCTCGAGCGCCGTGAGCATGATGAGGTAGGTGGAGCTGAACTCGCGGATCCGTCGCGCGGTCTCGAAGCCGTCGATGCCGGGCATGTTGATGTCGAGCGTCGTCACGAGAGGCGAGTACGTGCGCACCGCCTCGATGCCGTCGAGCCCGTTGCCCGTGCCCACGACCTGGAAGCCGGCCTGGACGAGCACGGTCTCGAGCAGATGCCTGATGTCCGCGTCGTCCTCGATGATGACGGCAGCGCGACGATCCCCCAGATTCCCCATGCGTGCATGCTAACGCGTGGGACGTCGCGCGACCCGCACGCCTTCCCTCCTCACGGGCGCGGGGGCGAGTCGCGTGCCAGCGGTCAGAGCCCTCGGGCGTCGAGGAGCTCGTCCTCCTCCTGCGCGTCGGTGCGTCGGGCCGCGCGACGGCGCGCCCTCTCCTCCGCCTGCGCGCGCACCTCCGGGTCGTCGCTGTTGCGGATGCGGTACTCGTTGCGGATCGCCCACGCGAGGCCGAAGAAGCCCATGATGCCGAACAGGAACCACTGGATCATGTACGACAGGTGCGGCCCGAGGTCGGGCACGGGCTTCGTCGACCTCGTCGGCAGGACCGCGGGGGAGGGGTCCTCGCTCGCGACGAGGCCGTAGGCGCCCGTGTAGGTGGGCCGGCCGATCGTGCGCGCGACGTCGGGCAGGTGGATGCTCACGAGCTGGCCGCGCGGCGCAGACCGTCCCGGCACCGCGGGCTCGCTCGCCTGCAGGCGCGCGACGACGTCGACCTCGCCCCGGGGAGGGGGCGGCACCGAGTCGGGTCGCTCGGCGTTCGTGTTCGAGGAGGGCAGCCAGCCGCGGTCGACGACGAACACACGGCCGTCGTCGAGCAGGAGCGGCGTGAGCACCTCGTAGCCGGAGTCGTCGTCGTGGGGCCGATTGCGCACGAGCAGCTGCTTCTCGGGCAGGTACCGCCCACGCAGCTCGACCGGGCGCCACTCGTCGGCGAGCCGCCAGTCCCGCAGCCCCGGCAGGAGGTCGGCGAGCGCCGCGGGGGCGGCGTCGTAGTTGCGCGCGACGCGGTCCACCTCGGCCTGCTTCTCCTCGTTGCGCGACCACTGCCACATCCCGAGCAGCACGCACGCGATCGCGAAGGCGACCGTGACCGCGAGATAGCCCATCCAGCGGGAGGTGAGCGCGAACCTCCAGCGCCTCATGAGATCCCCCGGGGCATCGCGGGGGCCTCGGGCACGCGCTCCGGGACCGCGTCGAGCGCCGACACGACGACGGGGAAGCCGCGGCTCGCGAGGTAGTCGCGCAGGTATCCGCGGTGCTCGTCGCACGCGGCCCACACCTTCACGCGCTCCGCGGGGTGGATGCGCGGGTTGCGCCACGCGACGGCCCACGCCGCCTCGCGCGCGCACGCCGCCCGCGAGCACACGACGCGCCCGGCGCCGGCGGCGTCCGACCCGGACGACGCGTCCGTCACGGCTGCGGTCCTCCCCGCGTCGGCACGATCGAGCCGGGGCGCTCGACGACGCCGGGCCGCGCGAAGCCCACGTTCGCGAGCACGACGGCGATGTAGGGCAGCGCGATGGCGCCCGTGACGGGGAGCACGAGCCACCAGCCGTGCACGAAGAAGCACGCGAGCACGCATGCGACACGAATGCCCATCGCGACCCCGTACCGCACCATGCGGCGGTGCCGCTCCTCGTCGGGGGAGGGCGGCAGGGCGGTGATCGAGGACTGCTGCTGCTTCATGGGCTCGCGCACAAGCCTACGTCCGCGCGGCTCCCGATAGGCTGGAGCACCATGACCGATGCGCGCACCGTCCTCGTCACCGGCGGCACGAGGGGGATCGGCGCGGCGATCGCGGCGGAGTTCGTCGCGGCCGGGCACCGCGTCGCGATCACCGCACGCTCGGGTGAGGGACCCGAGGGCACGCTCGCCGTGCGCGCCGACGTGACCGACGGAGCGTCCCTCGACGCGGCGTTCGCCGAGGTCGAGGAGCGGCTCGGGCCCGTCGAGGTCGTCGTCGCGAACGCGGGCATCACGCGCGACGCGCTCCTCCTGCGGATGAGCGACGAGGACTTCGAGACCGTCGTCGACACGAACCTCACGGGCGCCTTCCGCGTCGTGCGTCGCGCCACGCGCGGCATGGTGCGCGCGCGGTTCGGACGCGTCATCCTCATCTCGAGCGTGACGGGCCTCTACGGCAACGCGGGGCAGGTGAACTACGCCGCCTCCAAGAGCGGCCTCGTCGGCGTCGCACGCTCGATCACGCGCGAGCTCGGCTCGCGCGGCATCACGGCCAACGTCGTCGCTCCCGGCTTCGTCGAGACGGACATGACCGCCGAGCTCCCGGAGGCGCAGCAGGCGGAGTACCGCAAGAGCGTGCCCGCGGGGCGGTTCGCGAGCCCCCGCGAGGTCGCGCGGGTCGTGCTGTGGCTCGCGGGCGAGGACGCCGCCTACATCTCCGGCGCGGTCATCCCCGTCGACGGCGGCCTCGGGATGGGGCACTGAGCGCCGTCCCGAGCAGCGGCAGCAGGAGGCTCAGGTCGCGCACGTCGAGCACGAGGTCCGCGGCCGCGCGCACGGGGTCCTTGGCGTCGAAGGCGACGGACAGACCCGCGCACTCCATCATCCGCAGGTCGTTCGCGCCGTCGCCGACCGCGATCGTGCGGGAGAGCGGCACGCCGCAGAGATCCGCCCATGTCCGCAGCGCATGCGCCTTCGCCTCCGCGTCGACGACGGGTCCGTCGACCTCGCCCGTGAGCACGCCGTCGCGCACGACGAGCCGGTTGGCGCGCCAGTGGTCAAGTCCCAGCCGCGCCGCGAGCGGGTCGAGGAGCTCGTGGAAGCCCCCCGAGACGACGCCCACGCGCCCGCCCGCCTCGTGCACGCCGGCGACGAGCGCGGGCACGCCCTCCGTCACGCGCACGCGCGCGCCGACGTGCTCGAACACGGTCGCCGGCACTCCCGCGAGCGTCGCGACGCGCTCGCGCAGGCTCTGCGCGAAGTCGAGCTCGCCGTTCATCGCGCGCGCCGTGATCGCGGCGACCGTCTCCCGGGAGCCGGCCTGCTCGGCGAGGAGCTCGATCGCCTCGTCCTCGATGAGCGTCGAGTCGACGTCGAGCACGACGAGGAAGCGTGCCATCGGGGGATCCGTCTCCTCGCTCGCTCGGGCTACTCGACGCGGACGCCCTTTCCGACGACCGTGATGCCGGAGTCGGTGACCGTGAAGCCGCGCGCGCGGTCCAGCTCGGGATCGACGCCGACCGTCGCGCCCGGCGCGACCACGACGTCCTTGTCCAGGATAGCCTTCGAGATGACGGCGCCCGGGCCGATCGTGATGCGCTCGAACAGCACCGAGTTGACCACGCGCGCGCCCGACTCCACGGTCGTGAGTGGGCCGAGCACGCTGCGCTCGAGGTGCGCGCCCGAGAGCACGCAGCCGAGCGCGACGATCGAGTCGATCGTCGTGCCGACGTCGTTGGCGGCGTCGCGCACGAACTTGGCGGGCGGCATGTTGAGCTGCTGGCTGTAGATGGGCCAGAGCGTGTTGTAGAGGTTGAAGATCGGCAGCGCCGAGACGAGGTCCTGGTGGGCGTCGAAGAAGGAGTCGATCGTCCCCACGTCGCGCCAATAGAAGCGGTCGCGATCGGTCGAGCCCGGCACGACGTTGTCCTGCAGGTCGTACACGGCCGCCTCGCCGCGCTCGACGAAGTCGGGGATGATGTCGCCGCCCATGTCGTGGTTCGAGTCGCCGCGCTCCCCGTCGCGCCGCACGGAGTCGAGCAGCACGTCGGCGTCGAAGACGTAGTTGCCCATCGACGCGAGCACCTCCCCGGGCGAGTCGGGGATCGCGACGGCATCCTTCGGCTTCTCGCGGAACGCCGCGATGCGTCGGGGACGCTCGGAGTCCACCTCGATGACGCCGAACTGGTCGGCGAGCGCGATCGGCTGGCGGATCGCGGCGACCGTGACGCCCGTGCCCGCCTCGATGTGCGCGGCGATCATCTGGCTGAAGTCCATGCGGTAGACGTGGTCGGCGCCGACCACGACGACGATGTCCGGCTTCTCGTCGCGCAGGAGGTTCGCGCTCTGCAGGATCGCGTCGGTGGAGCCGGCGAACCAGCGCTTGCCGAGCCGCTGCTGGGCGGGCACGGACGCGACGTAGGAGCCGAGCATGCGCGAGAGCTGCCACGTCTGCGAGATGTGGCGGTCGAGGCTGTGCGACTTGTACTGCGTGAGCACGACGATCTGCCGCAGGCCCGAGTTGACGAGGTTCGAGAGCGCGAAGTCGATGAGGCGATAGCCGCCGCCGAACGGCACCGCCGGCTTCGCGCGATCCGCAGTGAGAGGCATCAACCGCTTCCCTTCGCCACCGGCCAGCACGATGCCGAAGATCTTCTTCGATGCCATGCGACCAACAGTAGGGGATGCAGTACCGTCGGTAGCCATGCGGGTCGACGTTCTCAGCCGGGAGTACCCCCCAGAGATCTACGGCGGCGCGGGCGTGCACGTGAGCGAGCTCACGCGGGCGCTCCGGCGCGACCTCGACGTCGTCGTGCGGTGCTTCGGGGCTCCGCGCGAGGAGCCCGACGTCGTCGCCTACCGCGTGCCCGCCGAGCTCGCCACCGCGAACGCGGCGCTCGGCACACTCGGCGTGGACCTGCAGATGGCGCAGGACGTCGCGGGCGCCGACATCGTGCACTCGCACACGTGGTACGCGAACGCCGCCGGCCACGTCGCCGCGCTCCTGCACGGCGTCCCGCACGTGCTGACGGCGCACAGCCTCGAGCCGCTGCGGCCCTGGAAGGCCGAGCAGCTGGGCGGGGGATACCGGGTCTCGAGCTGGATCGAGCGCACCGCGTTCGAGGCGGCGAGCGCCGTGATCGCCGTGAGCGCGGGGATGCGCGCCGACATCCTGCGGTGCTATCCCGCGCTCGACGCCGAACGCGTGCACGTCGTGCACAACGGCATCGACCTCGAGCGCTGGCACCCCGTCGACGACCCCGGGCTCGTGCGCACGCTCGGCGTGGACCCGGAGCGGCCCTCCGTCGTCTTCGTCGGCCGCATCACGCGCCAGAAGGGGCTGCCGTACCTGCTGCGCGCGGCGCGCCTGCTGCCCCCCGACGTGCAGCTCGTGCTGTGCGCGGGAGCCCCGGACACCCCCGAGATCCTCGCCGAGGTGCGCGAGGGCGTCGCCGTCCTCCAGTCGGAGCGCTCGGGGGTCGTGTGGCTCGACCGCCTGCTGCCACAGCATGAGCTCGCCGCGCTCCTGTCCGCGGCGACGACGTTCGTGTGCCCTTCGGTCTACGAGCCCCTCGGCATCGTCAACCTCGAGGCGATGGCGTGCGGCGCCCCCGTCGTCGCGACCGCGACGGGCGGCATCCCCGAGGTCGTCGTCGACGGCGTCACGGGCCGCCTCGTGCCGATCGTCCAGGCGGACGACGGGACGGGCACGCCGCTGGACCCCGACGCGTTCGTGCGCGGCCTCGCCGCTGCGCTCACCGAGGTCGTGTCGGACCCCGCGGCCGCGAAGCGCATGGGGGAGGCGGGCCGCCGTCGCGCCCGGGAGAGCTTCGCGTGGGACGCGATCGCCGCTCGCACGCGCGAGGTGTACGCGTCCGTCCTCGCGTGAACGGCGCTCGGCGCGCCCTCGCGTCGCGAGGAGCACCGCGCCGTCCTCTCCGGACGCACCGCGGCGGATAGGCTGGGGAACCGTGGCCGACACCGTTCTGCAGTTCTCCGATGTCTCCGTCGTGCGAAGCGGCACGACGATCCTGGACTCCGTCTCGTGGACGGTGGAGGACTCCGATCGCTGGGTCGTGCTCGGGCCGAACGGGGCCGGCAAGACGACGCTGCTCGGCGTCGCCTCCGCGACCATCCATCCCACGTCGGGGACCGTGCACATCCTCGACGCGACGCTAGGGCGCACCGACGTCTTCGAGCTGCGCCCGCGCATCGGCTTCGCGTCCACCGCGCTCGCGCGGCGCATCCCCGCGGGGGAGACGGTGCTCGACGCCGTGCTCACGGCCGCCTACTCCGTCACCGGGCGGTGGAACGAACGCTACGAGGACCTCGACGTGCGGCGCGCGCAGCGCGTGCTCGCCGAGTGGCGCCTGAGCGATCTCGAGGGCCGGCGCTTCGGCGACCTGAGCGACGGCGAGCAGAAGCGCGTGCAGATCGCGCGCGCGGTCATGACGGACCCCGAGCTGCTCCTGCTCGACGAGCCCGCGGCGAGCCTCGACCTCGGCGCCCGCGAGGAGCTCGTGCAGCTCCTCGGCGGCTATGCGCGTGCGGACGCCGCTCCCGCGATCGTCATGGTCACGCATCACGTCGAGGAGATCCCGCCGGGCTTCACGCACGCACTGCTCCTCGCCCGCGGTCGCGTCACCGCCGCCGGCCCCCTCGAGGACGTCATCACGGCGGAGCGCCTGAGCGAGACGTTCGGGCTCGAGCTCGTCGTCGCCCACGAGGACGGCCGGTTCACTGCTCGCGCCGCGTCGTGACCTGCGCCCTCGGCGTGACCGGACGGGCGGCATGGTAGTCTAGGCAGTCGGCCCATTGCCGACCGATTTCCCGCCGTGATCTCCCGCTGAGGATTGCCATGAAGACCGACATCCACCCGAACTACGCCCCGGTCGTGTTCCGCGACCTCGCCTCGGGGGCCACCTTCCTCACGCGCTCGACCGTCACGAGTGACAAGACGATCGAGTGGGAGGACGGCAACACCTACCCCGTCGTCGACGTCGAGATCTCCTCCGAGTCGCACCCGTTCTACACGGGCAAGCAGCGCATCCTCGACAGCGCCG
Source organism: Actinomycetales bacterium (assembly GCA_015655445.1). Lineage (GTDB taxonomy): Bacteria > Actinomycetota > Actinomycetes > Actinomycetales > Microbacteriaceae > Diaminobutyricimonas. Next base: position 9,675 of record JAATFA010000034.1, on the reverse strand, counting down.
GCCGCGTCGAGAAGTTCAACCAGCGCTTCAAGGGCTTCGGCGCGTAGTCCGCAGCCGCCGCGGCAGCAGCGGGGCGCGCACGTCTCGCTAGGCGGCGGCCGGCTCCGCGGCCGCGGCCGCGGCCGAGCGCTCCCGAGGACGCCCCTCCCCGTCCTCCGGCACGCCCACGCGGGCGACGGGCGCGGGACGCTCCGGCCACTCCCACGCGACCGTGAACTCGGGGTCGCGCGTACGGCGCACGTAGTCCTGGAACCCGAGCGACTGGGCCTTGCACCAGCGGATCTGGCGATCGTGGATCTCGTGGACGTCGTCGCCGAGCCAGTCCGCGTACCGCAGCGCGAGCGCCTGCGCGACGCGCCCCGCCGCGACCGCGTCCGCGCCGGCCGTGTGCGCGTACTCGAGCACGACGCCGTAGAGCTCGCTCGTCACCGAGAGCGTGCGCTTGCCGGGACGGTACCGGTCCATCGCCTTGTCGATCACGAGCGGGTCGATGACGGGACGCGGATCGGCGAGCGGACGGATCCCATGGCGGCGCGCCTCGCGGTTGAGCAGCGTGAGGTCGTACGGGGCGTTGTAGATCACGAGCGGCAGCCCGCTGGACACGAGCGCCTCGACCGCGAGGACGACCTCGCCCACGACCTCCCGCGCGCGGCGGCCGCTCGCGCGCGCCATCTCCGTCGTGATCCCGTGCACGGCTGCGGCTCCCTCAGGGATCTCGACGCCGGGATCGGCGAGCCAGTCCCACGCCTCCACCTGCTGCCCGCGCTCGTCGAGCACGCCCAGGTGGGCCGTCACGATGCGCGCCGACTCGACGTCGACGCCTGTCGTCTCCAGGTCGAAGACCGCGAGTCGCTCGTGCCACGCCATGAAGCGAGGGTATGGCGCGGCACCGACACCGCGCCGGAGCGCGCACGGCGTGTGGGCAAGCGCGCCGCGCCCGATCGACCGGGGGCCGGCTCTCGGCCGGGCGCGGGCTCAGCCGGGTGCCGGCTCGGCCGACCGCGGGCTCAGCCGACCGCGGGCGGGATGGGAGCGGGCGCTGCGGGGGCGACGACGGGGGGCTGACGCACGTCGCCCACGTGTAGCCAGTAGAACGACTGCGTCGCGAGCGTGAGCGTGATCTCGCCGTCCGCGTCGAACGCCGGGAACTCGCCGCCCCCGAAGAGGTCGAAGAGCCCGCGGCTCGCGAGATCCGGCGCCGAGACCCTCACCGAGACCGGGTTGTGCGCGAACGAGAACACGCACAGGATCGTCTCGGGCGAGTCGCCGAACTGCGTGCCCGAGCCCCGGTACTCGCGCACGAACGCGAGCACCGACTCGTGGTCGGTCTCGAGCACGCGCAGGGTGCCGAGGCCGAACGTGGGATGGGCCTTGCGCACGTGGATGACGTTGCGGATCCAGTGCAGCAGCGAGCGCGACTGCGCGAGCTGCGCCTCGACGTTGATCTGGTTGTAGTGGTAGACGAGCGACTGGATGACCGGCAGGTAGAGCTTGCCGGGGTCGGCGGTCGAGAAGCCCGCGTTCCGGTCCGGCGTCCACTGCATGGGGGTGCGAGAGGAGTCGCGATCCGGCAGCCAGATGTTGTCGCCCATGCCGATCTCGTCGCCGTAGTACAGGAACGGGGAGCCGGGCAGCGAGAACAGCAGCGCGTGCGCGAGCTCGAGCTCGGCGCGCGAGTTGTCCAGCAGCGGCGCGAGACGCCGGCGGATACCGATGTTCGAGCGCATGCGCGGGTCGTACGCGTACCAGCCATACATGGCCTGGCGGTACTCCTCGGAGACCATCTCGAGCGTGAGCTCGTCGTGATTGCGCAGGAAGACGCCCCACGCCGAGCCCGGGGGCACGTCCGTCGTCTCGGAGAGGATGCGCACGAGCTCATCGGCGCGCTGCGACCGCAGCGAGTAGAAGATGCGCGGCATGACCGGGAAGTCGAAGGCCATGTGGCACTCGGGCTCCTCGGCCGTGCCGAAGAACGCCGCGACCTCGCGCGGCCACTGGTTCGCCTCCGCGACGAGGATCCGCCCCGGGTAGTCGCGGTCGACCATGTCGCGCAGCCGCTTGATGAACTCGTGCGTCGGCGGCTCGCCCTCTCCGTTGCCCTCGTCCGACTCGTAGAGGTAGGGGATCGCGTCGAGGCGCAGGCCGTCGACGCCCATGTCGAACCAGAACCGCACGATGTCGAAGACCTCCTCGTGCACGGCCGGGTTCTCGTAGTTGAGGTCGGGCTGGTGCGAGAAGAAGCGGTGGAAGTAGAACTGGCGCCGCTCGGAGTCGAACGCCCAGTTCGAGTCCTCCGTGTCGATGAAGATGATGCGGATGTTCGGGTACTTCTCGTCCGTGTCGCTCCACACGTAGTAGTCCCCGTAGGGGCCCTCGGGGTCGGAGCGCGACTGCTGGAACCACTCGTGCTGGTCGGAGGTGTGGTTGAGCGGGAAGTCCATCACGATGCGCATGTTGCGCTCGTGCGCCTTCGTGACGAGCTCGCGGAACTCGTCGATCGTGCCGAACTCGGGCAGGATCGCCCGGAAGTCCGAGACGTCGTAGCCGCCGTCGCGCAAGGGCGACGCGTAGAACGGCGGCAGCCACAGCGCGTCCACACCGAGCCACTGGAGGTAGTCGAGGCGCGAGATGAGGCCGCCGATGTCGCCCGTCCCGTCGCCGTTGCTGTCGACGAAGCAGCGGATCATGACCTCGTAGAAGACGCTCCGCCGGTACCACTGCGGGTCGAGCGTGAGGCCCGGGAGCGTGATCGGCGCGGTGAAGGTCACGGCACGAGTCTATGGTCGCCCGCGCATGCGCCTCGGACGGCCCGCCCGCGCTCTCACTGCGCTCTAAACTAGGCAGGATGCCGACCCCGGGCCCCTACGCCGAGCTGCTCGCCGCGGTCCCCGTCCGCACGGGCGAGGTCGCCGTCCTCGGCAGCCTCACGCGCTACTGGGACTACGGTCCCGAGGACGCGGACACGACGATCCTCGCCGTCCACGGCCTGCGCGGCGACCACCACGGGCTCGAGCCCGTCGTCGCTCACCTGCCGCACGTGCGCGTGCTCATGCCCGACCTGCCGGGCTTCGGCGTCTCGACGCCCATGACCGAGGCCGCGCACGACGTGCCCGGGTACGGCCGCTGGCTGCGCGCGCTCCTCGACGCGCTCGGGCTCACCGGAAGCGCGGTCGTGCTCGGCCACTCCTTCGGCTCGATCGTGACAGCGCACGCGGTCGCGGCGGGGCTGCCGACGCCCCGACTCGTGCTCGTCAACCCCATCGCGGCACCCGCGCTCGCGGGGCCGCGGGGCGTGCTCACGCGGCTCGCGGTGTTCTACTACTGGCTCGGCGCACGGCTGCCCGAGCGCGTGGGCTTCGCGCTCCTGCGCAGCCGCGCCGTCACGCGCTTCATGAGCGCGTCGATGGCGAAGACGCGCGATCGCGCGCTGCGGTCGTGGATCCACGCCGAGCACGACCGCTACTTCGGCTCGTTCGCCGACCGGCGCGTCGTGCTCGAGGCCTTCCGCGCCTCCGTGAGCGCCCACGTGGGAGAGGTCGCCGAGCGCGTCCTCGTGCCGACCCTGCTCATCGCCGCGGACCGCGACGACATCACGCCCCTCGAGCGCTCGCGAGAGCTCGCGACGCGCCTGCCGCACGCGAGCCTCGTCGTGCTCGAGGGCGTCGGGCACCTCATCCACTACGAGCGGCCCGCGGAGGCGGCGGCCGCGATCGCGGCGTTCGTCGCGCCGTGAGGATCCTCGTCGACTGCCGCTACACGCGGACAGGACGCCACGACGGCATCAGCCGCTTCACCGCCGAGCTCGTGACCGAGCTCAGCCGGCTGCGCCCCGTCGAGATGCTCATCAGCGACGAGCGCCAGCTCGCGATGCTGCCCGACCTGCCCTGGCATCGCATCTCCGATCCGACGAGCGTGCGCGAGCCGTGGGTCGCGCGCCAGGTCAACCGGCTGCGGCCCGACGTCGTCTACACGCCCATGCAGACGATGGGCACGAGCGGGCGCCGCTACGCCGTCGTCTCGACGCTGCACGACCTCATCTACTACACGAACCGCACCCCGCCGCGCGACCTGCCGTGGTACGTGCGCGTGCTCTGGCGGCTCTACCACCTCGCGTGGTGGCCCCAGCGCATGCTCCTCAACCGGGTCGACGCCGTCGTCACCGTCTCCGAGACGACCGCGGACCTCATCCGGCGGCACCGGCTCACGCGACGCGAGGTCGTCGTCGTGCCGAACGCGAGCCGCGTGCCCGACCGCGTCGAGCGCGGCGAGCCCGAGCGCGTGCTCGTCTACATGGGGTCCTTCATGCCGTACAAGGACGTCGACACGATCGCGCGTGCGCTGCACGAGCTCCCCGACTATGTGCTGCACCTCATGAGCCGTGTGGGGGAGCGCGATCGGGACCGCCTCGAACGCCTCGCGCCGGACGGGGCGCTCGTGTTCCACGACGGCGCGAGCGACGAGGAGTACGCGGCCGTGCTCGAGCGCGCGACCGCGTTCGTGAGCGCCTCCCGCGACGAGGGCTTCGGCATCCCCGTCATCGAGGCGATGGGGCGCGGCACTCCCGCCGTCATCACGGACATCCCGATCTTCCGCGAGATCGGAGCCGAGGCCGCGCTCTACTTCCGCCCGGGCGACGCCGCGGGCCTCGCCCGGCGCGTGCGCGAGCTCGAGGGCGAATGGCGCGAGCGGTCGGCGGCCTCCCGCGCGCGCGCCGAGCACTACGACTGGGCGCGCTCTGCGCGCATCCTGCTCGACCTGCTCGAACGCGTGGGACGCGAGCGAAGCCGCTGAGCGCGTGCCGGCCGGGCCGCGCGGCGCACGGGCCCGCGCGGCGCACAGGTCCGCTCAGCACTCGAGCGCGTTCTGCTCCGCGATATCCTCGCTGCGCGGTCCCGCGCTCTCCTCCTCGAGCGGGTCGTCGAACGCGATGAGCTCGAGCTCGCCCTCGACGACGCGGAAGCTGTGCACGGACCCGTTCGTGATCGGCTCGCCATGCCCGTCCGGCTCGACCGCGTCGAGCACCGCACGGATGACGCCGCCGTGGCTCACGACGACGACCGCCTCGCCGGGGTGCGCGGCGGCGATGGCGAGGAGCGCGGGCACGACGCGGTCCGCGACCTGCTCGCGCGTCTCACGGCCGGGGACGGGCGCGCCGCCGGGGAAGCGCTCCTCGACCTCCGCCCCCGTGAGCCCCTCCGCCTCGCCGTAGTTGCGCTCGACGAGCGCCGGCTCGATCCCGGGCTCGCCGAGCCCGATCTCCGCTGCGATGATGCGCGCCGTCTCGAGCGCGCGCGAGAGCGGGCTCGCGACGATCGCATCCCAGCGCCGCTGGGCGAGCAGACGCCCGGTGTCGCGCGCCTGCGCGCGCCCCGTCGCGTTGAGGGGGATGTCCGTGGCGCCCTGGATGCGGCGCTCGAGGTTCCAGTCCGTCTCACCGTGACGGACGAGGTAGAGCAGAGTCACTCGGGTCCTTCCGCCGGCGGGGCGGATCTCAGACCAGGCGCTCCCGCAGGGCAGTCAGCGTCTCCGACGTGCCCGCATCGATCTTAACCGCCGCGCGCGTGTCGCCCTTCGTGACCCCGCGGTTGACGATGACGACGGGGAGCCGGCGGCGCACGGCCTGCATGACGAGGCGCATGCCCGAGTTGACGACGAGCGAGGAGCCGGCGACGAGCAGGGCGTCGGCGGAGCGCACGAGGGCGGCCGCCTCGGCGAACTTCTCGGGCGGCACGAACTCACCGAAGAAGACGATGTCCGGCTTGAGCACGCCGCCGCAGACCGTGCAACTCGGCGGCTCGAACCGCGCGACATCGGTCACCTCGACGTCGCCGTCCGGCGCGAGCACGACCGCGCCCGGCTCGTCGAGCCACGGGTTGCGCCGCTCGATCTGCTCGGCCACGCTCGCGCGCGCGTAGCTCTGCCCGCAGCGCAGGCAGCGCACGCGGTCCATGCTGCCGTGCAGGTCGACGACATGACGAGAGCCCGCCCGCACGTGGAGGCCGTCGACGTTCTGCGTCGCGACGCCGTTGACGACGCCCGCACGCTCGAGGTCGACGAGCGCCTCGTGCCCCGCGTTCGGCCGCGCGCTGCTGAACGAGCGCCAGCCGAGGTGGCTGCCCGCCCAGTAGCGGCGCCGGTAGTCGGGGTCGGCGAGGAACTGCTGGAACGTCATGGGCGTGCGCACGGGGGCGCCCTCGCCGCGGTAGTCGGGGATGCCGGAGTCGGTGCTGATGCCCGCCCCCGTGAGCACCGCGACGCGGCGTCCGCGCAGGATGTCGGCGGCGACGCCGATCGCCCCGGCCGCGGCGCGATCCCGATCGGGAAGCGCGAGCGCACTGCCGGACATCGCCACCTCCGTTCGCTCCCCAGCCTAGACGCGGCGCTTTTCCGATATGTTTCCGATTGCTGCCAATGCATGTCGTCCCCATCACCGACCTCGACGCCCCCGAGCTCGCCGACTACACGAGGCTCACCGACGTCGCGCTCCGCCGTCGCCTCGAGCCGGCGGGCGGGCTCTACCTCGCTGAGTCGACGAAGGTCATCGAGCGCGCGCTCGCGGCGGGGCACCGCCCGCGCAGCGTGCTCCTGCAGGAGCAGTGGCTCGACGACCTCGCGCCGCTCCTCGAGCCATGGGACGTGCCCGCCTACGTCGGCAGCGCCGACGTGCTCGAAGGGATCACGGGCTTCCACCTGCACCGCGGCGCGCTCGCGGCGATGCACCGGCCTCCGCTGCCGGATCCCGCCGAGCTCGTGCGCGACGCGAGCCGCGTCGTCGTGCTCGAGGACGTCGTCGACCACACGAACGTCGGCGCGATCTTCCGCTCTGCGGCCGCGCTCGGCGCCGACGCCGTGCTCGTCACGCCGCGCTGCGCGGACCCGCTCTACCGGCGCAGCGTGCGCGTGAGCATGGGGACGGTGCTGCAGGTGCCGTGGACGCGCATCCCGTGGTGGCCCGAGGGCGCCGCGCTCCTGCACGAGGCGGGGTTCTCGATCGCCGCGCTCGCGCTCGCCGACGACGCCGTCGACCTCGACGCCTTCGCGGCGGCGGCGCCGGATCGCGTCGCGCTCCTGCTCGGCACAGAGGGGGACGGGCTCAGCCGGCGCGCCCTCGCGGTCGCCGACGCCGTCGTCACGATCCCCATGCTCCACGGCGTCGACTCGCTCAACGTCGCCGCGGCCGCCGCGGTCGCGCTGTGGGCCCTGCGCACGTGACCGGCGCGCGCGATCACGCGAGGCGCGACCACGCCGTGAGCCACGCGGCCTCCCGCCGCGCGACCTCGGCATCCCCGTCGTCCATGCCCCACACGACGTGGATGGCGGCGCGCGCGGCGCCCCACGCCGCGATCCGCCGCCCATCGAGCCCGGGGGCCTCGGCGACCACGGCGAGCAGCGGCGCGAGCGGCGTCCCCAGCGGGTCCCCGCCTGCGACGTGGACGAGGTCGCGCACGAGCGGATGGAAGTCGAACGCGGGATCGCCCACGAGCGGCTTCGGGTCGATGACACGCCAGTGACCGTGAGCCGCCCCGTTCTCCCGCCGCCGGGCCGCGCGCGTCGCGGCCGCGTGCACAGGGCTGCCGAGCGTGCGCGCGCCGGCCGCGCCGCCCTCGGACGAGAGCAGGTTGCCGGGGTTGAAGTCGCCGTGCACGAGCGTCGAGGCCGCGTCGGAGGCGAGGAGCGCGCGCGCCGAAGCGAGGCCGTCCGCGACCGCGCCCTCCGCGATGCCGATCTCTGCGAGGCGCGCCGCATGCCGCGGCAGGCGCTCGTCGGCGCCCGTCACGAGCGTGCCGTACTGCTCCGCCAGCCGTGGCACGCTCGGCACGGGCGGCGACACGGCCGCGATGCGCGCGTGGACGCGCGCCCCGACCTCGAGCGCGCGCTCGAGCGGCAGGCCCGACTGCCACAACGGCCGACCCGGACGCACGCGCTCGAGCAGGAGCGCCCACGCGAAGCGGTCCATGCGCAGGATCGCGGGCGCGAGATCGCGTGGCAGCAGCTGCAGCGCGACGGGCTCCCACACCGCCTCCGGATGCGGGAACGCGAGCTTGAGCACCGCGCGCTCACCGTCCGCGGTGCGCACTCCGAGCACGATGCCGGCCTGGCCGCCCCCGAGCGGGCGCGGCGAGCGCAGCTGCCACCGCGCGAGGAGCAGCTCGACGAGGCGCGGCGCCGCCGCGTCCCGCTCGGCCCTGCTCGAGTACCGGGCGATCGCATCCTCGTCGAAGGCCACGGCGCGCACGCGCCCACCCTACGCGGGCTCCCCGGGAGCCGGCCCGGGCCTCCCTAGGATGGTCGCGTGCCGCCCGCCCCTCGCGAGACCCGGAGCCGGCGACGGCGGCGGCGGGTCGTGGCGATCGTCGCGGGCGTGCTCGTCGTCGTGCTCGCGGCGCTCGTCTACGTGCCGCTCACGCTCCTCGCGCCGCCCGATCCGGCGCGCCTCGCGCTCACGGCGCGGAATCCGGGCGTCCCGCCCGCCGCGCAGCTCGCCTTCCCCGGGTACGGCGAGAGCGCCGTGGGGGCGGTCGGGTGGAAGGGCACCCTCGCGACGAGCGGCCCGCAGGACGCCGTGCCCATCGCCTCGATCAGCAAGGTCGTCACCTCGCTCGTCGTGCTCGAGCGGCATCCCCTCGCTCCCGGCGAGCAGGGGCCCACGCTGCGCTTCGACGAGACCGATCGCGCGTACTACGGCCGCTACCTCGCTCTCGACGGCAAGGTGCTGCCCATGCCGGCCGGGCTCGAGCTCACCCAGCTGCAGACGATGCAGATGACGCTCATCGAGTCGGCCAACAACTACGCCGCCGCCCTCGCGCGCTGGGCGTTCGGCTCCCAGGACGCCTTCGTCGCCGCCGCCCAGTCCTGGCTCGCCTCCCACGGCCTCGCCCACATGACGATCGTCGAGCCGACCGGGATCGACCCGCGCAACACGAGCACGCCGGCGGACCTCGTCGAGCTCGGCAAGCTCGCGCTCGCCAACCCCGTGCTCGCCGCCCTCGTCTCGACGGCGACGACGGTCGTGCCCGGCGTCGGCACGATCACGAACACGAACGCGCTGCTCGGCGCGGTCGAGCCCGGCGGCATCACGGTCGACGGCGTCAAGACGGGCACGCTCGACACGGCCGGCGCCGACCTGCTCTTCTCCGCGGACCTGCCCGTCGGGTCGCGCACCGTGACCGTCGTCGGTGTCGTGCTCGGCGCCGTCGACCACGACGTGCTCGACGCGGACGTCCCGCGTCTGCTCGCGAGCGTGCGCGCCGGCTTCCACGAGGTCGCGCTCGCGACGAAGGGCGAGGTGCTCGGCACGTACCGCGCGGAGTGGGGCGCGAGCGCGCCGCTCGTCGCGACCGCCACGCGCACGGCCGTCCTGTGGTCGGACGCGCGCACGATCTCACGCGTGCACGCGCAGCGGGTGCGGATCGGCACGCGGCACGAGCGCGTGGGAACGCTCACGGTCGCCGCGGACGCGACGCGCGTCGTCGTGCCGCTCGAGCTCGGCCGCGCGATCCGCGACCCCGGCCCGTGGTGGCGGCTCACGCATCCCGCGGACCTGCTCGACGGCCGGTGAGCGCAGCGCGCCGCGCCGCGGCACGGTTCGGGCCGGCGCGAGAGCGGGCCGGCCCGAACCGGCGCGAGAGCGGGCCGGCCCGAACCGGCGCGAGAGCGGGCCGGCCCGAACCGGCG